>NZ_SJPO01000004.1:0-300000 GCF_007859935.1 Posidoniimonas polymericola | reverse complement strand
TGCCTCTCGACGCGCCCGGGCCAGAGCTCTAACGGCCCATGATCGCCTCGACGATGGTCTCGAGCGGTTCGTCTTTGCGCGCGTAGGCCGCGGCGCCGGCGGCGAGGAGCGACGCCGCAACGTCTTCTCGGCTGTGCATCGACAACCCGACTACCCGGACCTGCGGGTGCTCCTGGCGTAGCCGTGCGACGAGATCGCGTCCGTCGATATCGGGTAGCGAGATATCCGATAGCACCACGTCGGGCGTGAGCTCTCGGACCATCCGCAGGCCTTCCAGCCCTGTGGCGGCTGCGCCGACCACTTCGACGCCGTGTTCGGTGCCGAGTAGGCGCGAGTACATGTGGCGGACTGCGCGTGAGTCGTCGATCAGCACCACCCGCCGCAGGGTCGTCGCCGAAGGCTCTGGCCGTTCGCGGTCGGCGGGGGAGGCCTCGCTTGGCGCTTCGATTGGGGCGGTGATGATGAACCGTGCGCCCGATCCCGGTTGGCTCTCGATCTGCATGCAGCCGTCGTAGTGCTCGATCCGCTGCCGCATGTGGAACAGCCCGAAGCCGCCTGCGTCGAGGTCGACTTGGTCGAGTGTCCGCGGGTCGAAACCAGGCCCTCTGTCACGGACTTCGAGTCGAATGTGGCCGTGGTCGAGCCGTGAGACGTCGACCGTCACCGGCGCGCCCGCGGCGTGCTTCACTGCGTTGAACAGCAGCTCCCGGGCGGCCTGGAACAGGAAGCCACGGAGGTCCTCGCTGGGCGCCTGGATCTTCAAATCGCCGGATAGGGTGACATCGAGCCCGTAGCGTTCCTTGTTCAGCCGGCAGAGCCATTCCAACGCCGGTCCCAACCCGAGGTCGTCGAGCACCGTGGGGGTGAGCTCTGACGTGAGCGAGCGCGACACCCGCACCGACTCTTCGAGCAGCTCGAGTGTATGTTCGAGCTCGCGGTGGATCGCTTCGACTTCGGCGCTCTTGCTAGCGGCACTGACCGACATCCGTGCGGCGACCAGCAGCTGCTGCAGGTCGTCGTGCAGTACCCTTGCCAGGCGGCGGCGCTCGCGTTCCTCTGAGCGGCTGATCTCGTTGGTGAGCTGACGGACCCGCTCGTGGTGCCGACGCTGCTGCTCGGCGATGCGTTTCCGCTCACTGATGTCGCGCAGGGCGATCAGCAGCGCGCCGCGGTGCTCCCAGGTGATGCTCGAGATGCGGAGCTCGGCCGCCAGCGACTCCCCGCCCGGGCGACGCAGCTCGAGTTCGGCGTGCTCGCCGCTTACGACCGGGAAGCCGAACGGCGAGCCAATCAGATCATCTGCGGGTAGACCAAGCATGGCGGACGCGGCGGGGTTCGCAAAGCGTATCGCGCCCTGATCGTTGACGACCAAGATTCCGTCGGCGGTCGAGTTCACGACGCTAAGCAGACGCTCGTTCTGCTGCCGCATGTCGCGACGCAGCTCGTGCCGATCGACCGCGTGCAGCACGCCGCGGCGGAGGAGCGAGGGGGTGTTCTCGTCCCAGGTAATGTAGTCGTCGACCGTGCCGCCCAGCGAAGACGAGATGACGTCCGCCGCCACCCGGTCGCTGAGGACGACCACCGGGTAGTCGCAGTCCGCGAGCTCGTCGAGCCAGTAGTGGGCCTCGCTCTGCCTAGCCGAGTCGACGCACAGCAGGGCGATGTCGCAATCGCGGCTGCCGAGCGGACGGCTCTTGCAGACCAGCAGCCTGTGCGACAGCGCCCCGGCGTCGATGAGCTGACCGCGGACGGCAGACGTTGTCTGGTAGTCGCTGCCGGCGATCGCGATATTCAGGTCGGCCAGCGTTGTGGCGAGATCGATTGAGTCGCCTCCAGATTCCTCATGCATCGGCGTCCCTTCCCCCAAGGATGCCGCTCATGTGGTTGAACGGCTCCTGGATGTGCATTCCTTCGCTAGTGATCTCAAACCGCCGCACCGACTTGTCGTGGCCCGAGCCACGCATCTTCAGCACTGTTATTCCGCGCGCGACGCCGGCCGGCTCTTCGACGTAGCGGAGCAGGATGATGGCGTCGGTCAGGGTGGAGATGTTCTGCTCGGTTACGGTCGCCACGCCGTACAACTCGTCGGTGGTCGAGGTGTACAGGCCGGCCACCTGCCGCTGCTTGATGAGGGAAGTCAATCCGAGCACAAAGTCGCGGTAGTACTCCTCGTCCGACACACGCTTCATCGCCGTGATGCTGTCGACCACCAAGCGGTGCGGTTCGAACTCATCGAGCAGCTGCCTGATCTCGACGTGGTGGTGCTCCAGGCTCACGGACTCCGGGAGCTTACAGTGGATCTGGAGCTGGCCGTCGTCTTCCATGCGCTCGAGGTCGATGCCCCAGCTCTTCGCGTTGCGGATGAGCTGCGGGCGGCTCTCCTCGAAGCCGAGAAACAGCGCCCGCTCGCCACTGTCGGCGGCGCCCTTGAGGAACTGCATCGCGGTGAGAGTCTTGCCGGTGCCGGTTGCTCCCGAGACGATGCTCACCGAGTCCTGAAAAAAACCGCCGGAGCACATCTTGTCGAGCTCGGCCGAGCCCGAGGTGATCCGCCGGTCGGTGGACGGCTGGGTCAGCGCCATCGAGCCGACCGGGATCGCGTGCACGCCGTTGGCCGTGATGGAGAACGCGTGCTCGCCGGTCTTGTGCTGCCCGCCGCGGAGCTTGAGCACCTCTATCGTGCGTCGACGCCGGGCCACCGAGGGCCGATTGCGGAGCACGATCACCGCATCCGCCACGTACTCCTCGACCTCGAAACGGGTTGTGGTTTCATCGCCCTGCAGCAGTTCGGTTGTCAGCAGCGACGTCACCCCGAGTTCCTTTAGCACGGACGTCATGCGGAACAGCTCGCGGCGGACGACCCCCGGGTTCGGGAAGCGGGTAAAGATGGCGGCCAGCGAGTCGAGCGCCACCCGCTTCGCGCCGCTGCTCTCGACCGCGTGCCGGATCCGGGTGCGGAGCCCCTCGAGGTTGAAATCGCCGTTGACGAGGTGCTCTTCCTCGTCGGGGAGCAGCCCGGCGTCGACGAACTTCCAGGTCCCGTCCTGCTCCCACTGGGGGATCTTCCACCCAAACCCCGCCATGTTCTCGCGGATATCCTGCGGGGTTTCTTCAAAGGCGACAAACACGCCCGGCTCGTCGTAGTGCTGGATGCCGCAGGCCAGGAACTGGACTGAGAAGACCGTTTTTCCGCTGGCGGAGGTCCCGCAAACCAGGGTGGGACGCGATCGCGGCACTCCCCCGAACGTCAGCGCGTCGACTCCCGGGATGCCGGTTGGCAGCCGCGGGATGTTGTTCGCGGAATCGGCGACGATATCGCTGGGATGCCCGTTGGAGTCGCTGTTCATTCGGTCCGGTGTCGCCAGTCGCTAAGCAGTTGAGGGGAGGGGGTCGTGACGCCTAGACGGCGGGCCTCAGGTAGTGTTAGGGCTTAGGCACGCCCGGTCTAAGAGGGCTTCTTGGGGCGTAGGTCGAGGCCGAACAAGACCTGCTCTCGGTCAGACAAGTCGCCGATCACGCGCCGGATTGGCGGCGGCAGCTCCTTGATCAAGGTCGGGACGGCCAGGATGCGTTCGTCCTCGGCTAGCTGGGGGTGCTTGCGGATGTCGATGACCTTGAAGTCGTAGCAGTCGGTCAGTTCGTCGTCGCAGAAACTCCGCAAGGTTTCTATTGCTCGCTGGATGGCCGGAGTGATGTCCGTGACGTAAAGCTTGAGAAGGTACAAACTGACCTCGCCGCTTCTGGGTTAACGGCTCTACGCAGCGTTTCCGATCGCCGCCCGAAGAGCATCACCGCGGAGCGTAAGCCGGCATCACCGCCGGAGCGTAGCCAACATCGCAGCCGCCGCCCCGATCAACCGCGCCCCGGGAGGGTGGGCGCCGCCCGGCCATCGCGCCCAACAGCCACACGATACTGTCGCGTTGAAAACATTAGTATACTAGGGGACTGCGATTAGAGCGTCAAACAGTGAGCGAAGCGCGACCAGTTTGGTCGTCGTGCTGCAAGCTGTAGGTCTCCATTTCTCTATCCTTGGGAGTGACCCGGTGCAGCCCCGCATCAGCATGATCACGCTCGGCGTCCGCGACCTCGCGGCCTCGGTCGCCTTCTACCGCGGTGGCCTGGGATTCCCGCAGCTCGAGTCGCCGCCGTCGGTCGCGTTCTTCACGCTCAATGGCACGTGGCTCGGCCTGTACGGCCGCGACGCGCTGGCCGAGGACGCCACGGTGCCGGCCGAGGGGAGCGGCTTCAACTCGTTTGCGTTGGCGCACAACGTCGCCTCGGAAGAAGAGGTGCACGCCGTGGTCGACCAGGCAGTCGCCGCTGGCGCGAAGCTGATCAAGGAACCCCACAAGGTCTTCTGGGGCGGCTACAGCGGCTACTTTGCCGACCCCGACGGCCACCTGTGGGAGGTGGCCCACAACCCGTTTACGTGGATCGGGCCGCAGGACGCGTAAGTTGCGTGCACTGTGGTTGTGTTGGGGAACACTAATCGACGCTAATGAGCCCTAAAATCAGCCGTTACGCGTTAGCGTCCGGTTCGGCGTGGCTGGGCGGCAAGAACCGTGGGCTAACGCCCAGCGGCTGATGGTGGAGGGGTCTCGCAATAGCCAGCGCGGCGAACGCGAACCTGTTGTCTGAAAGAGTGTCCGAAGGTTGGTGCGGGCATTCTGGCGGGCAACCGTGTAGAATCACCCGGTGTCCGCCGCGTCAGTCGATCCCTGTTTCCTTGTCGACGGAGTCCGCCGTGCAGTATGCCCTCTTGCCGTTCTCGACCCGCACCCGCGACCACGACTACGTCGGGCGGGCCGACATCCGCGCGGCGCTGGCGGAGCGGCGCCGGTCGATCGCCGAGACCGCGATCGACAACCTCGAGCTGCTCGACCTGGTCGCCGATAAGTTGCAGGAGCTCCCGTGGCGGGTCATGGTCGACCACTGCATCGAGCAGGACGGGCGGCTGCACCTGGCGGTGCTCGCCCCGGACATGGGCAGGAACCTCGTCGGCGGCGACGAGGTCAACGCCGGCTTCTACCTGCAAAACTCCGAGCGTTCGGTGTGCGACACGCTGGCGTGCTCGCGGGTGTTCCGCGTCGCGTGCGCGAACGGCGCCCTGGTGGAGTGCGACCAGACCCAAACGCTCACCATCGGTTCGGCTGAGCGGCCGCCCGGCGACTGGCAGCGGCGGGTGGTGGACGTGATCGGCCGGGCGTTCAGCGGCGAGGGCGTGGACATCGACGCCGCGCGGTTCGGCTCGACCATGCACCAGATGATCGTCGCCCCGTTCGAGTTCCTCTGCCACCTGGCCGCCCAGGGCCTGATCGACGACGACGAGCAGTCGCAGATCCAGGCCGCGTTCGACGACGAGGGCGACCTCTCGATGTACGGCCTGATCAACGCGGTGACGCAGGTCGCCCACGGGTTGCGCGACAACGACCGCTGGGTCCGCTCGTTCGAGATCGAGCGCCTGGGCGGCGAGATCCTCCGCGGCGACCACAACCTGCCGACGCTGGAGTTCGCCCGCAGCCGCTAGAGGGCGCAGGCTTGCGGCATTCGAGCAACTGTGGGAGCCGTCTTCGACGCCGATTGCCGCAGTGAGGAGGCATCCTCTCGTGTGCTAGGGCCTACCAGAAGCCATCAGCCGGAACGCGTTAGCGTCCGGTTCGGCGTGACTAGTTGCCCAGAGGCGTGACTGGTTGGCCAGAACCGTGGGACAACTCCCAGCGGCTGATGACGCTTGCGCCTTCGGTCGTTGGGATGGCCACGAGAGGGCACA
Organism: Posidoniimonas polymericola; assembly: GCF_007859935.1. Taxonomy (NCBI): domain Bacteria; kingdom Pseudomonadati; phylum Planctomycetota; class Planctomycetia; order Pirellulales; family Lacipirellulaceae; genus Posidoniimonas; species Posidoniimonas polymericola. The sequence goes on along the minus strand of NZ_SJPO01000004.1, from coordinate 294,230 downwards.
AGAAGAACGGTCCCCTTGGCGCCTACATCATCCGTGGCCGTGTCTCTTGCATTAATACCCTCTTTCCACTTTCGAGCGAAATCGGGGTCGCAGACCCCTCCCACAGCCGCTTCTTCAGGTTGGGCAACTCGTCGGTCGCGGTTCCGTTCTTCTCCTCGGATTGTTGTCGAAAGTAGCCCACCCGGTGCGGTCTAATAGGGGGGCGAATGGAACGACAAAATCGGCAGCGCTGCTGCCGGCGGAAGCCGGCAGTTGGCGTGAACTGCTGCGCGGTTGGGGCTGACGGTCGGTGGGGATTGGTCTTGTCCCCGCCAGCCCATGCTTGGGATTCGGTGGACAAAACCCTCGAGGTTGGTTGCCCGGGGGATTCAATTCAAGCTGCTAAACAAGCGTGAATCGAAACCGTGGGCGAGCTGCGGCTGGGGTTTTGTCCCCTCCGCTCGATTTTTCCGACTAAACCCAGGATCTCAGTCTCAGAGCAGCCCACCCCGCCAGGGGTGGGACCGTGCTGGTGTACCGGTTCCCACCCCTGGCGGGGTGGGCTAGGGCTGATGGTGATTTGGAAGCTGTTCCGGTGGTGACGGTTGCCGGCGAGTTGGCCTGCTGCGGGGTCCTTGCCGCGGAACGTCAGACGTTTGCAGAAACGTCCGCACGGGTGCCGATGCCCCTGGTATGGGTACGAGCGACCGACAACTTGACGCGCCACGACTGCACCTGCCCGACCTCGAGCCGGAAACGAAGCCGGCCAAGGTCAGGGCGACGCTCTACCTGCCCGCCGACCTGCTGGACGAGGCCCGCGACGCGGTGGTCTGTCTGGCGGGTTACCCAGCACGGATGACGCTTACCAAATTGGCCGAGCGCGCCTTCCGCCGCGAGATCGAGCAGCTCAAGAACGACCACAACGCCGGCAAGGACTTCCCGCGACGCACGGAGGAACTCAAGGGCGGCCGTCCTATCGCAGCATGATGCGAGTCGCCCCCGCGCCGAGCGATGCGCCGCGCATCCGACGGCAAGGGCGATCCACGAGACCCTACCTATGTCTGGCTACCCCGCCCCGCAGCCGACCGCTGCGGACTACGCCGCCCGGTGTGCGGACCCGCTGCCGGTGCGCACGCTGAAGCTCTCACGGACCACCGCCCCAGCAAGCAACCACGACGAGAACTGCGAGGAGCGAGGCGAAGAGCTCCGCCGCATCGCCGCCCGCACGCGGCTGTTGAACTTCATCCTCGAAAACCACCGGCAGCGGCAGCTCGACGCCGTCCGGGGCCTCCGCAGCAGCGGGGCAGAATGAGCAAGAGCGCCGTGCATCCGAAGCAAGTGACAGGACGACTGACGCGCGTCGCAATCGCCGCGGCTGTGGTGGTGTGCTGCGCGCCGCTGGCGGCCGCGGCGCCGCACCCGTCGGTCGCGCGGATCATTGTGCAGGAGCAGGGCGCGACGGCGTTCGGCAGCGGCTCGCTGATCGACCGCCGCGAGCAGTACGGCATGGTGATCACCAACTGGCACGTCGTCCGCGACGCGGTCGGCAAGATTGAGGTCGTGTTCCCCGACGGCTTCCGCAGCGAGGCCCGCGCCCTCAAGCTCGACGAGGACTGGGACCTCGCCGCGCTGGTCATCTGGCGACCGACCGCCGAGCCGATCCCGCTGGCCGCCGCGCCGCCCCGGCCGGGCGACGCGCTCACCATCTGCGGCTACGGCCAGGGCGACTACCGCGCCGCGACCGGCCGCTGCACCGAGTTCTACGCCCCCGAGGTCGGCATGCCGCGCGAGCTGGTCGAGCTCAGCGTCGAGGCGCGGCAGGGCGACTCCGGCGGGCCGATCCTCAACGCCCGCGGCGAGCTGGCCGGCGTGCTGTTCGGCGCGTCCAACGGCACGACCCTCGGCAGCTTCGCCCCGCGTGTCGAGACCTTCTTGGCCTCCGTGGCTCCGGACATCGGCCGCCGTGGGATTGAGCGCCTCTCGCCCGGAGCGCTGTCGCCGGGAACGCTGCCGACGTCGATCCCCTCGACGCCGGCGCTGATCGCCCACGGACCGCCGCCAGGCGGCGCCGGTTCTGAATCGTTAGCCGGGTCCCTGCCTGGGTCGGCGAGCGGCTGGCAGTCGCTCGCCGGGCCGCAAGAACTGTCGGGTTCGCAGGAGCTGGCCAGCGCCGACGTGCGGTGTTGCCCCAGCCCCGACGGGACGTGCCCCGACGGGACGTGCGCCAATAGCGGTCTGGCGGAAGAGGGCAGGCTCGGCGAGCCGTGGCCCGAGCGGCCGGTGGCCAAGGACCTGTTCACCAATGGAGAGGAGCCGCAGGGCGCCGACAGTTACGCGCAGTGGACGTCGGCCGAGTCGAAGCAGGCGGGGCCGGCGGTCGCCGCAATCCCGGCCGTGGCGGCCGCTGATATCAACCTGCCGCAGCCGCCGTGGTTTGACGGTATCCGCAACGTGCTGGCCGTGATCGGCGTGACGTTCTTGTTCCTGCAGCTCGTGCGGATTGTCAGCTAGCGAGGTGAGGAGACCGTGCCTACTTCTGCAGCTTCTTGCGGAGGTCGGGCACGATCTGCCGCGGCACGAAGCGGGCGAGTTCCTCGTCGCTCGCCAGCGGGGTGATCTGCTTGATGAGCGAGCTGCTGACGTGCGAGAACTCGTCGTCGGCCATCAAGAACACGGTCTCGATATCGGGGTCGAGCTTGCGGTTGGCCAAGGTCATCGTGAACTCGACCTCCATATCGGTGAGCGAGCGCACGCCGCGGACGATCGTGCGGGCCCCGCACTCGCGGACGAACCGCACGGCCAAGCCGGTGAAGCTCTTGACCCGCACGTTGGGCATGTCGGCGCAGACCCGTTCGATGAGCTCGACCCGCTCGTCGGCCTTGAACAGCGACTTCTTGTCGGGGTTCACGCCGATGCCGACGATGAACTCGTCGAACAGGCGGCTGCTCCGCTGGATCACGTTCAGGTGCCCCAGCGTGATGGGGTCGAAAGAGCCGGTGTAGACGGCGGTGCTGGCCATGGTTTAAGAGAAGCGGGCGTGATTAGGGAGGTAGAAGAGCGGGCAACAACCTAGCTCGACGCGCCGAGCACGTCGATCAGCCGGTCGATGTCCTGCTCATTATTATAAGCATGGATGGCGATCCTGAGCCGCCCGCCACGGCAGCTCAGCACGACGCCGGCGTCCATGCAGCGGCTGCGGGCCTCGACCGGGTCCTGGCCGGGGAGCTCGAACGCGACGATGCCGGTGCGGGGGTCATGTCCGTTGGGCAGGGCATCGCGGTGCGAGACCACCTTGGCGCCGACCGACGCCAGCCGCTCGCAGGCGTAGTCGGAGGTCGCGAGGATGGCCTGCCGGACCTGCGCGGTAGGTTGGGCGGTGAGCAGCTTGAGGCTGGCGCCCATGCCGATCATGCCGACCATGTTGGCCGAGCCCCCCTCGTAGCGGGCGGCCTCGTCGCGGAGCTTGAGGTCGATGGTGTTGAAGTCGTGCCGACCCTCGACGCTGTTCCAACCGACGCCCAGGGGGCGGAGCCGGTCGAGCCACGCGTGGCGGATGTACGCGACGCCCGCGCCTTCAGGTCCGAGCAGCCACTTGTGGCCGTCGGCGGCCAGGCAGTCGACCGGCGTTTGGGTGACGTCGAGCGGCGCGACGCCAAGGCCCTGGATGGCGTCGAGGAAGAACAACGCGCCGGCGCCGTGGGCAATCTGGGCGATGTCGTCGATCGGCTGGCGGTAGCCGGTCTTGTAGCCGACCCAGCTGACCGACAGCACGCGGGTGCGGTGGTCGACCGCTTCGCGGAGCCGGTCGAGGACGACGCGGCCGTTGTCGGTTTCGACGGTGCGGACCTCGACGCCGCGGTCGCGTTGATGCATCCAGGGGTAGAGGTTCGAGGGGAACTCGTCGGCCAGGGTCACGACATTGTCGCCGCTCTGCCAGTCGAGCCCTTCGGCGACCAGCGTGATGCCGTGGGTGGTGCTGGGGACCAGGGCGATCTCGGCAGGGCTGGCAGAGATCAGCTCGGCGGCCGACTGGCGGGTTTGCTCGATCTGCTTGGCCCACTCAGGCCAGTAGACATCGCCGTGCTCGGCGGCCTGGTCGAGCCAGCGGGTGATCGCCTTGCGGGTGGGCTGGGGCAGGGGGGCCACCGCGGCGTGGTCGAGGTACGCGTGACGCTCGGCGACCGGCATCTGCTGCCGCAGGGAGTCGCGGAGGGCCAGGTGAGGGGATTCAGACATGCAAAGCCGTCAGATTCGTTGCAGGCGGTACGCCGATTCGACAGGGCGGCTGGCCGTGCCATAATCGAAGGTGAGGGGCGAGGTTCAGACAATTCTACCCCGCCGCCCCCCAGCCGCCCACGGCCACTTACCATGCCGCCGAATTGAGGCCGCCGTACCGAGGAACGAGTCATCACGATGAGACTACCCCTCCTACTAACGCTGCTCGCCTGCCTGCTCCTGCTGCCGACCGCGACCGCGCAGTCGCGCACTAGTATCGAGCAGCAACGCAACCAGATGGTCGACGAAGAAATCGTCGCGGCCGGCGTGGAGGACCCGCGGGTGATCGCCGCGATGCGTGAGACCCCGCGGCACGACTTTGTGCCGCTCGCCCGCCGCAAGCACGCCTACCTCGACATGGCGCTGCCTATCGGCTCGCAGCAGACAATCTCGCCGCCGTTTGTCGTGGCGTACATGACCGAGCAGCTCGACGTGCAGCCGCAGCACAAGGTGCTGGAGATCGGCACCGGCTCGGGCTACCAGGCGGCGGTGCTCGGGGCGCTGGCCCACGAGGTCTACTCGATCGAGATCGTCGGCGAGCTGGGACGCAAGGCGGCCAAGACGCTCAAGCGGCTGAAGTACAAGAACGTCCACACCCGCATCGGCGACGGCTACCTCGGCTGGCCGGAGGCCGCACCGTTCGACCGCATCATCGTCACCTGCTCGCCGGAGAACGTCCCCAAGCCGCTGGTCGAGCAGCTCCGCGAAGGGGGCAAGATGGTCATCCCGGTGGGCACCCGGTACCACCAGAACCTGTACCTTTATGTCAAGGAGCACGGCGAGCTGCGACGGCAGCCGCTCCGCGGGACGTTCTTCGTGCCGATGACCGGCACCGCCGAGGACCTCCGCCGCGTGCAGCCCGACCCGACCAAGCCGCGGCTGGTGAACGGCGGGTTCGAGGAGCTGCTCCAGGTCAACTCCAAGAGCAAGACTCCCGACGGCTGGTACTACCTGCGGCAGGGAGAAGTCGTCCGCGACAACACCGAGGCCCAGGAGGGCGAGCGCTACATCCGCTTCGAGAACGAAGACCCCGGCCGCGGCTGCCGTGCGCTGCAGAGCCTGCCGGTCGACGGCCGCAAAGTCCGTAAGCTGAACGTCCGGTTCTGGGCCAAGGGGGAGCAGATCCGCTACGGCGAGAACCACCAGCAGTGGCCCTACTTTGTGGTCACCTTCTACGACGACCGGCGCGCCGCGATCACCGACGAGGCGATCGGCCCTATGCACGGCTCGTTCCCCTGGACCGAGTACCAGCAGCAACTCAGCGTGCCGCTGGCCGCCCGCGACGCCATCGTCCGCATCGGCCTGCTGGGCGCCATTGGCGAGCTGTCCATCGACGGCATCGAGGTTGAGGGCGAGTAGCGCAACGGATCAAGCTTGCCGCGAGGTGTCCGGTTGTCGTTGTCGCCAGCGGCGGTGGCGGGATCCCGCCCCATTGGAGGCATTTGGACGTCATCGCTGGTGGCGTTTGTTACAGGGATGCGACACAGCAAGCACCGCGGTCGCGCCCAGACCACGTTGTTGCACAAACGCCCCAGAGGTCGCTTCTTTCCCAGGGGGTAATATCGCGGAAATTAGCCCATGTTGCTTGCAATGCCACACGCCGTTGTTATCTTTACATCCGGACGGAGGTCCGCATATTACCTATCTTGTATGAGTCACCAGGGTGAGTTGGGAGCAAAATGGAAATGCTTAGTCGAAAAAATCTGTGGGCGCCTTTGGCGATTGGCGCGGCGCTGTTGATGCCTGCCGATGCCGACGCTTTTTGGGGCAGTCATGGAAGCTATGGCTCGGCCAGCAGCGGCTCGTACGGCGGCGGTTCCTACGCCGGCAGCAGCTACAGCCGTCACGGTTCTTACGCCAGCAGCGGCAGCTATGCCAGCAGCGGCAGCCACGGGGCCTACTCGGTTTCGTACGGCTCTTCGGCCAGCCACGGCAGCTATGCTTCTAGCGGCTCATCCGGTGGATCGTCGGCCAGCTACGGTTCGCACGGCCCCGGTCCGCTGCGGCGCCTAGCAGCGAGGATCCACGCCCGCCATGCTTCGTCGGGCTCGTCGGCTAGCTACGGTTCCACGGGCGGTTCGTCCGCTAGCCACGGCTCGTACAGCACCTCGTACTACTCGACCAGTTCTCACGGCAGCTCGTCCTCGAGCAGTTACTCGACAGAGTACTCATCGGGTAGCAGCTACAGCAGCCATGGCTCTTACAGCACGCATGGCAGCTACAGCAGCCACGGCAGCTACTCGTCCACCGGCGTTACGACCGAGGTCTACGCGGCCAAGCCGGTTTACAGCGAGGGCGTCGTGGTCACCAGCTCGGTGACCTCTGGCAAGGGCACGCTCCGCGTGACAGTGCCGGCCGACGCCGTGGTGTGGGTCAACGACAAGCAGACCACCAGCACCGGCACCGACCGACACTACGTGTCCAACGGCCTGCGTGCTGGTCAGAGCTACACCTATCGCGTGAAGGTCGAGTTCGAGCGTGACGGCAAGGCCGTTACCGAGAACCGCACCGCTACGCTGACCGCCGGTGGCGAGGTTTCGCTGGCGTTCTCTGCTCCCAACGAGCCGACCCCGGCTGTCGTCGAGGGTGAGCAGGAGACCTCCACCAAGCTGACCCTGAACGTCCCGGCCGACGCCAAGGTTACCCTGGCTGGAGCCGAGACCCGTCAGACCGGCGAGGTTCGCGAGTTCGCGACCACACGTCTACCCGCCGGGCACACTTGGGAGGACTACACGGTCCGGGTTGAGTACGAGCTGGACGGCAAGCCGACCTCGCAGGAGCGGGTCATCACCCTCCGCGGTGGCGACGACCTGCAGCTCGACTTCGGCGCCGACGCCCAGACGCTAGCATCCAACTAGCCCGGCGCCGCTGCCCCTAATTACTGTGTAGCGGCGTCGCTAAGACATTGGCCCCGCACCGGCATTGACCGGTGCGGGGTTTTTTCATTTGCTACGGGCGCGATCACTACCCGCCCTCTTCCTGCTAGCTACTGCTGTGGCCAAGAACAAATCAGACGAGGCGGCTTCGCCCAAGGAGAAGCCGGCCAAGAAGCCCCGGCCCGAACCGGGGCCGTGGCCGCTGCCGTACTGGGCCCGGCTGGGGCTGTCGGTCTGGCTGGCGTGGCACGTGTTTGTGGTGTTCATGGCGCCGCTGTCGCTGCAGCCGAAGAACTCGGAGCTCACGCGGGTGACCGCCCAGTCGCCGTTTGTCCGCTGGTACACCGACCCGCTGTACCTCAACGGCGGCTATTCGTTCTTCAGCCCCGACCCACCCATGGCGGGCCAGCTGGTGCGGTACCGGGTGCTCGGCGAATCCGGCGAGCCAATCGCCGAGGGGGAATTCCCCAACCGGGCCAATAGCAACCACGCCACGCAGTGGCCGCGGCTGTGGTACCACCGGCACATGATGCTGGCCGACCAGGCCGGCGACCTGCGGGTGTTTGGTCCCCCACCCAACGCGACCTACGACGACGTGAGAAGAACCCAGCAGCAGAACCTGGAACTCAACCTGCGTTCTTACGCCCGCCATCTACTCCGCACCCACGGCGGCCAAGCGGTTGAGCTGCAGTACATCGAGCACCGCTCGCTCAACCCCGAGGAGTTCCGCCCGCGCGTCCTGGCGGACGGCACGGTTCAGCCGCCGCCGGACATCTCGGCGACCGACCCGTCGTTGTACCGCACGGTGCTAACCCTTACCGAGCGGGCGGGCCAACTCGAGCAGCCGCTGCTGCCGCCGCGGTTCTACAACCAATCGTCGCCGGCCGAGCCCGAGTCGTTGCCTCTTGGTGGGGGGGCGTGACTATGATCAACCGCGTCAGCGAGTACCTCCGCACGGTGTGGCGGGGCTGGAACGACTTCTGGTTCACCCCGACCGACCCGGCGCTGGTTTCAATCCTGCGGGTGCTGGTCGGCGGCATGCTGCTGTACACGCACCTGGTGTGGTCGTTCGGCCTGCACGCGTTCTTCAGCCCGACCGACGGATGGACCGGCGAGCTGCTGCCGGCGACGCAGGGCGGGCGGATGGGCTTCAGCTACTGGGACTACATCGGCTCGGACACGCTGCGGTGGTCGGTGCACGTGCTCAATCTGATCGTGTTCTTCCTGCTCACAATCGGTCTGTTCTCGCGCTGGGTCGCCGTGCTGGCCTGGATCTCCGCGTTGAGCTACGCCAACCGCGTCACGCCCGGCGCCTTCTTTGGCCTGGACAAGGCCAACTGCATGATGATCACGTACGTGATGCTGAGCCCGTGCGGCGCGCGGTACTCGGTCGACCGGCTGCTGCGGCTCCGCCGCGGCGCATCGACCGAGGCGGGGCCCAGCGTGATGGCCAACCTCGCCACGCGGCTCATCCAGCTGCACCTCTGCGTCATCTACCTGTTCGGCGGGCTCGGCAAAGCCCAGGGCGACATGTGGTGGAACGGCGGCGCCGTGTGGTACTCGGTGGCGAGCTACGAGTACCGCTCGCTCGACATGACCTGGCTATCGGCGCAGGTCCCGCTGTGGGGGGGCGGGTCGTTCGACCTGCTGTACGTGGTCGACTTCCTGACCCACGCCACCGTGTTCCTCGAGATCTTCTACTGCTGCCTGGTGTGGAACCGCTGGGCCCGGCCGTGGATGCTGGCCGCGATGATCGGCATGCATCTGTTCATCGGCGCCGCGATGGGGATGTGGACGTTCGCCCTGATCATGATCTTCGCGAACATGGCGTTCCTGCAGCCCGAGACCGTCCGCCGCTGGTGCGACCCGCTCGCCCGACGGGTCAAGCTGGCCGTGGCTGGCGAGAAGGCTGCGGCCTAGGCCTGGAAGCCCGCTGGCGGGATTGAGGCTGGATTGAGGGCAGATCCCGCCCGTGGGGCCGCTCGCGGGCGTCCCGTGGGGCGGCTATAATGCGGGGCTGCGTCTGTCACCCTGGGGCGAACCTGGGGCCCGGCTTTGGGTCCCCCGGGAACGACCCCGTCCGTACCAGTTCCGCCTGGAGCCTGATCCCCGTGTTCGAGACCATCGCCATCGTTGGCGCCACCGGCGCCGTGGGCACTTTGATCCGCCAGATGCTAGCCGAGCGGGACTTCCCGTATCAGCGCATCAAGTTTCTGGCCTCGGCCCGGAGTGCGGGCACGACGGTCGAGTTCAAGGGCGAGCAGCACCCGGTCGAGGAGCTCGTGCCCGACGCGTTCAACGACATCGACCTGGCGATCGGCAGCACGCCGGACGACGTCGCCCAGGAGTTCTGCCCGTGGGCGGTCGAACGCAACTGCGTGGTGGTCGACGAGTCGGGTTACTGGCGGATGGACCCAAAGGTGCCGCTGGTCGTCCCCGAGATCAATCCGGAGGCGGCGCTCAAGCACCAGGGCATCATCTCCAGCCCGAACTGCAGCACCACGCAGATGGTGCTCGCCATGAAGCCGCTGCACGACGCCGGCAAGATCCGCCGCGTGATCGTCAGCACCTACCAGGCGACCAGCGGCGCGGGCGTCGCGGGGCAGCGTGACCTCGACAACGGCTCGCGGGCGTACCTCGACGGCAAGCAGCACGACTACGAAGTTTTCGCCCACCCGATCGCGTTCAACCTGATCCCGCAGATCGGCTCGCACAAGGAGCAGGGCTACACGTCCGAAGAGATGAAGATGGTCTACGAGACCCAGAAGATCTTCGGCGATGACTCGATCAAGGTGTGCCCGACCTGCGTCCGCGTGCCGGTGAGCAACTGCCACAGCGAGAGCATCCTGGTCGAGACCGAACGCAAGATCACAGTCCATCAGGCCCGCGAGCTGTTCGCCGCCACGCCCGGCATCAAGGTGGTCGACGATCTGGGCGCCGGTCAGTACCCAATGCCGCAGACCTGCGCCGGCGACGACAACACGTTCATCGGCCGTATCCGCGAGGACCTGTCCTGCGACAACGGCCTGGCGTTCTGGTGCGTCAGCGACAACCTCCGCAAGGGCGCCGCGACCAACGCGGTGCAGATTGCCGAGCTGCTGGTCAAGCAGGCCGCCGGTGCGGTTTAGCTCGGATGCCGCGCGTCAAGCTCACCATCGCCTACGACGGGGCCGCCTACGCGGGCTGGCAGGTCCAGCCCGCGCGGCGGACCGTGCAGGGCGAGGTAGAGCGTGCCTGGCGTGAGATCACCGGCGAGGAGGTCCGCCTGACCGCTAGCGGCCGTACCGACGCCGGCGTGCACGCGCTGGGGCAGGTGGCTGGAGTGGAGACCCAGACCATGATCGCGACCGAGCAGATCGCCCGGGCGCTCAACGCCCACCTGCCGGACGACATCGTGGTGGTTTCCTCCGAAGCCGCGCCGCCCAACTTCCACGCCACGCACGACGCGCTCCGCAAGACCTACCGGTACCAGATCCACAACAGCCGCACCCGGCCGCTGATGGACCGCGGCTACGTGTGGCACTTCCCCGCCGGCGAGCTCGACGCCGAGCTGATGCGGCAGGGCGGCCAGCACCTGCTCGGGCGGCACGACTTCGTCAGCTTCGAGTCGACCGGCTCCGAACGCGCGACCACGGTCCGGACCATCCTCCGACTCGACATCACGCAGCGCGGCGAGCGGTTCGAAATCGAGGTCACCGGCGACGGCTTCCTCTACAACATGGTCCGCGCGATCGCCGGCACGCTGGTCGAGGTCGGCCGCGGCGCAAAGCCGCCCGAGTGGGTCGCCGAGGTGATCGCTGCCCGCAGCCGCAAGGCCGCCGGGCCGACGGCCCCGCCGCAGGGGCTGGTGCTGGTTTCGGTGGAGTACTAGCGGCAGGAGCGGCACGCGTGGCGGAGCCGCTGTTTGCTGTATGCGCGGCGGAGCCAAGGGTGCTGTATGCGCGGCGGAGCCGCGACGCTTCCTAATTGCGTTCGCTTCTGGGGAGTGGGATAGGCTAGAATTGGAAGCTGAGCCCTCCTAACTACCCTACCTGAGTCGCGAGCATCGATGAACGCCGCACGAGTTCTTGCCGTACTTACTTCACTTGCGCTGTGCGCGGCCGCCGGCGCCCAGCAGCGTCCGGTCGACCTGGTCGACCCCTTCCTCGGCACGGCGCCGCTGACGGATCCGGCGGACATTGGCTTTGAGCCGCCGTACCGCGTGTGGGCGGGGCTGACGTTCCCCGGCGCGTCGCGGCCCAACGCGATGGTGCAGCTCAGCCCGATGACCGAGTACCGCAGCGGCGCGGGCTACGAGTACGAGGACGAGCGGATCCTCGCCTTCACGCACACCAACAAGGGGCACTGGAACCTCTGCTACCTGCCGGTGCTGCCGGTTACTGGCGAGATCGACACGCGACGCGAGGGCAGGGGAGGGCCGCGCGGCGAGTTGCTCGGCTCGCGGTTCCGGCACGAGGAGGAGTCGGCCTCGCCCGGCTACTACCGCGTGCGGCTCGACGACTACGGCGTCGACGCCGAGCTGACCTCCACGCTCCGCTGCGGTCTGCACCGCTACCGCTACCCGGCAGGGCAGGAGGCCAAGATAGTGTTCGATATCGCCCGCTCCAACGAACGCGTGCGGGATTTCGAGCTCGAGCAGGACGGGTTCCACGCGGTGTCGGGCTTTCAGCAGGCAAACGAGAAGGTCTACTTCTACGCGACCGTTAGCCGCGACATCGAAGAGTTTGAGACCATCGACCTAGGCCGCGGCCGCTGGGGCCGCCCGCTCAAGGTGCTCCGCCTGGCCGCGGGTGACGAGCCGGTCGAGCTGCGGATCGGCTTGTCGTTTGTGAGCGTCGAGAACGCGCGACGCAACCTCGAGGCCGAGCTCGACGGCCGCTCGTTCGACGAGGTCCGCCGCGAGGCGACCGACGAGTGGAGCACGCTGCTCTCCAAGGCCGAGGTTGCCGGCGGCACGCCGCGGCAGCGGGGGCTGTACTACTCGTGCCTGTACCGCTCGTTCCTGTGGCCCGCCCTGCGGTCCGACGCCAACGGCGAGTTCACCGACGCCCAGGGCCGGGTCGTGCGGAAGGAGTTCCGCTACTACACCAAGCCCTCGCTGTGGGACGACTACCGCAACAAGCTGGTGCTGCTGGCGATGCTCTCGCCCGATGTCACGGCGGACGTGATCTCGTCGCTGGTCGACCGGGGCGAGATCGAGGGCTACATGCCGACCTTCTTCCACGGCGACCACGCGGCGCCGTACATCGCCGGCTGCTACTTGCGCGGCGTCCGCGGTTACGATGTTCACGCCGCTTATCAGCTGCTCAAGAAAAACGCCACGGTCCCCGGCCGCGGCGGGCGGCCCCACCTGAGGGAGTACGACGAGCGGGGCTACATCGCCACGCCGCCGGTCGACCGCCCCGAGGTCGAGACCAAGGCTAAGGCCGGCGTCACCAAGACCCTCGAGTACGCCTACGATGACTACGCCGTCGGCCTGCTGGCCCGCGAGCTTGGCGACGGCGCCACGCGGCTGCAGATGGAAGACCGCGTGAAGAACTACGCCAACGTGTTCGACCCCGCGACCGGGCTAATGCGGGGGCGGCTCGACGACGGGCAGTTCGTCACCCCGTTCGATCCCGAGCAGCCGTACTACGAGTACATGTACCGCGAGGCGAACGCCTGGCAGAGCACGTTCTTCGCCCCGCACGACACGGCCGGCCTGGTCGAGCTGTTCGGCGGCAAGCAGGCGTGCGAGGCCCAGCTCGACCGGCTGTTCACTATCCCTTGGAACCCGCGGCATATCGCGCGCAACGTGTCGTGCTTCCTGGGGCAGTACTGCCACGGCAACCAGCCGGACCATGGGTTCCCGTACGTCTACTACTGGGTCGACCGTCAGGAGAAGTGCCAGGCGGTGCTCAATACGCTGATGGACCGCTTCTACGGCATGGCGGGCGGCCACGCCCTGTGCGGCATGGACGACGCCGGCGAGATGTCCTCGTGGTACGTGATGAACGCGATCGGCCTTTACTCGTACTCGCCGGCGGATCCAGAGTACGTCGTGACCGTGCCGCTGTTCGACGAGGTCAAGCTGACACTGCCGAACAATACGGTGACGATCAAGCGTCGGGGCGCCGGCGAGAAGATCCGCCGCGTGACGCTGGACGGAACGCCGCTGGACGGCTGGATCGTGACGCATGACGATCTGACCCGCGCCGGCGAACTCGTCATCGAAGCCGAAGCAACCCGCAATTAGCGCGGGCCGCCAGGCCGCCTCCCTCATTGAGCACGCCGATGCGCACCGTCCTCCGTTTCGTCGCCGCCGTGGTGTTAGGGCTCGCGTTGTCGCTGATCGGCGTGATCGCGGTCGAGTTCTACAGCTCGATTGTGCACCCCTTCCCGCCGGGGATTCAGCAGATGGAGGACCCCGAGAAGCAGATGGAGGCGATGTGCGTGCACGTCGCCAACTACCCGGGCTGGGTGCTGGCGAGCGTCGTGCCGATGTGGCTGGGCACGGTCTGCCTGGGCGTCTACGCCGCGCGGCGGATCCAGGGCGTCGCCGCGGCGTTGACGGTCGCGGCGCCGCTGTTCTTGGCCCTCGGATTGAACCTGTCGATGCTGCCCTACCCGTGGTGGTTCACGGCGGCGATGCTGGTGGGCTTTCCGATCGCAGTGTGGCTAGTCTTTACGGCGTCGCAGCCGAGGGCGGTAGGCGAAGGCCCGGAGCAAGACGCAAAGGAAGTCGCTGTGTAGCGGCTCGCTATCTCCTGCCCGGTTACGCGACGCCGGTCGCCTCGAGCCTCGTCACCACGCCGTCCATACCGGTGACCCACCACCGCCGGCCGTTGCCAGCGGCCGCTGGTGGCGCGAGCACGAACAAACGCGGCGTCGCCGAGTGCCGGTGCAGAACTGCGCCGCCTTCGCCGGCCAGCAGTGTCACCAATCCGCGGTCGGACACGCAGCAGTAGGTCTGCTGGTTGGGCGCCGGGCTGGTTACTGCTACGCCGCGGGGGCAGCGGCCGGTCTCGACGTGCTGCTCCCACAGCGTCTCGCCCGTTGGTGTTAGCTTTACGACCCGGTCGTCGAGGTGCGTAACGACGACCGCAGGCGAATCAGTGGCGGTAGCGGTAACGCCGGCAACCTGCTCGGCCACGATCCCTAAGAACTCGCCGGTCGCCGCCACGTAGCGGCCGAGCCGGTAGCCGCGGTCAACGATCCACAGCTCCTCGCCAACCATCACCGGCGAGCAGTCGCCCGCCGCGTAGTAGCGGCTCTTGGACTGCACCTGCCCGGTTGGCGCCGCCGCGGACCAGACGAGCTCGCCGCTCTCGGGATCGAATGCGTACAACTGGCCGTCCCACGCGCCGCAGCCGATCAGGCCACTCGCGCCGAGCGGCGATGGGGCGGCCTCGAACGCGAAGCCCGCCAGGTCCCGCGACCAAGCGATCTTGCTGCTGGCCAAATCGAATGCGTGCATCGCGCCATTTGCGTCGCCAAGCAATGCCCGGCCGCCAACGACGAGGGCCGCCGCGAACAGCGGGGCGGGGAGCTGCTGCCTATTTCGCACCTCGCCCGACGCGGCGTCGAGCAGCCATAGACCGCCGTCCGAGTCCCCGACGATTAGCAGCCCTCGCTCGGCTTCGTGCGCCAGCGAGTGCAGCACCTCGCGGCCGGTCTGCCGCCGCCACATGGGCTGCATCGTCTCGGTGTCGAGGGCCGTGACCAGGCCGGCGGTGTCGGCGAACACGAGCAAGTTACCGTCGGCGCCGCTTACCTGAAGCAGTTCGGTCTTGATGCCGGCGGCGTTGGCGTAGGTCGAGGCCTCGTACCGGCCGCTCTTGTCGGGCCAATCGAATTCGACCGCCTGCTCGTTGACCACGGCCTGCGGCGGGATGTCGAGGTCGGTGTCGAGTCGGACCTCGCCGCCCGGCGCGGCCATGCGGACTTTGATAAAGTGCCGACCCGCGACCAGACCCTCGGCCGGCAACAGCGCGGTGTAGTGCACGGCGGCCGTGTTGGCATTGATCGCCGGCTTTGGCCGCTTGGCGGCCTGCAGCTTGTGCGGCTGCGTTGCATCGCCGTCGATGGTCGCCACCACGCGGGCGTGCTCGGGCGGGTGGTCGATCGAGAGCGGCTCAACCCACGCGTGCAGCCGGACCGAACTGGGGTGCTTCGGCGCCTGCCGCGCCTGCAGCTCGGCGCGGAAGCCGACCCGCGGCTCGGCCAGCGGCAGACGCAGCGTCGTGACGTCGCGCGGGCCGCCTGCGGCCGACTCGTGGAAGTGGTAGCGGTGGGTCAGCCGCCCGCCGGCCACCGCGACCGTCGCGTAGCCGGGGTTCTTGCGGAAGGTCTCGCCGCCGTTGATCCGCGGGGTGTTCTGCCACGTCCGGGCGTCGACCTGGTGCCAGTGCCCGTCGAGCATCAGCCGCAGGTTGTGGCCGCGGAGCGCCTCCCACAGGCGGAGCTTGTCGTACTCGCTGGCGTAGCCGGCATTGCCGCTGAGCGGGTGGTGCAGGCAGAGGATCAGCGGCGTCGACGGGTCGACCTGCTCGAGGTCCGACCGCAGCCAGCCGAGCGTCCGCTGGTCGATGCAGGGGAGCGGGTCGAGCGATCCGGCCGAGTTGAGGCAGACAAAGTGCACGCCGCCGTGGTCGAAGCTGTACGAGTCGCCGCCGTGCCGCTCGCGGAGGTAGCGGCCGATCATCGACCAGGTGTTGTCGTGGTTGCCGGCGACGCAGTACACCGGCAGGCCGAAGCCGTCGATCGCCCGGCCCCAGTCGTCCCAGCAGTCGTCGACCACGCTGTACTCGAACACGTCGCCGGTGTGCAGGGCGAACGCCGGCGTCAGCGGCCCGCCCTCGACCGCTTCATCTTTGACCGGCTGGGCGTCGGCACCGATCGGCCGCGCGGCCCGTTCGGCGAACCAGCCCAGCACGCCGACGCTACGCCCGCCGCCGGTGTACGCCTGGCCCGCCGGCCGCGGGTCGAGGTGGGTGTCGGACAGGTGGATGAACGCGAAGTCGTCGACCAGCGGCGCATCGGCCGCCGCTCCCACCGCGGCGTGGCTCGATCGTTTTGCGAGCACCCTACCAGCGGTGAGCGAGGAGAGCACCTGAGCAAACCGGCGGCGGGACAATCCAAACATGGCGAGCTCCAAGAGGGCAGGGCGGGGAGTTCGATTCTACCGCGCCGGGCCCGACGATTTACGGAGGCGGGGCGTCCTGGTTGCGCAGAAATAGGCGGGTTATCGGCCTAAAATGGGAATAGAAGGACGCGGAGGGAACGAAGAGAATTGGAGGCGGACAGGTCACGGCGGTTCTTTGTTTTCTTCGTTAGCTTCTGTTCTACTGGCACGGAGTTCTAAGGAGTCGGCCACTTGCTGGCGGCGCACCGCCAAACTGGTACCTGCTGTAACTCGGTTAGCCATGCGCGATCTGACGCACCCCATTAAGGCGGAAGACTTCAAGACGCATGTAGATGATCGCGCGGCAGTTGAATCGCTCTCTCAGTCGAACGCAAGGTTCCAGGTAACCCGCCGCGGCCGAGTGTATGGCGTCTGCATGGGCGGGCTAGGAGACATGGAGTCCCTGGTGTGGCTTCACTCACTGCCGAAGTTGAGGAGCTTCTCGGTAGCGACGATCGGCGCCCGCAAGTGGTTTGGCGATGCAGAACTTGCCGCGGTTGTTGCGGTTCCGCAGCTCAGGGCAGTCGCCGCGTGCACCTGCGAACGGGTCACTGCTTCGAGGGTTTGCGCCTCTGGTCGGTTTGATCACATTCGATGGCTGGCTCTCCCTAGTTGCCAAGTCGCCGACGAAGGCGTGAACGAAATTCAACGCCTGTCAAATCTGTTCAGTCTGTCACTGATCGGCAGTACTTCGTCGGACAAAGTATTGAAGGGCCTTGACTCCCTACGCAACCTCTGGCGGCTCCACTTAGGGGTAACCAACGCCAGTCCGACGACGATCGACCATCTCGCTGCTTCGTTGCAGCGGTGTCAGATCTACATGCCAGATCGAAGTTTCAGGGAACGCGGGCGCCGAGGGCGTTCCAGGTAGAACCTCGCTGCGATGCACAATTCGGCGGTGGTCCATCGCGTTTCTTTGTTTTCTTCGTTTGCTTCTGTTCTACTGAGTGCAGTACCTCAGGGCCCGCTCAAATAGAGAGGATTCGAATGAAGACGAACACCGTTGTGGAGGTTCTGCGATCCATTGTGTTCGTAGCAGCTCTCGTCGGAGCCGCTTCCAGCGAGGCCGACTTCTGGGGCCGTTTTGAAGAGACCGAGTTCTACTCAGCCAACAACACCCACCTGCTGCAGGTCAAGCCGCACGACGATTGGTCGAGCAAGCCCGGGCATTGCCTGGCCACACTCTATCGAGTGGACGGCGAGGAGCGCATAGAGTTGTGGTCGCGGAACCTCATCAACGACTACGCGCCTGTTCGTGTGTTAGTTGCCGACTCTGGCGACTACGTCGTGACGATGGACGAGTGGGGCGAACTGGGGACTCTGCCTGTCGTGATCTATGGCCGCGCGGGCCGTTTGATCCAGGTTCACAGTATTGAGTCGCTCGGGCTCGCGTCCGACCAGTCCCATATCCGGCGAACAATTTCGAGCTCTTGGTGGAGCGAAGGGGCAATGAGTTTCTTACGGCCCGATGAGGAGACGCTCTGGATACGGCTTCATTGGGGCAAGAAAATCGCTATCGAACTTCGCGGTGGCGAATTGATGGACGCCGAGTGGCGCAAGCTAGTGCGAGGTTGGCATCTAAGCGACGAGAAGTGGCAATCGCTCGAGGCGTTCGCAAACAAGCAAGTCCCTGAGCGTGCCCTCCGGTGGTTGGACTCCGAAGATTCCAGCCGCCGCGAGTGGGGCGCCAAGATCTGCGGGCAGGAACGTATCCGAGGGGCGATCCCACGTCTGCGCGAGCTGCTGAATGATGAGAAGTCGGTGCTGGTAGGCAATAGCAGCGGCTCTTCGGAGGTGTTTCCTGTTCGCGTTGCAGCCAAGCAGGCGTTGGAATCACTCGAGGCTCAGTGAGTTCTGATGGCACGCGGCCGTGTGATCCGCAAATCACACCAGCAAGGCCGCCTGCATCTCTAGCGGCGTGCAAGTTGCGCAGCTCAGCATCGCCTCAGCCTCGATCTTTCTTCCCGACGCCAGCAGGCCGGCACACCATTGGCCGACCAGCCCTGGAAGGTCGTCGATGAATTGCTGCACCAGCGGCAGGGCGGCGGTTTCCTGCTCGTTGAGGTTGATAAGCAGGCTGTCGTTCCGTGGCGTGCCGGTCGCCTGCAGCAGATCATCAGAGAGGCCCGTGTACTCAATCGGCAGCCGCTGACGCAGCCACGCGAAGGTTAGGAGATCGACCGGGTCCGCGTCGCCGAGAAATACGAACCGCCGCTCTCCGACGAACTGACGCATCCAGTCGACCTCGTGATCGGCTGGCAAGAAGCCACGGGCGATGGCGGCGAATCGGCGGTTCTCGCCGAGTCTTTGAATAAGCCACCGAAAGGTTGTGGTCTTGGAGAAGTAGACGACCACGTTAGTGTCGTGATCAGGCGGCAAGACAGAAAACGCATTGATAGGCTCGGCGACGAAGAAGTCGCCGCCGTTGGTCTTTGCAAAGTATTCGCGGATTGGGCAGTCCATGCGACGTATCGTAGTCGATTGGCGGGTGCCCGGGGCGCTCCTGCTAGGGAAGCCCCGGAGAGGTACTCGTCAGCGTTAGTACATCGCGGGGGCTTCCGCTGCTGCGGAGCGCCCCCGGCACCCGCCGGATTTCTTCTTCGTTGCCCCCTCTGTGACCTCTGTGCCCTCTGTGGTTAAATCGGCGTCAGCAACGCCCCCCCACGGTTCCCCCTCGTTGTGTCCGACGCCGCTCCTATGCCTGCTGCTGCCTCACCCCGTGTTTGTGTTTACTGCGGTTCGAGTCCTGCCTGCGACGCGGCGTTCCTGGAGGGCGCGCGGCGGTTGGGGCGGGTGCTGGCCGACGCGGGGATTGGCGTGGTATACGGCGGGGGCGGGATCGGCTCGATGGGCGAGCTGGCCGAGGGCGTGCTCGAGCGGGGCGGCAAGATTACGGGCGTGATCCCGCGGTTCATGATCGAGCTCGAGTGGGCCCACTCGCGGCTCGAGGAGCTGCAGGTGGTCGAGGACATGCGGACCCGCAAGCACCTGATGCTCGAGGGGAGCGCGGCCGCCATCGCCCTGCCGGGCGGCTGCGGCACCTTCGAGGAGCTGATGGAGGCGATCACCCTCAAGCGGCTCGGCATCTACCTGCAGCCGATCGTGCTGGTCAACCAGCGGGGCTACTTCGACCCGCTAATCACGATGCTCGAGCGGGCCGCCGCTGAGCACTTCATGGCCGACAAGCACCTGCAGATGTGGACCGTGGTCGACGAGCCGGAGGACGCACCGGCGGCGATCGCCGACGCCCCGGCTTGGGACGCCGACGCGCGGCGGTTTGCGAATTTGCGGGATCAGGCTTAGGCTAGGAATAGACTGCCGAAGCCACTCGGCTGCTGAGAATCCGCCTTCTCGAATGGAAACCGGAAATGAAATTCTCGCTACAACCTGTCATCGTTTCCGCCCTTCACATCGCAGTGCTAGTGGGCTCAACCAGCGCCGAGGATTTCGTTGTGACAATGCTTTCGAACGGTGAAGAACTCAGCCGTTCTCGGCTCTCGATAGAGCCGGATGCCGCAACTTTGCGTGTTGGGGATGAGGTCGAATCGTTTGACTTGAAGGGCACTCGGTGGCTTGATGGCAGGAGCGGCGTATGGGTGACTCTAGCGCAGTGTGAAGCTTGGGCCAAACAGACCGTGGCGATCACAAAGCAGAGCGTCGCCGACGCGCCGGCCAATATTCGTCAGTTTGTGTCGTGGACGATCGAGCCGTCATTCGAGATACAGGATCGCGGTGCCGGCACGCTGACCTTGACTTCAGGGGTTGTCGACTACGCCATCGCAGGGGAGCAGCGCGAAGAAGGCCTCTCGAACTTCTTCCGGTACGCGAAGTTGAATGCGTACAAGAAGGCGATGGTTGAGAGGAAAGTCGCCCCGTTCGCAGAATTGAAGGTGATAGAAGAACTCGAGCGTCGTCGGCTGTTCCCGGTTGTGATGTCAGTTGAGATTCCCGGAGTTCCTAGTGCGCCTGCGTTCGAGATTCGCACCGAGGCGGTAGCCGATTGAGTGACCTGCGAACCTGCAGGATTTCCGCGCGGCTTGTGCGCGGCTCGGAGAACCGCGGGTACATTGGCGGCTACGCTCGCCAGCCGCCGGGCGGCCGGCGGCAGTCGTCGTGGTTGTAGGCCTCGACCTCGAACGGGTTGTCGCGGTAGGGCCGCGGTGAGCGTCGCAGCCAGAGCCAGACCGAGCAGCCGATGTAGGCCGGGCCCATCAGCGGGCCCCAGCGTTCGAACTGGCGGACGTGCACGTGCTCGTGCTCGCGGGCCAGGTCGAGCGCGGCGGTGGTCTGGCCGAGGATCGTGTGGCCGAGGGTCATCGCCATCGCCCCGCCGATGCCGGGGACCCGCTCTAGCAGCCAGCGGACCAGGCCGCCGTGGAACTCGAGGGCGCCGCGGCGGAGCTGGGCGCCGCCGCCGGTCGCCAGTCCGAGCACCCCCACCAGCACGCCCAGCAGCGTGTAAGGGCTGGCCCAGACTAGCTTTAGGATTCGGGCGAAGGGGCAGCACACGGGCGGTTCGGCCTTTGCGGGGCCGCCGGAGGGGGATAAACTGGGGGGCTGTCCTCGGGACGGTTCCGCCCCCTGTCACGCCTGGGGTCGCGAACACCGTAAGTGGCGCGGCATCCTCGGCGTGCGTTCATGACGGGGCCGCCCGCAGCCCCCGGCTCTGTCGGGGGCTGGATTGATTCCGAACAAACGAACACGAAGCAGATCCCTCGGCAGAGCCGGGGGCTACGAGTCTTGCCGTAGGCTAACCGATCGAGTGGGCTTCCAGGAAGCGCAGGGCGGCGGCCACGACGAAGACCGACGCGTCGCCGGAATGGCGAGAAAGGGCCGAGTGTGGCTGCAGCGAACGAGATGGTCGGCGAGTACCGCCTGTTCTACTTGATCAGGGCGGGCGCCACGTTCGAGATCTGGGCGGTGCGTCACCGCTCGGAAACCGAGGCCTACGCCATCAAGTTTCTCAAGAAGGGCTCGAAGTACAGCCGCACGACGGTCGCGGAGTTGAAGCACGAGTTCAACGTCGGCAAGGCGCTCGACCACCCGTCCGTTATCGAGACCCACGACTTCGGCGTGGCGAAGGAGGGCGCGTGGCTGCGGATGGAGCTGTTCAAAGAGCTCAGCATCAAGCAGCAACTGGTCGCCTGCAAACAGACGCCCGCCCTCAAGACCAAGCTCACCTACCGGATGAAAGAGATCCTCACCAAGTGCGCGGCGGGCATCGCCCACATGCACGAGAAGGGGTGGGTGCACCGCGACATCAAGCCAGACAACTTCTTGCTGAGCGACGCGACCGACGTGCGGTTGATCGACTTCACGATCGCGGCCAAGCCGACCGGCGGGCTCGGCAAGCTGCTCGGCGGCAAGACCAAGATCCAGGGCACCTACAGCTACATGTCGCCCGACCAGATCCGCGGCAACGGCGTCGACCCGCGTGACGACGTCTACAGCTTCGGCTGCATGGTGCACGAACTGATGTGCGGCGCGCTGCCGTTCACGGCCAACAGCCCCAACGAGCTGATGCAGAAGCACATCAAGAGCCGCCCGCCGTCGCTGGTCGTGGCGGACAAGAACATCAACCCCGACTTCGCCGCCTACGTGCAGCGGATGCTCGCCAAGGACCGCAAGGAGCGGCCGGAGAGCATGAAAGAGGTGATGATGAAGATCAAGGCCGACCGCATCTTCTACCAGACGCCCGACCCGCCGGCCGAGGGCGCCGAGGACGCCGCGCCGGAAGAGGACGAGGGCTAGAAGACCAGTACTCCCTCCCCCTCTGGGGGAGGGCCGGGGAGGGGGTGAAGTAGGTACACGGCTCGCCAGTGAAATGGCAGACCCGGTACTCGACACACCCCCACCCTAACCCTCCCCCAATGGGGGAGGGGATAACAATCGACAAGAACCAAACGACCAACCATGCAGCAACTCGAATTCGAACAGCCGCTCTACGAGCTAGAAGACAACATCCGCGAGCTCGACGCCGTGGCCGACAAGACGGCCGAGCAGCACGAGCGGCTGCGGGCGCTCAAGAAGGAGCTGCTCGACAAGACTCGCGACCTGTACTCCGACCTCGACCCGTGGGACACGGTCCGCGTGGCGCGGCTGCAGGACCGGCCGAAGTTCACCGACTACGTCGACACGGTGTTCGAGGAGTTCGTCGAGCTGCACGGCGACCGATTCTTCGGCGACGACCGCGCCCTGCGGACCGGCTTCGCCAAGCTCGACGAGCACAAGGTGATGGTGGTCGGCCACCACAAGGGGAAGACCTTCAAAGAACGCACCGAGTGCTACTTCGGCTGCGCCCACCCCGAGGGCTACCGCAAGGCGATGCGGAAGATGAAGATGGCCGCCAAGTACGGCATGCCGATCATCTGCTTCATCGACACGCCTGGCGCCTACCCCGGCATCGGCGCCGAGGAACGCGGCCAGGCCCAGGTGATTGCCGAAAGCATGCTCGAGATGTCGCGCCTGCCGACGCCGATTATTTGCGTGGTGATCGGCGAGGGGGGCTCCGGCGGTGCGCTGGGCATCGGCGTGGGCGACCGCGTGGCGATGCTGCAGCACGCTTACTACTCGGTGATCAGCCCCGAGGGGTGCGCTGGCATCCTCTGGAAGAGCCACGACTTCGCCGAGAACGCCGCCCGCGCGCTGCGGCTGACCTCCAAGCACCTGTCCGAGCTGGGCGTCATCGACGACGTGATCGAAGAGCCGGTGGGCGGCGCGCACCGCGACCACTACCAGATGGCCGCGCGGCTGAAGATGTACCTCGGCCGCACGCTCCGCGAGCTGGTCGACATCCCCACCGACGAGCTGGTCGCCCAGCGGTACGAGAAGTTCCGCAACATGGGGCAGTACTTGGAAGGCGACCAGGCTTAAGGGTAAGACGCATGGGTCTTTTTGACTGGCTATTCCCGCGCAAACCCCCCGCTGAAATGGCAGGTCCAGAGCAGGCAGTGATTGTTTACTTCCAGTACTCTGGCCCGGACTTGGAGGACCTCTTCACGCTGGAAGAGCGGCTTGAGAAGGCCATCGCGAAAGAGGGCGTTGGGGAATACGATGGGAATGAAGTTGCTGTCGATGGCAGGGACGGCTATCTGTACATGTACGGGCCGGACGCCGATCGACTGTTCGAAGTCGTGAAGCCTGTTCTTGCGGCGTCGTCCGAGATTGGGAAAGCGGTTGCCCGCCTGCGATACGGGCCGCCTGAAGATGGTGTGAGAGAGACTCATGTACGCATCTGATCGTCGACGCTTCAGCGGATGAGCCGGGCAGCGAGTCGAAAACGGGGGCTGGCTCGAAGCGTCGTTGGAGCGTGAAGGCGAGCCGCGTAAGACCGCGCCGTGGCTGTCCCCGTTTTCGACGCACCCTTCGCGTGGCCCGCTTGAGATCGGGACAGGCACACGACCGCAGCGATGCCCTCACCAGGGCGAGCCGCCTTCGTGCGGTCGAGAGCCAGCCCCCGTTTCAAGCTCGCTGACCGCTGCGTGTTAAACCGACGCCAGCAGCTCGGCGTGCACCGGAAACAGCCCGTGGACAAATCGGAGCTTCTCACGGACCGGCTCGTTGACCACCTCGGGGACCAGGTCGGTGAGGCCCATCGTGCGGTTGATCTCGTTGAGCGTGAGCCCGGCCTCGATGTAGGCGTCGAGCAGCTCGTCGAGGTCGGCGCCGCGGCGGACCGACAGCGAGCGGACACTCTGGTGCTCCAGCGTGTCGAGCACCGCCCGCATGTCGAGGTAGAAGCCGCAGGTTTCTGCGAAATCTTCCCACGGGTGGCTCGACGCGTACTGGCTGATGTAGTTGGCCTGCCAGTTGGGGTCGGGACCCTCGGCGTAGTAGCGGTCCATCGCCTCGCCGTAGGGCGGGTTCTCGTGGTCGCCAAATAGCCGGACGCAGTCGTCGTGGGGCGCTTCGTTCTCCACCAGCCGCATCCACAGGAAGTGACCCACCTCGTGCCGGAAGTGCCCGATGATGGTCCGCTGCGGCTCGCCAAACTGCTGGCGGCCCTTTTCGCGGACCACCGGGTCGGCCTCGGCGAGGTTGATCGTGATCACGCCGTCGGCGTGGCCGGTAATGATGTGCTCGTCGGGCGTGTCGGCCAGGAACCGGTAGGTGAGTGGCGGCTCGGCGTCGAGCTGCTGGTCGGTCACGCCGATCAGGGCCAGGTCGTAGTGCAGCCGGCGCTTGCCGCGCTCGAGGGCCCGCCACTGCGTGAGGTTGCGGGCGTCGGACGGATCAGGGGCATGCGTGGTCCGCTGGCAGCCGCGGCACAGGGCGCCAGATCCGGCGTCGGCGGAGACCATCGCGTTGCAGACCTCGTAGGCGTCGCGGTTGGCGCAGGGCTGAAGCCTTTGCCCGCAGCCGGGCGTCTCGCACTGGCCGGACTTGGAAACCGAGGTCACCGCGCGGCACGCGTCGCACCAACCAACCGTGCGTCCGCAGGTGTGGCAGTGGGTGTTGGTGAAGAACAGCGTTGCTCCGCATGAGCAGTCGTAGGTACGCATCGGATGTGCCGGGGCCGGTAAGGGGAGGGAATCAGGATGTTCCGCGGAATGCGAATGCCGTGCCGTCGGCAATATCGGGAGCCGGCGGGCGGTCTTGGCAGCGCGGGCGGGCGTCCGTCCTACTAGCGAGGTGGTCAGAAGGCGATCATTGTGACGCAGGGCGAGCCAACCTCAGCCCGCCACGGCCTCCTCCACCTCGTGCGGCGCGGCCCTGTCGGCGCGATGCTCGTGGGTCCGGGTGATGAGCCGGGCCGAGCGGCCCCGCGTCACGTAGCTCCACGCCCACTGCATCAGCACCAGCACGCGGTTCTGGAAGTTCACCAGCTGCATCAGGTGCACGAACAGCCACGTCAGCCAGGCGAAGAAGCCGGCGAACTTGAGCTTGCCCATGCTGACCACCGCCGCCGAACGGCCAACGGTCGCCATGGAACCCATGTCGAAGTACTTGAAGGGCTTGGTCGGTTGGCCGCGGAGCAGGTTCTTGATCCGCTTGGCGGCGTGCTTGCCCTGCTGAATGGCGACCGGCGCCACGCCGGGCAGGGGGCGGCCGTCCTTGCCGGTGAAGCTGGCCATGTCGCCGATGACCATTACCTCGTCGTGCCCGGCGAGGCTCAGGTTCTCGTCGACAGCGACGCGGCCCGCGCGGTCTGCCTGCAGGCCGGCCGCGTCGGCCAGCCGCCGCGCCAACGGCGAGGCCGCGACGCCAGCGGCCCACAGGATCGTCTCGGCCTGAATCGAGCTGGCGCCTGTGTCGTTTTCGATCTCGACGCAGTCGTCGGTGATTTTCGTGACGCGGACCCCGGTGTGGACCTCTACGCCCAGCCGGTCGAGGAACGCGCTCGCCTTCTCCGACAGGCTCTCCGGGTAGACCGACAGCACCCGCGGCGAGGCGTCGATCAGCACGATGCGGGCCTCGGCCGGGTCGATGCTGCGGAACTCGCCCTTGAGCGTGTGCCGCGACAGCTCCGACAGGGCGCCTGCCATCTCCACGCCGGTCGGGCCGCCGCCGACGATCACAAACGTCAGCAGCCGGCGGCGTTCGGCCGGGTCTTCGATGCGCTCGGCCTGCTCGAACGCCGAGAGCACCTGGGCGCGGATCTCCGTGGCGTTGTCGAGCGTCTTGAGGCCGGGGGCGTGCTCGGCCCACTCGTCGTGCCCGAAGTAGCTGTGGGTCGAGCCGGCCGCCACAATCAGGTAGTCGTACGGCAGCTCGCCTTCGGCGAGCAGTAGGCGCCGGCGGTCGAGGTCGAAGTCGTCGACCTCGGCCTGCAGCACTTTGGCGTTGGTCTGGGAGCGGAGGATCCCGCGGAGCGGAGCCGCAATGTTGGCCGGCGATAGGCCGCCGGTCGCGACCTGGTAGAGCAGCGGCTGGAACAGGTGGAAGTTGGCCCGGTCGACCAGCGTCAGGTCGACCTCGGCGTGTCGCAGGGCGCGGGCGGCGTGCAGGCCGCCGAAGCCGCCCCCGACGATCACGACCCGGGGGCGTTTTGCTTGCTTGTTGGCCACGGTTGGGGCCTCGGTGCTTATTGGGTAGGCACGGTTTCGGCCGTCGAGCCTGGGATACTCGGGCCGGGTAGGAACGGCCGCAATCATTGCAAACGCCGCGCCGAGTCGACCGGCGTTGGCCCGCGTGTCGCACCAGCAGGACACCTGCCGCTGCGGGCGGTTCGGGGGCGGTTAGGAAGCATATAGGGAGTCGCGCCATTCGAACCGCAGCCAGCCGCGGGTCTTGCTCTGCAGGCCGAACGTATTGTACTCACCGCGGAGCACCATCGCGGCTGCAAACCACTGCACACCGACTGCAAGCCGCGGGCGGCACAGGATGCGGTTGGCGCCGCGCACAAAAAAAGCCGCCCCGGACGACGCTGTCCGGGTCGGCTTCTTGATCAGAGCGGTGGGAAGCGTCTCGCGTGGCACACGCGGCGCAGTCGGTGGCTCAATAGCCCCACACCGGCGCGTAGCCGACGCGGGTGCGGGTCACGGTGCCGCCCAGGAACGGGCGCCAGCGGGTCCGCGTCACGGCCACCGGGGCGACCACGGGCCGGGCGACCGAATAGGTCACCGGAGCCGGGTACACCGGCGCCGCGTAGACCGGCGCAGGGCGGTAGACGACCGTCGGCGCTGGGGCCACGACGGGCGAGTAGTAGGTCACGTACTGGGCGGCGGCCTCTTGCTGCGACATCAGCAGCAGGGCCATCGCGACGGCAGACGCCAAGGCGAGCTTTTTCATGGTTCTAGGCAGGATTGGAGTGGGGGGACGGGAAATCACCGCTCACCGGGCATTATCGCTCCGCGGCGGTTGGCAATCAAATCGATAAAGACCATTGGGCAACTCGCGGGCCAGTACGCGGATCTAGAGCGTATCTCAGGAATCCGGCCATTCTCCCGCCAAAAGCATAGCTCACGCCTGGCCACCCAGGCTTCAATCTGACTGCCCAAGGCCTAGGTTGCTGGCATTGGCCACCCCCGAGTCTCCGCAGGCCCGCATTGCCCAGGGCAGCAGGGCGCCGCAGGCCCGCCTGAAGTCACAGAGCGCCCGCGGAATCGCCCCGCAACGGGTCTGCTAATGACGCAACCGGCCTGCTAGGGAACCTTTGCATCTGCTAAGTTGTCTGCCAGCAGGGCCAGTAGGCCCGACCCATCTGGCCCAGCTTAACGCCCCGTTGAGCGGCCAACTCAGGCGACGATCACGGACACGAAACACCACTATGGCAGCCGACGCCCCCAAACCCAACAAGACCGCTGGAGCCAACGACAAGGGAGGCCTCGGGGCAGACTCGAAAGCCGCCTCGCGGAACTTCATCCAGCAGATCATCGATGCCGACATTGCCGCCGGCAAGTACAAGCCGGCCGAGATCCACACCCGGTTCCCTCCCGAGCCCAACGGCTACCTGCACATCGGCCACGCCAAGAGCATCTGCCTGAACGCGGGCCTGGCGCGTGAGTTCGGCGGACGCTTCAACCTCCGCTTCGACGACACCAACCCGGTCAAGGAAGAGCAGGAGTACGTCGACGCCATCATGGACGACGTCCGCTGGCTCGGCGGCGAGTGGGAGGACCGTTTGTTCCACGCGTCCGACTACTTCGACACGCTGTACGACTGGGCGGTCGCGCTGATCAAGGCGGGCAAGGCGTTCGTTTGCGACCTCGACGCCGACCAGATGCGCGAGCACCGCGGCACGCTCACCGAGCCCGGCAAGGAGTCGCCGTTCCGCGACCGCACGGTGGACGAGAACCTCGAACTGTTCGCCGCCATGAAGGCCGGCAAGTTTAAGGACGGCGAGCGCACGCTACGCGCCAAGATCGACATGGCGTCGTCCAACATCAACCTCCGCGACCCGGTGATGTACCGCATCAAGCACGCCCACCACCAGCGGACCGGCGACAAGTGGTGCATCTACCCTTCGTACGACTACACACACGGGCAGTCGGACGCGCTCGAGGGCATCACGCACTCGATCTGCACGCTGGAGTTCGAGAACCACCGCCCGCTGTACGACTGGTGCCTGGACCAACTCAACGAGCTCGGCCTGCTGCCGGCGGGGCGGCCGCGGCAGATCGAGTTCGCGCGGCTCAACCTGACCTACACGGTGATGAGCAAGCGGAAGCTGCTGCAGCTCGTGCAGGAGAAGCACGTCAGCGGCTGGGACGACCCCCGCATGCCGACCATCCGCGGGCTCCGCCGCCGCGGCTACACCTCAGAGTCGATCCGCGCGTTCTGCGAGCGGATCGGCGTGGCCAAGTTCAACAGCACGATCGACATGCTGTGGCTCGAGGACGCGCTCCGCGAGCACCTCAACGAGGTCGCGCTGCGCCGCATGGCGGTGCTCGAGCCCCTGAAGGTCACGCTGGTCGACGACGCCGGCCAGCCGCTAGCGGACGAAGTGGTGAAGACCTGCAGCCTCGCCAACCACCCGCAGGACCCGTACCAGGGCGAACGCGAGATCCCCCTCGGCCCGATGATCTACATCGAGCAGGGCGACTTCATGGAGGAGGCCCCCAAGAAGTTCTTCCGCCTCAAGCCGGGCGGCCCGGTCCGGCTCCGCGGCGCGGGCATCATCGTCTGCCAGGAGGTGGTGAAGGACAGCGCCGGCAAGGTGACCGAGCTCCGCTGCACCTTCAACCCCGACACCAGCGCCAAGATCGACGACAAGAAGGTCAAGGGCACTGTTCATTGGGTCGACGCCGCCACCGCGGTGGACGCGCCGGTGCGGATGTACGACCACCTGTTCGGCGTCGAGAACCCCGACAAGGCGCCCGAGGGGGGCACGTTCCTCGACAACCTGAACCCCAACTCGCTGGCGACCCTCACCGCCAAGCTCGAGCCCGCCCTGGCCGAAGCGGCCGCCGGCGACACCTTCCAGTTCGAACGCCTGGGGTACTTCACCGCCGACACGGTCGAATCGAAGCCGGGCAAGCCCGTGTTCAACCGCACGGTGACGTTGCGGGATACGTGGGGGAAAGAAAGCGGGAAGTGATTGTGGTGGCAGGTGTGCCATGAATCGACCGGTCGCATACGAGTTGCTGTCGAACAGTCTGGGCTCACTCAAGGCAATGCCCGCGGTAGAACTGCTGGGGTTGGAGGAAACGTCCCTCGAAGAGACGACCCGTGGCGTCGACGGCGTTGAATACGCGATCGAGGTTCGCGTGACCAGAGATCCTGACGATGCTTCCCGGCTGAGAGTATCTGGCAGCGTCAGTGAGGCCGCGTGGGGATCGCCCCACGATCAGCTAGCCGAGTCGTTCACGATTGAGCTGCCGACGGGGTGACTGGGAGCCGGGAACGCTCTGCGACCTTGCCTTAGTAGCCGATGGATTACATCCATCGGAGGCCCCGATGTACGCTAGCCTGTGGGCGGAGCTCTTCTCCACTTCCTCCGACGGATGTAATCCGTCGGCTAATGATGGTCGCGACGATCGCCGCTAAGCCAGCGTCGTCCGGTCGCGGACCGGGCGGAGCAGCCTCAGCGGGGCTTTGAGGTTGTCGCTCAGCGTCGTGGTTGAGTCGACCGCCCGGACGAGAATCACGGTGGCGTCGTCTTGGTCGAGATTCGTCGCGTCGGCGTGCTTCAAGCGATCTCGCAGCTCCGAGACGATCGCCTCGGGCGTGGCGGCGTCGATCTGGCGGATCACCTCGAGCAGCCCGGCCGAGCCGAGTTGCCGGCCCGCGGCGTCGACCGACTCGGTGAAGGCGTCGCTGAAGCAGAGCAGCATGTCGCCGGTGGTGAGCCGCGTCTCGAGCCGCGTGTATTCGGCCGCAGGCAGGACGCCCAGCGGGAAGTCGGCCGGCTCGCTCGACTCGTCGGTGTCGGCGGGCGGGGCGGGGTAAGTCCAATCGCCCTCGCCAGCGCGGTAGAGCAGCGGGGCAGGGTGGCCGGCGTTGCAGATCTGCAGCGACTGCTTCGGCGAGAAGTACGAGCAGACAATCGCGGTCGCGAAACGATCGGTCTTGAGCGATTCAGAGAACTGCCGGTTCATCTCGCGGACGAAGCGGGTGTGGTCGATCAGATTGACGTTCTCCCTCATCAAATCGCGGAGCGAGACCGCCAGCCGCGACACGCCCTCGCCGTGGCCGCTCACGTCGGCCAGCAGCAGGCGGGTAATTCGGCCCGACGCGCAGGAAGAAAGATAGTGCACATCTCCGCCGCCGCTGGCGTCGGCGTGCGGCCGGCTGTGCACCCGCACCTCGAGCCCCGGCGTCGAGACCGATCGCGAGGTCGAGGTGTTGCCGCCCCAGACCTCCATGCACTGCATGCGGTCGTGGCAGGCTGCTGCGGTCGTCATGTCAGGCTCCGGCGTCTCGCTGGTCGTGGTCGTCCGCCGGCGGCTCGGCGTCGGCCTGAGTCGGGGCCTGACCGGGAGTGTTGTAGCGGGCCTCGAGCTCCTCGGTCGACAGGTAGTCACGGTCCCAGTGGCTGACGTGTTCTTGTTTGACCGGCTCGGTGTGGATCTTCGACGGCGCCTGGTGATCGCGGTCGGGCAGGGTCATGGCATAGCTCTCTCTATGGGGGCGGAGGGTACCTACACAGTAGCGTTCCGGAGGAGTCAGACAACTGCACGAAACGCAGCCGATTTGCCGTATTGCCGGGCGATTCCGCGAGTTACCGCGGGCCAGTGGGTTGTAACCAGCAACGCCCGTAGTGGTATTCTAGGTGGGCCGCTGCACGCCGTGTGCCGCGGCCTGTTGCTACGTCCCCCCGCTCTTCCATGCGTTGTGCCCCTCATGTCACTTCGATTTCCTGTGTTGGCCGCTCTGCTGCCGTGTGTCGCTCTCCTCTCCGTCTCCAGCGGGTTCGAGCCGGCCGACTATGTGAACCCGTTCATCGGGGCCAGCACCAGCACCGCCAAGGCGGGCGTGCTGCACGGGCTCGGCAAGACCTTCCCCGGGGCGACCACGCCGTTCGGGATGGTGCAGGTGAACCCGAACACGATCACCGGCGGCGACAACGGACCGGGCTACAGCTACGAGATGGAGCACATCGAGGGCTTTGCGTTCACCCAGATGAGCGGCATCGGCTGGTACGGCGACCTCGGCAACTTCCTGGTCACGCCAACCACCGGCGAGCTGCAAGTGGTTGCCGGCCGCCATGGGGAGGTCGCCCGCGGGTACCGCTCCCGCTACGACAAACAGAGCGAGGTCGCCGAGGCGGGCTACTACGCCGCGACCCTGACCGACTACGACGTGAGGGTCGAGGCGACCGCCGCGCCGCGGGCCGGCATGCTGCGGCTCACCTACCCCGAGCACCAGCAGTCCCGCGTGCAGATCGACCTCGCCCACCGCACCGGCGGCACGTCGACCCACCAGTCGGTCCGCGTGGTCGGCGACAACGCCATCGAGGGCGCCATTCGCTGCACACCCGACGGCGGCGGCTGGGGCAACGGCGACGGCCACGCCGACTACACGGTGTACTACCGCGCCGAGTTCAGCAAGCCGCTCGCCAACTTCGGCGTCTGGAAAGCCACGATCCCGGCCGGGCAGTCACGCAGACGCGAGGCGATCGAGAGCGCCGCGTACGACAAGCTGATCGCCGCCGCCGAGATCCTCGACAAGCCCGAAGCGATCGAGGGGGACCACCTCGGCTTCTTCACGGAGTTCGCTACCGACGAGGGCGAGCAGGTGCTGGTCAAGGTCGGCATCTCCTACGCGAGTGTCGACGGCGCCCGGGCGAACCTGGCGGCGGAGATCCCCGGCTGGGATTTCGACCAGCAGCGGCAGGCCGCGCGTGGGCTGTGGAACGATGCGCTCTCGCGGGTCGCGATTGCCGGCGGCTCGGACGACCAGCGGACGATCTTCTACACCGCGCTGTACCACACGATGATCGACCCCCGCGCGATCGTCGACGTCGACGGCGGCTACCCGGGCGGCGACGGTAAGCGTCACACGGCCCACGGCTTCACCAAACGGACGATCTTCAGCGGCTGGGACGTGTTCCGCAGCCAGTTCCCGCTGCAGAGCATCATCAACCCCTCGGTCGTGACCGACACGATCAACTCGCTGATCGAACTCGCCGACGACACCGGCCGCGACTACCTCGAGCGGTGGGAGATGCTCAACGCCTACAGCGGCTGCATGCTCGGCAACCCGGCGGTGGTTGTGATCGCCGACGCCTACGCCAAGGGGCTGCGTGATTTTGACCTCGAGCGGGCGTACGAGCTGTGCCGCGACTCGGTCGAGCGGGACGGCAACGGCCAGCGCGGCCACGCGGGCGGCATCTCGCACACGCTTGAGTTCGCGTACACCGAGTGGTGCCTGTCGCAGTTGGCCGACGCCCTCGGCCACGACGCCGACGCACGGCTCTACGCCGAGCGGGCCCAGAGCTACCGCAACCTGTTCGACCCGCGGGTCGGCTGGTTCCGCCCCCGCGGCGGAAACGGCGACTTCCAGCCCTGGCCCGCCAAGGGCCGCCTGCAGCAGGACTACGGCTCGGTCGAGAGCAACCCGTACCAGCAGGGCTGGTTCGTGCCGCACGACCTCGACGGCCTGGTTGGGCTGTTGGGCGGACGTGCGGCGGCGCTGGCGGACCTCGAGAGCTTCTTCGACAACACGCCGTCCGACTTCCGCTGGAACGACTACTACAACCACGCCAATGAGCCGGTGCACCACGTGCCGTTCCTGTTCAACGTGCTCGGCAAGCCGTGGCTCACCCAGCGGTGGACCCGCACCATCTGCGACCAGGCGTACCACAACTCGGTCGAGGGCCTGGTGGGCAACGAGGACGTCGGGCAGATGTCGGCGTGGTACGTGCTGGCCTCGTGCGGCATGCACCCTATCACGCCCGGCACGACCCGCTACGAGGTCACCAGCCCCGCGTGGGGCGAGGCGCGCCTGCGGGTCGGCGACGACAAGTTCTTCACCGTCACCGCCCACAACCAGTCGCCCGAGAACCTGTACATCCAGTCCGCCAAGCTCGACGGCAAGCCCCTTGGCCGCTGCTGGATCGACTACCCCGAGATCATGAGCGGCGCGACTCTCGAGCTGGAGCTTGGCCCCGAGCCGAATGAGGCCTGGGGCACGCGGTAGCCGCGTGCGACGGACGCCTTGAGTCCGCGAAAACGCGTTAGGTCACCCGCGGTTGCCAGAGAAACGCGACCGTCAGCAACGCGACCAGCCAAGCCACGCTCCACACCACCGCCCCCGCAAGCAGGTTGGCGTACATCAGCCCCGGGTCGCTCAACGCCCGCTCGAGCGAGGTCAGCGGGTACACCAGCCGCGACGCCCACACGCACCACGGGTGCGCGGGGTCGAGCAACCCGGCCAGCCGCAGGCAGTTGCTGATCATCAGGGCGGTCACGTAGCCAGCAAACAGGATTGGCACTGCCGACAACACAAGCACCGGCTCATTGCCTGCGGGCCTCGGCGCCGACTTGTCCCACGGCGGCATGCGCAGCCTGCCGAGCCACGAGGGTCGGAAGTCCGATTGCGTCCTTGGGCTCTGGTAGGGATTGATGTCCAGCGATCTGGGCATGCCGCGACCCTCCGTAGGGTTTGGGGTCAGCCGACCTCCGGCAGCTCCCACCCCGCACGGCGCGGGCGGGAGAGCATCGCGTTGGCCTCGTCGCTGTTGGTGAACCGCTCGGCGGCCGGGTCCCACTTGAGCGGCACGCCGACCAGGCCGACGTGGCGGGCGATGTTGACCAGCTCGCACAGCGAGTTGGCCCGCTGGCCGTACTCGATGTCGGCGTTGCACCGCTCGCGGGTCTTGATGCAGTTGACCCAGTTCTCGATGTGGTAGGAGGTCTCCGGCCGGGTGTTGGGGCCCGGGTTGTTGGAGCCGCGGACCAGCTCCTTGGGGTTGCTGGCGACCTTGTTGCGGTTGATCTCGATCTTGCCGTGCTCGCCGACAAAGATCGCGCCTAGGCCGGGGCCGCGGTCGCCGTCGAGGTGCATCCGCAGCTCGGTCCCGTTGGCCATGGTCAATCGCACCTTGCCACGGGGGCCGGCCAGCTTGGCCATCGAGTAGTAGTCGGCGCCGGTGTCCAGGTCGCCAGTTAAGTGGTCGCCGGTGGCGCCGAGCGCGACTCCGCCGACGGTCTCCTGCGGGGCGAAGCGGCCCGAGTCGCGGACGGCGACCTCCTCCTCCAGCAGCACCTCGACCGGTCCGGTCTCGTCGGCGCCGATCGCGCGGAGGATCTGATCGTAGGAGTGCGCGCCCCAGCCGCTGACGCCGAAGCACAGCCCGCCCGAGTCGTACGCCCGCCAGCGGGCCCAGCCGAGGTGCAGCTGCGGGTCGTATGGCCGCAGCTCCGCCTGGTTGGTCCAGACGTCCCACCACGGGTCGACCTTGTCGCCGGGCTCGACGGTCGAGGCGCCCTGCCACTCGAACGGGCCGATGAAGTTGGGCGCCAGGAC
Organism: Posidoniimonas polymericola; assembly: GCF_007859935.1. Taxonomy (NCBI): domain Bacteria; kingdom Pseudomonadati; phylum Planctomycetota; class Planctomycetia; order Pirellulales; family Lacipirellulaceae; genus Posidoniimonas; species Posidoniimonas polymericola. The sequence continues at coordinate 259,586 of NZ_SJPO01000004.1, read as the reverse complement.
CGCCTTGATCTTGCCGATCGCCCCGTTCTTCACGAGGTCGCTCGCCCAGTTGTTGATCGGCATGCTCCGCTGCTGCGTGCCGACCTGGGTGACGCGCTGGAGGGCGCGGGCGGCGTCGACCATCGCGCGGCCCTCGGAGATCGTCAACGCCATCGGCTTCTCGATGTACGCGTCCATGCCCATCTGCATGGCGTGGATGGCGATCCACGCGCGGGCGTGGGTGGTGGTCTCGACCATGACGCCGTCGAGCTGCTCGGCGTCGATCATCTGGCGGAAGTCCTCGTAGGCGGGCCACTTTCCGCCTGAGTGCTGGTTGGAGAAATTGACCGCCCGCTCCTTGAGGCAGTCGGCCACGGCCACGACCTGAAAGCCGGGGACGTCCGCGCCCTCGCGGACCAGCGTGGCCCGCCCGCCGCAGCCGATGAGTCCAACGCGGACGGTCTCGCTCGGCGGGGTCGCGCCGTCGCGGCCCAGCACCGAGGCGGGCAGCACGGTCGGGGCGGCGATTGCGGCGGCGCCGAGCTTAAGAATGTCGCGGCGGCTGGTGGTGGGCTTGGTCATCCCTTACTCCCCTGATTTGGTGGTTGGGTTGGTCTGGTCGTTGCGAGTGAACTCACGCAGGCGGATGCTCTTGAACTCCGCCTTCATCGGCGGGCCCTGGTGCATCTGCAGGGCGATGACGCCGCTCGGCAGGGCGAACCGCGGTTGGTGGTCGGTTGCCTCGCACATCTTCCGGCCGTTGATCCAGAGCGTGATGTGCGGGCCGTCGGCGACCACGCGGTACTCGTTCCAGTCGTTGTCGTGGACGGCGGCGAGCAGCTCTTCGGCGTCGGCGAAGGTCTCGATGCTCTTGGCGCCGTCGGCGTCGATCGTGACCCGCTGGCCACGCAGCGCCACCAGGCCACGCTCGTGCTGGTACAGGCAGCCGGTGTACTCGTTGGCCGAGTCGGCGTCGGCCTGGTAGCCCCAGGTGTCGAAGTCGGGGCGACGCCGGCTACGGAACTGCACGCCGGAGTTGGCGGCGCCGGTCAGGCGGTACACCATCCGCAGCTCGAAGTTGGCGGGCTCGCCGCCGGTCCAATAGAGGTAGTGCGAACGCTCGCACGGGTGCTCGGGCGTGCTCTCGGCGGTCAGCACGCCGTCGCGGACTTCCCACCAGCCGGGCGCGCCCTCCCACCCGTCGAGGCTCTGGCCGTTGAACAGCTCGCGGAATCCGTTTGGAGCGGGGGAGGCCGTTGGCTCGGCGGCCGGGGCGAGCTGAACGAATACCGACAGCGCAGCCAGCGCGGTGGCGCATTGCAGGGGGGAAGGCACGGCAGTCGTAGTTTTGGTAGGCGGGGGCGACGACGGCCAGGACGGCGCCAAGAGATTGGAAGCCCGCATTGTGCCGCATCGGGCAGGCGGATGCAACTTTTCTCCCCGATAGCAACCTCGGCGATCCAGAATCAGTGAGGACCTGCCATCGTTGACCGCTAGCCGGGCCGCGCGTCCGCGGCCCGCTTGAGTTCGATGTCGTGCCCCTCGATCCGCAGGTAGCTCTTGAGGTACATGGCGTACTCGTCGAGCAAGCAGACCACGGTCTGCGTCTGGGAGGCGAGCACGTCCGGGTCGTCTCCGTGCAGCGCCGCGAGTCGGCCCGCGACCTGCCTAAGCCACATGCGTAGCGCAACGCACTCTGCGTGGCTAAGCGCGGGCCCTGGCGCTTTCTCGAGCGACAGCCAATCAAGCTCACCGTCGTAGTCGTGGGAGAGTGTCATGGCGACTCCTGTACTGTTGGGGCGGGGCTCTCCTGATTAGAAGTCGATCAGCGGGCTCTTACTAGAGCCCGCCCGGGGCAACCCGGCCCCCAAAGGAGAACGCAGCAGTAGATGGGCACAGCAGTTGCACTGGAATCTATACTGGCAGTTGCCTCGGGGCTGGCTATGCCGGTCGCCGGAGGATCTCTCTCGCTTCCTACCCTGCAGTGGTCAACCGGGTCTCATGCTCAAAGAATGGATCGTTTCTGGCTGGTCAAACGTGCCGATGGTCGTGCTCTCGACCCTTGTCACCTACTCGGCCATCCTCCTCTACACCCGGCTGGTTGGTCTCCGCAGCTTCTCCAAGATGTCGGCCGCCGACTTCGCGATGACCGTGGCGGTAGGTTCGCTGTTCGCTTCGACGATCTCGTCGCCATCGCCGAGTCTGGTGATTGGTCTCACCGCGCTCGCGATGCTGTACCTCGGCCAGTTGCTGGTGGCGGTGCTCCGCGTCCGCGTCCCGGCGACGACCAAGGTGATCGAGAACCAGCCGCTGCTGTTGATGCACGGCGCCGAGATCCTCGACGCCAACCTGCGGCGGGCCAACCTGACGCGGCAGGACCTGTACGGCAAACTGCGTGCGGCCAACGCGTTCAACTTCGATCAGGTGCTCGCCGTTGTGTTCGAAGCGACAGGCGACGTCTCGGTGCTGCACAGCGCTGATCCGGACGCGCGGGTCGACCCCGCGATCTTTGCCGGGGTAGCCGACTCCGATCGGCTATCGGCGTGACGCGGCAGCGGGCCAACAAGAAAGATCGGGAGCCGCGGCCGTTGCCGCCGCTCCCGAGCAGAAGGGGCACTTGATTCCGCCTGAACCAGTAACGCGACTCCGAAGGGTCGCACCGCAGCCGGTCGTTAGGACCGCTTACGGAAGAACAACCCGCCGGCCGCAGCGGCCAGCGACAGCAGCACGCTGGAAGGCTCCGGCACGAGCTGAGACACCTGCACGTTGTCGATCAGCGTGACGTTCAGCAGCTCGGCGTTGGGATCCGACGACGAGCCGTTGTTGGTGTCGCCGTGGCCGAACAGGATGTTGCCGCCGCCAAGCGTCAGGGCCGACATGTCGACAATGCCGATCGGCAGGCCGTCGATCGACATCGTGGCGACGTCCGCGATGACATCAATGGTCACCTCGCGCCAAGCGAACGCGATCTCGCCCGCGTCGGTGACGCCGGTCTGTGCGGGGTAGAGCGTGACCTGATCGACAGGCGCCGCGTCGCCGCCGAACACGGCGTAGTAGGGGTTGCTGCCATTGCGATCGGCGCCGCCGGCGAAGGAAGCCGCGTCGGTGCGACCGGTGGGGTTCGCCGAGTCATAGATGCGGTAGTCGACCGACGATCCGCCGTCCAGCGTGACGCCGAAGGTAACGCTTTCCTTCGTCGCCGCACCGGCCCACATGGCCTCGGTGCCCGAGGTGCCGACGCCGAAGAAAGAGAGCTGGGTGGTGCCGCTGCCGCCGGGGCCGACAGGGCCGACGTAGTTCTGCCACAGGTCAAACTTGACCTGGTAGTTGCCGGAGAAGCTCTGCCCGGTGGGCGAGACGCTAAAGCCGCTGAACACGCCGCCGGTGCTGTTGGCAGACATCTTCAGCCCGCTGGTGCCGGCTCCATTGGGCGCCGACGGGACGCCGATCGCCGAATAGTCGTAGTTGAAGTTGACAGAAATGTCAGAGAGGGCCGAGTCGTTGACCGTCCAGTTAGCGGTCGGATCGACCTCAAAGTCTTCGCTAAAGATCGTGGCGGAGGCTTGGCCTCCCACGCACAGCGCGATGGCCAGCGAGGCCACGCTCGAGGTGAACAGCTTCATTAGTCGCATTCCTAAGTCAAGGTTGCAGAATCAGTGGCGGATCAAACATGCACCCACTATCCAATCCACATTGACTTCCGCCGTAGAAATGCACAACAAACCCGAATTTGCCGCAGTCCTGCAATTCACGGGAGATGCTACTAACTGGGATAAAGCATTACGCAAAACAGAGAGCCATACCACGTTCCTACGACCCCGGCACGCGGACAGCCGCGACTCCGACACAAGCGCGGCAGTTGATCTTGCGTGGCGGCGATGGTGTCGAAGCTGCCACGGGAGTTGGGGCTTGGGAGCGTTGGTAGCTTCCTGCCGTGGCCGGCCATTTTGTTGCTGAATGTAGGCCAGCAAGTGTGCTCTAATGGTGGGCAACCCGCATTGTCGGGCCGGCGTCGTCGCTCAGGCCGCGGCTGGCAGACTTCTGTCCGTTGCTGTGGGCAAAAACGGACAGAAGTCGCTTTCGGTTTGATGCTGGCGAATGCGTAAGTAGATAGTTAATAAAGGCTTGCGGCGTCCGTCGGCCGAAATCGGGACCGACTTTTGTCCCTAAAATTGATGGGCCGAATTCGGGACAAAAGTCGCCGTTGGCCTCCGCCGCATGATCCACGGTCCACCGGCGAATAAAGCACCGCGGGCGCCACGACGCCGCCGCAGACGACTTCTCACGGGACACGAACACAGGGGGCAGCGATGGTTGACCGACGCTCAACGAACACTCACGGATTCGGGACGCTCAATTCCAGGCTGGAGGTCGCGTCGTTGCTGCGGCTGGTGCTCGCGTGGTCGGTGCTGATCTACCCGTACTCGGCGGTTCGGGCGCAGGCGCCGCCAGACGAGGCGAATGATAGGCAGCCGCAAGCCGGGGCGATCGACCCTGCCTACCTGACGCCGCAGACGATGGCCGCGGCGAGCCTCCGCCCGCAGCAGGTGCTGACCGACCCGAACCTGCAGATGCTGCCGATCGAGGTCGCTCAGGCGGCCGGTCTGAAGTACCTCGGCATCGACCCGACGCACGCCAGCCGCGTGACGGTGGTGGTCGAGCCGCCCGCCGGCCCGACTCCGTTCTACGCCATCGCCTTTGAGACCGACCAGCCCGTCGACCTTGGGGCCCTGGCTGCCGAGCTGACCGAGCACACCGAGCCGGGGCAGATCGACGGCCACGACGCGATCGTCAGCCGGGCGCCGGCGCTGCCGTGCTTCCTGGTGCAGGGCGGCAACACGCTGCTGGTTGGCTCGGCGCCGATGCTGAAGAAGCTGCTGAAGGCGGACCGCCCCAAGCCCACCGGCGTGCTGCCCGATCAGATCTTGGCGCACCCGGCGACCGACGACCTCTACCTGACCGCCAACCTCGAGATGCTGCGGCCGTTCATCCAGATGGGACTGGCCGCCGCCCAACGCGAGACGCCCGAGGAGTTCCAGGACCTGCTGCGGATTCCGACCCTGATCCAGTCGGCCGAGCTGACGCTGAACCTCAATCTGCAGCGGCCCAGTTCCCTGCTGGTGCACGCCGCCAACGCGTCGGACGCCGAGCAGATTGAGTCGCTCACGCTCGACGGCGTCGCGCTGCTGCGCGAGCAGATCCGCCGCAAGAGCGAGGTCGAGCTGAGCCGCCTCCGCCAGAGCGACGACCCGGTCGAGCGTGCGATGGCGGCCTACTCCGACCGGATGTCGCAGGGGACGCTCGACGGCATCAAGCTCGATCGCGACGGCAATACCCTGACCGTGTTCGAGGCCACCCCCTCGAACGCCCAGCAACTGGGCAGCGTCGCCGTGATCGGCGTGCTGGTGGCCCTGCTGCTACCGGCCGTGCAGGCCGCCCGCGAGGCCGCGCGGCGGACCCAGTCGACAAATAATCTGAAGCAGCTGATGCTGGCGCTGCTCAACTACGAGTCGGCCAACGGGCGCCTGCCGGCCCACGCTATCTACTCGGCCGACGGCGAGCCGCTGTTGAGCTGGCGGGTGGCGATCCTCCCCTACATCGAGGAGCAGGCGTTGTACAACGAGTTCCACCTCGACGAGCCGTGGGACAGCGAGCACAACCTGACGCTGATCGAGAAGATGCCCGAGGTGTACATCGACCCGAGCTCGGGCCTGGCCGTGAAGGACGGCAAGACGAGCTACCTGGCGCCGGTCGGCGAGGGGCTGCTGTTCGAAGAGAAGGAAGGCGGGACCACCCTGCGTGAGATCACCGACGGCACGTCGAAAACGATCGCGATTGTCCAGGTGAGTGACGACACGGCCGCCACCTGGACGAAGCCCGAAGACTGGTCGCCGGCCGCCGACAATCCGCTTCAGGGCGTGGGCGACCTGCACCCCAGCGTGTTCCTGGCGGCGTTCGTCGACGGCCACATTGAGAACATCTCCACGAATATCAACGCGCAAACCTGGGGCTTCATGCTTACCCGCGGCGGCGGCGAGGCTTGGTAAGTCTAGACCGAGCCGATCCGGCGTTGGCGGGCCGCCGCCGGGCGGCAGAACTTAAACCCTAGTACACGACCAGGGGCCGGCCCGACCCAACCGCTGGCGACGGTCGTTGGGCTCGGCCGGGCGGCGGAGCTCACGCGGCACACGAGCAGGGGGGACGCGGCGGCTGGCTCGCCTCACACGGCCTCAACCGGCTTGGCCATGGTGTCGACCGCGTTGAACCCGGCGCGGGCGGTGAAGGGCCAGGTACTCTCGGTCTTCTTGGTGGTGAAGCCGAGCCGCTCGTACAACCGCTTGGCCTGGGGGTTGGTGTCGACCACTTCGAGCGTGAGTTCGCGGAAGGCGTGCCGGCCGGCGTAGCGCTGGGCCTCGTTTACCAGCAGTGTGCCGAGGCCCTGGTTGCGGAGCTCGGCTCGGACGGTGATGGCCTGGATGTTGAGCTCGGTGGGCCGGCGTTTCTTCTCGTGGACCAGCCAGTAGTTGATCCGGCGGCCGATCGTGCCGAGCAGGCCGAACTCGCTGACGCCCAGCCGCCAGTCGAATCGGAAGCAGCGGTCGCGGCCCTGGTTCATGAACAGCACGCCGCAGACCCGCCCGCCACGCACAGCAACCAAACTCTGCGAGAAATCGACGAGCTGCGGGATGAGCCGCTTGGCCTGCTCCTCGCTCTTGGAAAGCAGGAGCAGGTGGTGGATCTTCCGCTCGAACCCCTCGTACAGCACGTCGACAACTGCCGACTGCTGGGCGGGGGTGAGGTCGCTGCCGATGGCGACCTCTACTCGGGTGACGGATCGCTCAGGTGCGGTTGAGGTTCGGGGCAAGGGCTGGTTCGTTTCGAAAGGGCAAACGGCAGGTAGGCCAAATGGAAGTTGACGAGGCCGAGCAGCATCGTGGCCGTAACGTAGGTCGGCCACGGGCCTAGGAGCTCCTGCACAGAGCCGGCCGGTTTTTCGCGGAGGTAGAAGTAGTTTGCGCCGAACCATTGATTGACCGGGATCACAACGCACAGCACACAGGCGATGACGCCGACCGTGGTGAAGATCCCCTGGTAGCTCGGGCGGCGGCCGAGTGCGAGAATCGCGAAGATGGCGGTTACCACAGCGCCGCCGTGAAGCGCCCAGAAGGCGAAGAACCTCGGGTGCGGGAAGGACGGCGCAAACACCGGCGTGATACAGGCGTGCAGCACGCCGGAGGTGGCCCCGTAGTACAAGAAGTCGAATGCCACTTGGCTGCGCGTCAACAGCGCGAACGGTGCTACGATGCCAACCACGTAGCAGAACTCGAGCGGCAGGTCACGGGTCGGCACAAACGCCCCGAGCCACACCACGGCCACGAGCCACAACAGGTAGCCCGAGGCCGAGATCATCGCCAACCCGGCGCCGACGCCCGCCGGCAAGGTCCGGCCGGGCCACGCCCGGCCGGCAATCGGCAGCAGCACCGCCATCCCAACCACTGTCGCCAGGCACGCCAGGTGCTCGGCGCTAAAGTGGGACATCGTGTCCCAGCTCAGGAAAGCCTCGCGGCTCCACATCGGGCGATTCGTAGTGGACAAGGGGCAGAAATACCGGCCGGTGCATCTTAGTGGAAGAACGCGGCGGCCCGAAGAACCGAACGGGGGTTTTCGGCGGTTTTGGCGGGATCCTTCCTGCCGGACCGATGGAAACTCCGACGCCGTCCCTTGCGGGCTCTGGTCAAAGCTGACCGCCTGCGTGAGATTGGCGGCGTCGGCGCGGCAGGAACTACGAATCCCGGAAACGAGAGCATCGAGATGAGCGAAGAAAAGCAGCACCCGTGCCGCGTCGCCTGCGTGGGGGCGAGCCTGGTGTTCGGCCGTGGGCTGGAGAACCGGCGGGAGGAGTGCTTCCCGGCGGTGCTCGGCCGGCTGCTGGGCGGGGCGTACCAGGTCCGGAACTTTGGCTACAGTGGCGCGACTGCCGGCCGCGAGACCAACGAGCCGTACTGGCAGACGGCTTCGTTCACCTCGGCCAACCGCTTTGCGGCAGAGATTGCTCTGGTGTCACTCGGCACGAACGACGCCCAGCACGCCAACCTCGCCAACCTGCCGAACTTCCGCGCCGACTACACCGACCTGATCGAGCACTTCCGGCGGCTCCGCTCGGGCGCCCAGGTGGTGGTGGTGATCCCGCCGCCGGTGTTCGAGCCGCTCCCGGAGATCGACATCGCTGCACTCGACGCCGAGGTCCGCCCCGCGATCATCGAGGTCGCCGCAGAACTCGGGCTGCCGACGCTCGACGGCCAGGAGTTGTTCGCCGGCCGCGGGGAGCTGTTCCCCGACAACCTGCACCCCAACGCCGAGGGCGCCCGGATGGTCGGCCAGGCGGCGTACGAGGTCGTAAGAGAGCTGTAGCAGCGGCTCTTCCCGGGCAAAACGTCCCCCGCAGCCCGGTTGTAGGACAACCAGAACGCAGCGATAATCTCCGGTCTTGGTGCATTCCCTTTCGCCTTTCCCCTATCCCCTCCCAGAATATGCCCCTGCTTGTTGTCGGTTCGGTCGCCATTGATAACGTCGAGACCCCCGAGGGCGGTCGCCACGACAACCTGCTGGGCGGGTCGGCGACCCACTTCTCGTACGCCGCCAGCTTCTTCACCCCGGTCCGGCTGGTCGGCGTGGTGGGCGAGGACTGGCCGGCCGAGCACACCGTGCTGCTGCAGAGCCGCAACATCGACACCACCGGCCTCCAGCAGGTCGCCGGCGGCAAGACCTTCACCTGGACCGGCCGCTACGAGCCGAACATGAACGACCGCGAGACGCTCAACGTCGAGCTGAACGTGTTCGGCGAGTTCAACCCGGTCCTGCCCGAGAGCTACCAAGAGGCCAAGTACGTCTTCCTGGCGAACGGCGTGCCGGGCGTGCAGCAGAAGGTGCTCGACCAGACCCCCGGGCGGCGGCTCGCCGTGGCCGACACCATGGACCTCTGGATCGAGACCCAGCGCCGTGACCTCGACGCGCTGCTCGGCCAGCTCGACGGCCTGGTCCTCAACGACAGCGAGGCCAAGCTGATGACCGGCACCGAGAACCTAGTGAAGGCCGGCCACCTGGTCCGCGAGATGGGCCCCAAATTTGTGATCATCAAGAAGGGCGAGCACGGAGCGATGTTCTTCTCCGAGCACGAGACCTACGTCATGCCCGCCTTCCCGACCGACAAGGTGGTCGACCCGACCGGCGCCGGCGACAGCTTCGCGGGCGGTATGATGGGCTACCTCGCCGAGCAGGACAACGGCTTCGAGCCAGAGCAGATCAAGACCGCCATGGCGTACGGCACGCTGACCGCCAGCTTTAACGTCGAGGGCTTTGGCCTGGCGCGGATGAAGGAGATCAGCCGCGACGACATCGAGGACCGGATGACCAAGTTCCGCAAGATGCTGTCGTTCTAGCCGGCGTCCGCCAGTCCATTGCGCATTGAGCCGTGGGGCGCTAGCCTCCGGTTTGGCCTGCAGGAACCGGGGGCTAACGCCCCGCGGCTAATAGCTGCACCGTGAAGACACGCACCTTTATCGCCGTTGAAGCGTCTGCCGAGGTCCGCACCGGGGCCGTGGCCGCCAAGCAGCGTCTCGCTGCGCACGGCAGCGACTACCGCTGGGTAGAAAAAGAGAACCTGCACTTCACGCTGCAGTTCTTGGGCGACATCACCGACCAAGAGATCGTCGACGTCTGCGGCCGGGTGACCGCTGCGGTCGAGGGCTTCGAACCGTTCGAGATTGCCGCCCAGGGCGTTGGCGCCTTCCCGTCGGCCGACCGGCCAAAGACCCTCTGGGTCGGTGTGGGCGAGGGCGGAGAGCCATTCACCGAGCTGCACGCCGCCATCGACGACCAGCTGGCCGACCTGGGGTTCCGCGGCGAAAACCGGCGGTACGTGCCCCACCTCACGATCGGGCGGTTGATCCGCAACACGCGGCCCTCCCGCGAACTGGCCGACCAGCTGTCTAGCTTGGCCGATTTCGAGGCCGGGAAAATGCTAGTCGATGCTGTCACCGTGTTCGCCAGCCAGCTGCGACCCGATGGGCCGGAGTACCATGTGCTGGCCCGCGTGACCCTGTAGGTTTGACATCAGCGGCATCGGGAACACAAAACAGCGACGAAAAATCTCTTGCTGGGGGTACTGTACACCGATATACTATTCGGACGTACAGTAGTTGGTGTTTGCCCACTCAGCCTCCTTGTTGGGCGGAGCAGATTCCCGAGGCGGGTGGCTTGCGTCATCCGTAACCCTCCACCATAAAAGGACTTGTCGCATGGTTTCTACAGCAACAGTGAACAACGGAACGGCAAAGAATCGTATGGCTAAGCGGGGGAAAGCGTCGAAGGCAGCGTCGAAAAAGGCGGACAAGCCCGAGAAGAAGACAGCCATGGACACTGTGCTGGAGAACAGCGACGACCTGCGGCACACCGTGGCCGCGATCGAGAAGCAGTTCGGCGAAGGCGCCATCATGCCGCTCGGCAGCGAGTCGGACCGCCGGATCGAGGGCATCTCGACCAGCAGCCTGTCGCTCGACATGGCGCTGGGCGGGCAGGGCATCCCCTGCGGACGCATCATCGAGGTGTTTGGCCCCGAGTCCAGCGGCAAGACCACGCTCGCCCTGCACGTGATCGCGGAGTCGCAGAAGAAGGGTGGCATCGCCGCGTTCATCGACGCCGAGCACGCCCTCGACCCTAGCTGGGCGAGGAAGCTGGGCGTCGACCTCGAGACTTTGCTGGTCAGCCAGCCGAGCCACGGCGAGGAGGCGATGCACATCACCGAGATGCTGATCAAGAGCAACGCGGTGGACGTGATTGTGATCGACTCGGTCGCCGCGCTGGTGCCAAAGAAGGAGCTCGACGGCGAGATCGGCGACTCGCACGTCGGCCTGCAGGCCCGGCTGATGAGCCAGTCGATGCGGAAGCTGACCGGCGCGATCGCCAAGAGCAAGACCTCCGTCATCTTCATCAACCAGATCCGCGAGAAGATCGGCGTGATGTTCGGCAGCCCCGAGACCACGCCGGGCGGCCGGGCGCTCAAGTTCTACTGCTCCTGCCGCATCGACGTGCGGCGGATCGGCCAGCTGAAGGACGGCGAGGAGGTGGTCGGCCAGCGGGTGCGGACCAAGATCGTCAAGAACAAGGTGGCGCCGCCGTTCCGTGTCGCCGAGTTCGACATGATGCACAAAGACGGCGTGAGCTACGAGGGCGACCTGATCGACCTCGGCATCGAGCAGAAGATCATCAGCCGCACCGGCGCCTGGTTCCGGTACGGCGAGATGCAGCTTGGTCAGGGCAAGGAGAAGGCGCGGCTCTTCCTCAAGGAAAACCCCGACATTGCCGCCGAAATCAAGGACAAGATCTTGGCCGCCGGCGGCTTTGACGACCTGCTGGCCATGAAGCCGGCCGAGGTGGCCGCCGAAGCCAGCGACGAAGACGAAGCCCCCGAAGAGTAGCCGCCACCGCGGCTACGCGCCGGTTGGCTCGTCGGCAGTAATTCAACGAGCAAGTACCAAATGACGCACGGCCAGAGCCACGATCCCCTCGCCCCTTGCACCGGCCCGCGGGCAGCCCGACCGCTTCCCGCGGGCCGCCTGCTGTCGTGCGTTGCGGCGCTGCTGCTGGGCGGTGGAACGGCCGCTGCGCAGCAACCGGCGGCCCAATCGGGGTCTTCGTCGGCGGCGGGGCTGCTGGCCGCGTTTGAGTCGAAGCTAGTCGAGGTGATCCAGCGGGTAGAGCCTTCGGTAGTAGCGATTTCCAGGGCGCCCGCGCCGCGTCAACCGCAGGCCGCGTCGCCCGCCGACGAGGCCCGCCTGCGGAGCCAGTTCCAGCCCGGCGAGCTGCAGGCGTTGCAGCAGCTCGACCGCGGCTTCCCCGGCGTCGACCCGTTGGGCCGCTTCCGGGGCGAAGCCGAGGAGCAGGCCGCGCGGGTCACCGGCGCCGGCGTGGTCATTGACGCCAGCGGGCTGATCCTCACACAGTACCTGGTGGTGAAGCCGGGCGATCGGCACTTTGTCACGACCACCGCGGGCGACGAGCTGCCCGCCGAGATCGTCGGCGCCGACCCCCGCAGCGGGCTGGCTGTGCTGAGGGCCAGGACCGATAAGCTGCAGCCGCTGAAGTTCGGCCAGGCCGAGGACCTCAGGAAGGGTAATCTTGTCATCGCGGTCGGCAACCCGTTTGCCATCGAGAGCGACGGCCAGCCGAGCGTCAGCTACGGGATGGTCTCGAACCTCGCGCAGAAAGCGCCGGGCGGCGAAAACCTCAACGACACCGAACGCGGCGACGAGTACCGCACGACGCTGCACCACCTCGGCACCCTGATCCAGACCGACGCCAAGCTCGGCTGGAACGCCTCGGGCGGCGCGCTGGTCAATCTGCAGGGCGAGCTCATCGGCCTGATCACCAGCGTCGCGTCGATCGCCGGGCACGAGCAGCCAGCGGGCTACGCGATCCCAATAAACAAGGTGATGCGGCGGGTGATCGAGGACCTGTGTGCGGGCCGCGAGGTCGAGTACGGCCTGCTCGGAATCGGCTTCGAGCCGGACCACCTGGTGGCGGTCGGCAGCGGCATCCAGGGAGTGGTCGTGAACCACGTGTACGAGGGGAGCGCGGCCGACCGGGCCGGCCTCCGCAAGACCGACGTCGTGGTCGCGATCGACGGCGAGGACCTCGACGGGTCGGACGAGCTGCAGCTCGTGGTTGGCGGCCTGGCCCCGGGCGTCGAGACGCCCCTCGCCTACCTGCGTGATGGGCGGCGGAACAACACCACTGTCCGGCTCGACAAGATTTACGTGCCGGGCGAGAAGGTCGTCACCAGCCCCCGACCGGCGTGGCAAGGGATGCACGTCGACTACGCCACGGCGGTCGACACCACGCTGCTGGCCCAGGCGTCCTCCCAGGGGCACATTGACCGCGACGGCTGTGTCGCGGTGGTCGAGGTCGACGAGGGCAGTGTTTCCTGGCGTCAGGGAATCCGACCGGGGATGTTTATCAGCCACGTCTCTGGACAGCGGGTGTCCAACCCCGAAGAATTCCGCGAGGCCGTGCAACAGGCGGGGGACAGTGTGCGGCTGAGGTTCACGCCCGGCAACACCCCGCAGAACGCCAAGCCGGTCGAACGCCCCGCGATCCCGTAGTTAACGCGCCTATGATTTCCGGAAACCGAGGCCCGTTGCGACGCGTGCTGCTCGTCGCGGGCCTGCTGGCTGCCCTCTCACCGGCGGCCAGCGCCGACTTACCCCAGCAGCCAGGATGGCGTGGGTGGCTGCGCCAGTGCGCGACCTGCGACGCCGACCATCAACGCTACTGTATGAAGCTCGACGACGCTTGGGCCGAGGCACCAACCGAGGTGCCTGTGGTCGTTCAGGTGCACGGCTTCAACTCCAACCCGGCCCACACCCGGGCGCTCGTTAAGTTGGTCCGTGGGCAGGGGCTGCCGTGCGGCGAATTCGCCTATCCGAACGACCAGCCATTGCGGGCCTCGGCGGAGCTGCTGTCGGCTCAGCTGCGGCTGTTTGCCGAGCAGCACCCCGAGCGTCGGGTGGCGTTGGTGACCCACTCGATGGGCGGCTTGGTGGCGCGAGAGTGCCTGGAGGACGACGGCCTCTGGCCCGGCAACGTCGACCGCCTGATAATGGTCGCCCCGCCAACGCACGGCTCAACCCTCGCCCGCTACGCGGTTGGGCTCGACCTATGGGAGCACTGGATCGTCCGCAACGACGGCGCCGACCCGTGGCGGCGGGTGAGGGAGTCGATCGCCGACGGCCTCAGCGAGGCTCCAGCCGACCTCCGGCCGGGCTCCAAGTTCCTCCGCCGACTCAACGCCCGCGACCGACGCGAGGAGGTGCGATACACCGTACTGCTCGGCTCGGCCGCTCAGGTCAGCGAGGAGCATCGCTACCTGGTCCGCCAGACCCTGCTGAAGACAGCCGAACTGACCCCCGGGTGGGAAACCGACGCGGCCGCGGTCGATAGGGCCCTGGCTTGCATGGACGAGGTCACCGACGGCAAAGGGGATGGGGCCGTTGCGATCAGTCGGGGGCGGCTGCCTGGCGTTGCCGACACCGTGGTGCTGCCGTTCAGTCACCTCGGCGTCGTGCACGGCGACCAAGAGCCGGGCGGACTGGAGGCACGGCAGGTGATTCTCGACCGCCTGCTGCAGGCGGCCCCGCGTTGACACCCCCCGCCAGCGCGATACGATAAACCGGAAACACAAGCGAGCTAACGGCTTGCGCTGCTATCTAACGGTCGGATCGACCGTTCCCATACTTCTGGAGGTTCCCCCCCGAAATGCCTAGTCCGATCACGCAACTCGAGCTCGCCCGGGCGGGCGAGACCACCCCAGAGATGAAGTTTGTCGCCGAACGCGAGAAGATCTCGGCCGAGGTGGTGCGTGACGAGTTAGCCAAAGGGACGATGGTGATCCCGGCCAACCGGGTGCACCTGGCTGGTCGGCTGGAGCCGATGGCCATCGGGATCGAGTCCACTTGCAAGGTGAACGCCAATATCGGCAACTCGGCCGTCACCAGCGACATCGACGCCGAGCTCGAGAAGCTGCACACCGCCGTCCACTTCGGCGCCGACACCGTGATGGACCTGTCGACCGGCAAGGACATCGACCGCATCCGCGAGGCGATCATCGCCGCGTCGCCGGTGCCGATCGGCACCGTGCCGATCTACCAGATGCTCGAAGAGCTCGGCGGCGAGATCGAGGACATGCGGGCCCAGCACTTCCTCGACATGGTCGAGCACCAGGCCAAACAGGGCGTCGACTACATGACCGTCCACTGCGGCGTGCTGCTGGAGCACCTGCACCTGTCGATGAACCGCGTGACCGGCATCGTCAGCCGCGGCGGGTCGCTGATCGCCAAGTGGATGATGTCGCACCGCAAGCAGAACCCGCTGTACGAGGCGTTCGACGACCTCTGCGACATCATGCGGCAGTACGACGTCACCTGGAGCCTGGGCGACGGCATGCGGCCCGGCAGCGTGGCCGACGCCAGCGACGCCGCGCAGTTCGCCGAGCTCGACGTGCTGGGTGAGCTGACCAAGCGGGGCCGCGAACGTGGAACGCAGGTCATGGTCGAGGGCCCCGGCCACGTGCCGATGGACCAGATCCAGATGAACATGGAACGCCAGGCCGAGGTCTGCGACGGCGCCCCGTTCTACGTGCTCGGCCCGCTGGTCACCGACATCGCGCCGGGCTACGACCACATCACCAGCGGCATCGGCGCCGCGCTCGCCGGCTGGCACGGGGCCGCGATGCTCTGCTACGTGACCCCCAAGGAGCACCTCGGCCTGCCCGAGAAGGAGGACGTCAAGCAGGGGATGATGGCGTACAAGATCGCGGCCCACGCGGCCGACGTCGCCCGCCACCGCCCCGGCGCCCGCGACCGCGACGACGCCCTCTCTAAGGCCCGCTTCGAGTTCGACTGGAACGAGCAGTTCCGCCTCTCGCTCGACCCAGAGACCGCCCGCGAGTACCACGACCAGACCCTGCCGCAGGACACCTTCAAGAGCGCCCACTTCTGCAGCATGTGCGGGCCGAAGTACTGCTCGATGAAGATCACCCAGGACATCCGCAAGATGGCCGAGGACGGCGACCTGGTTCAGCTCGGGACCACCGCCGAGTAAAACCCCACAGTGTGACTTGTCGCACATTGCGGCCAGGGCCTCCCGGGCTAGACTTGCGTTGTGGCCCCGCGGCCAGACTGCCACCCGTCAGACGGAGACTACCAATGCTACGCACGACCCTCACCCTGTTGTCGCTCACGCTACTCGTGGGTTGCGGCGACGCCGAAGCCCCGGCGGTGGACAAGACCCAGGTGATCAGCTCCGATCCGGTCGAACAGGTTGCGTTCAACACCGAAGGCCTGCCCACGGTCGAGTTCCAGGTGCCGTCGATGCACTGCGAGGTGATGTGCGTCCCCAAGGTCCGCGAGACGCTGGCCAAGCAGCCGGGCGTGAAGGACGTGAGCGTCGACCTCGAGACCAAGACCGCCGTGGTCGCCGTTGAGGGGGGCGAGTTCGACCCCGCCAAGGCCATCGAGGCCCTCGAGATGGAAGACTTCACAGACGTCGAGCTGAAGGTAGACGCCTCGTAACACCGGGCGCCGACCCACGCTATCGGTTAGAATACAACCGCCTGGCCCCCGTGTGTGGCCGGGCGGTTTTTTCTTGTCCTTTGGCCGCCGGCGACGGCCGGCGTTGCGGGAGATTTTCATGCGTTCCCCTCTCCTCGGAGCGGCGTTGCTGACCCTCTGCGTGGCGTCCGCCAGCGGCGAGCCTTCCTACAGAATGCCGGTCTACCCCGAGAAGGCCCCGCCGGCCGCGAGGACCCAGGCCGAGGTCGAAACGCTGCTCGCCGGCAGCGACGCCACCGCCCCAGCGAAGCCGCTCAAGGTGCTGCTGGTCGCCGGGCCGAAGGACCACTCGACCGGCGAGCACGACTACCCGGCCTGGCAGAAGGTGTGGAAGCCGCTGCTGGAGAGGACGCCGCAGACCACGGTCGAGGACGCGTGGGAGCTGCCGACCGAAGAGCAGGCAGCCGACGCCGACGTCATGGTGTTCTACCAACGCGGCCGCTGGGACGACGACCGATCGTTCGTGATCGATCCGTTCCTGGCCCGCGGCGGCGGGCTGGTCTACATCCACTGGGCCGTCGACGGGCGCGGCGGCGAGGCGGAGTTCGCCAAGCGGATCGGCCTGGCCAGCAAGGGTGGCAGCATCAGCTACCGGCACGGCCTGCTGCACATGGACTTCTCGCCCGGCGCCGACCACCCGATCGCCCGGAACCTCGACAAGGTCGACTTTGTCGACGAGGCCTACTGGCGGCTGACCGGCGACCCGAGCAAGCTCGACCTGATCGGCACGTCGGAGGAAGAGGGCGAGCCACGCCCGCTATTCTGGACCGTCGAGCGGGGCAGGGGACGCGTGTTCGTGTCGATCCCGGGCCACTACATGTGGACCTTCGACGACCCGGTGTTCCGCGCCCTGCTGCTGCGGGGCATCGCCTGGGCCGGCAGGGCGGACGTCGACCGCTTCAACGAACTGGTGACGCTCGATGCGCGGGTTGAGTAGTCCGCCGACGGCATCTCGCTGCGGCGCGTAAGACTCTTGCTACCGGATCGACAGTGCGTCGGTGGCGAACCCGGCGTGCGGGTCGTGCTTGTAGAAGTGTCGGGCGATCGCCCCAGAGAGGATCTCGACATACTGCCGCTGGAAGTCCTGGACGCTGCGGTCCTGAACCGGCACGCCGCCGTGCTCCGGGAAGATAAACTCGCCCATCTCGCGGTCCCACAGCCGGCGGCCGTTGTCACGCATGTCGTACACGGTCACGGAGACCTCCGACACGCCCTGGTAGAGGGTCTTGCCGCTGAACAGCTCGAAGTGGTCGAGCTCGACGTGCACGACGCGGTCGGCGTCGACCGCCTTTCCGAGGGCCTTGTAGTCGTCCGAGTCGTTCTCGTCGATCCACTGGTCGACTTCCTGCGGGTGCACGATGTCGATCTTGGGCACGTTCTGCTCGAGCATGCTGCTGACCCGCTTGGCGATGTCCCGCGCGGCGCCGGCGTGGCTGAACGTCGACGACGAAGGCGGGCGGCAGAACACCACCACCCGCTGCTGCTTGAGTCCGTCGTAGTCGGCGTCAACCATGTTGCCGCCTTCCCAGAAGTACACGCCCGACGCCAGCAGCATCGGGCAGCCGGCGGACGGCAGCAGGCACGACAGCGCCAGCAGGAGCGAGAGCCAGGCGGCGGGGCGACGGGAAGCAGCTTGGGGCGGCATAGCCAACCTCGGGAACGCGCGGTGAGCAAGGGGGTTCAGTAGCGGGCGGAGAATAGAGGCAGGCCCGGGGCACGGCAAGAGGAGTCCGCAGGGGGCGCCAGCACCCGCCGGCGCGGGTGTGCGCACAAAAAATCCCCCGCGGGCGTCGGGCCCGCGGGGGATGGGTAGGTCTCGCTGGCGTGGCGCCGCTAGGCGGCGTCGGAAGACGAGGAGCCGCCCGACGAACCGCCCGACTTAGCGGCCGGGTCGGGCGAGGCGCCCACCATCGACAGCAGCGCCGGGCAGGCGATGAAGATCGTGCTGTAGGTACCAACGATCACGCCGACCACTAAGGCGAACGCGAAGCTGTGGATGCCGGGGCCGCCGAAGAAGTACAGCAGGATTACCACGAGCAGGGTCGTGAGCGAGGTCAGCACGGTCCGGCTCAGCGTCTGGTTGATGCTGGTGTTGACCATCGAGAACGTGAGCTTAGGGCTCTTGCCCCGCACCTCGCGCACCCGGTCGAAGATGACGATGGTGTCGTTCAGCGAGTAGCCGATGATCGTCAGGAACGCGGCGACCACGGTTAGGCTGATCTGGAACGACTGGATCTGCAGGGCCTCGGCCAGGGCCGGCACCATGTTCACCAGGTAGGCCGAGATCGCGATGGCGCCGAGCGTGACGAGCACGTCGTGCACGAGCGCGACCACCGCCGCCAGTCCGAACGCGATGTTCTGGAACCGGAACCAGACGTACGCGATGATGCCCAGCAGGCTCACCACGATCGCCTGGATCGCCTTCCGCTGCATGCCGCCGGCCACCTTGCCGCCGATCTTATTGGCCAGCGGGAAGATCGGCTGGCCGGCGAGCTGCTGCTGCAGGTCTTCGGCGACCGCGCGGGTCTGCTCGGCGGTCTGGCCCTGCAGCTTTAGCGTCCAGTCCTTGAAACGCAGGCTGCTGTCTTCGACATACTCGGGGTTCTCGAGCACCGGGGCGACCTTGGCGCCCTTGTCGGCCAGGATGGCCGCGATGCGTTCCTCCAGCACGTCGTGCGAGAAGCCGTCGTCCTTGGAGTAGGCGTCGCCCTGGTTGAAGGTCAGCTCGACCTGCGAGCCCTCGAAGCCGCCCTCGGTGAACGGATTGACCTCGCCGATCGCGACCGAGTTCTTCAGCAGCTTGTCGCCGAACGCGTCGGTCAGGGCCTGCTTCACCGAGTCGACGTCCTCGACGCTCGAGCGGACGGTGAAACGCTTGCCGCCCTCGCCCCGCTCGGTGACCGTCAGGTTCTTGTCGCCGAGGGTCTCCTCGCCGACCTGGGCGGCGGCCACGGTGTCGCGGACCTCTGCGATACCCATGTCGACGCCCTCGGCCAGCACCTGGGTGACGCTGGCGCCGCCGGTGAAGTCGATGTCGAGGATTCCCGAGCCGCGGCCGAACACGCTGAACAGGCCGATCGCGATCAGCGCGATCGAGAAGACCGCGGCCATGCCACGCTTGCCGATGAAGTCGAAGCTGGTGTCGCCAATGATCTGCGAGAAGCTGAGCGACTTGATCCACCGCTTCCGTTCGGCGATGTCGAACACCAGCCGCGAGCAGAAGATGGCCGAGTACATACTCATCAGGATGCCGAGGATGAGCGTCACCGCGAAGCCGCGGATCTGGTCGGTGCCGATCGCGTACAGCACCACGCCGGTGATCAGCGTCGTGACGTTGGCGTCGACGATGGTGGTGGTGGCGCGGTCGAAGCCGTTGCGGATCGCCATCCGCAGGGCGGCGCCGCGGGCCATCTCCTCGCGGATACGCTCGAAGATCAGCACGTTCGCGTCGACGCTCATGCCGACCGTCAGCACCAGGCCGGCCAGGCCGGGCAGGGTAAACGCGGCGCCGAACAGCACCATCAGCGCCAGCACCAGCAGCATGTTGATGGCGAGCGCCAGGCAGGCAACCAGGCCGGCGAAGCGGTAGTAGATCACGATGAAAATCAGCACGGCGATCAGCGAGACCGAGATGGCGAACTTGCCCTGCTCAATCGTCTTAACGCCGATCGTGGCGCTGATGGTCTCTTCGCTGATTGGCGTCTTGTTGAGCGCCGCCGGCAGGCTGCCCGCGTCGAGCACCGCGACGATCCGCTCCACCTCCTGCTTGGTCATCGAGCCGCCAGAGATCTGGCCGTTGCTCGTGATCCGCGACTTGATGCCGGGCGCCGAGAGGATCTTCTCGTCGAGGATGATGGCGAGCGAGCGCTGCCGGCCCGAGGCGTTCGGCAGGTTGTCGCCGGTGAGCTGGCCAAACCTGGCGCTCCCGCGGGCGTCGAAGCGGAAGCCGACCGCGGGGCGGCCGGTCTCGTCAAAGTCGGAGCGGGCCGAGGTGAGGTACTCGCCGGTGACGTTGAGCGGGTCGATCAGCACCAGGGCCTCGGGCTCGGCGCGGGTCTGGCGGGTAACCAGGCGGCCCTCGCCATCGCCAAACTCACGCTCGTCGAATTGGACCCAGCGGCCACGCTCCTGACCACCGATCTCGACGCTCTTCTGGCTCGGCGGGAGCGCCATTGCCGCGTCGATGACGGGCTTGTCGTTCGGCCAACCGGCGCTGGCGAGGATGCGGAACTCCAGCTCGCCGAGGTCGGTCAGCATTGCCTTGACGTGTTTCAGTTCGTCCTGCGACGACGCCTGCGGCACGATCACCTCGATGTCATCACCGTACGACCGGATGGCGACTTCCTTGGTGCCGGACGGGTCGACACGCATCTTTAGGGCGTTGATGACCTGGTCGATCTTGACCTTCTGCTTGCCCTCGCCGCTCTCTTCTGGCGCGGACGCGTTGGGGTTGTTCTCATCGATGATGCGGTCTTTGTCGGCGATCTCATAGACCAGGGTTGTGCCGCCGCTGAGGTCGGTGCCGCCCTTGAACGTGCCGGTGGCGACGATCAACCCGCCCACGGCGACCGAGGTCAGCACCAGGGCCAGCTTCCAGCCGTGGTCCGGCATCTTCAGCACGCCGGCCAGCCAGTTGCCGACCACGACCGGCACGACCAGCACGGCGATAATCAGCAGGGCGTTGGCCCAGTCGAACCCGGCGGCCTCTTCGCCTGCTAGGGTGGCCCCGCCTGCGGCGGCGTTTGTCGTCGAATCGCCCTCGGCGTCGGTCGCCGCGGCATTTGCCTCTTCGGCAGCCGGATCTTCAGTCGTTGCCTCTTCGGCGGGCTCGGCCGTGCCGGAGTCCTCGGCCGCAGGCGCGGGGTCGGTCGCGTCGGCTGCCGGCTCCTCGCTAGCGGCTTCTTCGCCGGCAGGGGCTTCGTCTGCCGGGGCGGCTGCCTCGGCGGTGGCGGCGTCGCCCTCGTCCTGCGAGTAGGCGGCCTGCGGCGCGGCGAACGACACCATCAGGGCCGCCAGCAGGCAGGCAAGCAGCCCGGCCCGGGCGAACGGGGAGAAACGAAACGCTGGCTTCGTGTGTCGCATTTTCGAATGAGTGCCTGAGAGAGGAAGAAGGCCGAACCAGATTGAGGAAGCCCGATTGAGAAAGGTGGTCCTCGGTCGGCCGCTTATTTCTTGCTGTCCTTGGCGGGCGACGCGGCGTCGCCCGGCTTTTCGTCCGTGATCACATCGGTAATGGCCCACATCGCGACGCGGATCTTGGCCCCTGTGGCCTCGTCCACCCGGATGGTGACTCTTTCCTGGTCCCGCTGCACGCCGGTCACCACCCCGTAGATCCCGGCGGAGGTCAGCACGTGGTCCTTTTCCTTGAGATTGGCGACCATTTCCCGGTACGAACGCTCTTTCTTCTGCTGGGGCAGCACGAACATGGCGTAGCCCAACGCCATGATCAGCACCAGCGGCAGGAGCGATAGCAGGCTGCCGCCGCCCCCCTGAGCGAGGACAACGGGGCAGGTCGAGATCTCAGCAAGGACTAGCACGCGGCTCCGAGGATCTTGTTGGGGGTTGTGATTGTCGGTCGTGATTCGGGCAGCACAGACCGTGGGCGCCCCATCAGGGGACGCCGAAGCCCGCATCATAAAGTCAAGCGGCGCAAGGGGGAAGGGGAGATAGCAGGCGACCGGCGGACCCCCCGAAGCGTGCTGTATTGCGGCAGGCCGCTGTTGTCGCTGAGCAGCGAGTGGGTGGCTCGCAGCCCGCACTCTCAATCTGCTTGCAGGCGGGGCCTGCCGGCGACGCCAAGGCGCCTCGAGGGTCTGTTTTCTACCGGCCTTGGCGGTCTGGTTGGCTCGTTTTCTGGCGGCCTGCAACTGTGTGGCCTGTAGCGGTTAAACGGGAGAAGGAACGGTGAACGGCCGTCCTTCGACCACTCGGACTGGCAAAGGCGGACCGCCAGCGACCGATAATCAGCACCGGCGGACACGGCAGGGAGCCGCGTCCTGACTCGGTCGCAGGGAGGCGACGCTCATGACTCGGGCCTGGTTGGCCGCAGCGACTGCGGTTGTTTGGTTTTGTGGAACGAATCTGCCCCTGCTAGCCCAGGGCGCTAGCTGGGAGTCGTACTGCGCCCCGTGCGGCGTGAACCCCGGCTGCAGCACCTGCGGGCCGACGGGCGCCGATGCTGGCGCCGCCTACGGATACGGCGCCGGCTGTGCTGGTGACTCCGCGTACTCCGGTGGGTCCTGCTACGGCTCTGATGCGGCGGCGTGTGGCGTTGCGTACCCGTCCTGTGCCGCCCCGGCGCCCCCATCGGCGGTTTGGTCGTTCTCGCTTGGCGCCCTCTACCTGCAGCGCGACCACGGCAACAACTACGCCTTCTCCTACGACGACCCGAACGAAGACCTCCAGTACCTCAATCAGCGTGACGCCGATTTCAGCGGCGGCATGGGCTTCGAGACCCGCCTCGCCCGCTACGACGCCTGCACCAAGCACGGGCTGGAACTGGTCTACTGGCAGCTGCTGCCGACCGACGAGGAGGCGATGGTGCTCGGCTCGTCGCTGGCGGGCAACCTGAGCGCGATTCTCAACTACGACCAGCTCGACTACAGCGGCGCCACCGCCGACAACTTCACCAACAACGCCTTCGCCCACCGCCTGCGGCGGGAGATGGACGTCTACAACGTCGAGGCGAACCACGGCATTGTTCTGACCGACGCCTGCGGCTCGGGGGCGACGGTGGCGTCGCTGGTCGGTTTCCGCCTGTTCCGCTTCGACGAGCGGCTGCAGTTCGCGTCCGACCCGAACGACTCGATGTTCACCTACGAGACCGACGAGCTCTACTACGACATCGACACGCAGAACCTGCTGGTCGGCTGCCAGCTAGGCGGCAGCGTCAACCGCCCGATGACCGGCTGCTTCAGCCTGACCGCGGTGGCCAAGGCGGGCGTGTTCGGCAATTTCTGCGAGTCGAGCTCGCGGATCTCCGGCGCCGCCGGCACGGCGACCATCAACAACGGCCCCAACAACGGCGCCAGCTGGATGGTCAGCAACGACAAGGTAGACGTCGCGATGATGGCCGAGATGGCGCTCGGCTTCGCCTACCAGCCGACCCGCCGCTGGCGGTTGACGGCCGACTACCGCGTGATCGGCGTGTCGGGCGTCGCGCTGCCGACCAACCAGATCTACCACGACCTGCGCGGCATCAACGACGTCGCCCTGCTGCAGACCAACGGCCACGTGATCCTGCACGGCGCCTACCTCGGCATGGAACGCTGCTTCTGATTCTCGTCTGCGAGCCGCGGCGGAGTGGCCCCCGTCCCCCCGGGGGCCGCCGCCCTGGCTGGTTCTCTCGCCTGACCGAGCGGGGTATGATGGCGGGGGCGTTTGCCGCTCTCGCTAGTCACTCCTCACCGTCTCCTTGAGGGGCCCCGCGGCCCTCGGAAAGGCTTCTCATCATGTCGGATCTTGATCGCAGGAAGTTTCTCGGCGCCTCGGCCGGCCTGGCCGCGGGCATGGCCGCCGCCCAGTCAGCGGTAGCGGCCGAGCAGTCGTCGACCATCGACCAGCCGCAGGACCTGCCGCCCGGTGAGGTTCCGCCCCCTCCGATGATCACCCTCGGCGACACCGGCGTGAAGATGTCGCGGCTGGGGCAGGGCACCGGAGTGCACGGCGGCAACCGGCAGTCCGACCAGACGCGGATGGGATTCCAGGAAATCGTCAGTCTGTTCCACCACGCCTACGACCGCGGCCTCCGCTTCTTCGACCTCGCCGACCTGTACGGCACGCACGTCTACTTCCGCGAGGCGCTCCGCACGATCCCCCGCGACGAGGTCGCCATCCTGACGAAGGTCTGGTGGCGGTACGACGGCCCCGAGGACAAGACCTCCGACGCCGAGCGCGCCCAGGACACCCGCGCCACGCTCGAGCGATTCCGCCACGAGCTCACCACCGACTACCTCGACATCGTCCTCCTGCACTGCCTGATGGACGGCCAGTGGCGCGGCAAGATGGACCCGTACATGGACGTCATGAACGAGGAGAAGGAGAAGGGCCGCATCAAGGCGGTCGGCGTGTCGTGCCACGACTTCACCGCCCTCAAGGCCGCCGCCGCCGAGCCGTGGGTCGACGTTATCCTCGCCCGCATTAACCCCAAGGGCGTGCTGATGGACGCCTCGCCCGACGAGGTCATCGCCGTCCTGCGTCAGGCCAAGGCCGCCGGCAAGGCGATCATCGGCATGAAGATCTTAGGCGAGGGCAAGCTGGCCGATCAGCGCGAGGAGTGCATGAAGTTTGCCCAGGGCCACGACTTCATGGACGCCATGACCATCGGCTTCGAGAAGCCCGAGCAGATCGACGAGGTGCTAAGGCTGATGGCCAAGTACCCGTCGCAGGCCAACGGTTGACGAGAACGGGAGCTATTCCGGCGCCGCGTCGCTCAACTCGGTGATCGGCGTCAGCAGCAGCTTACGGAACTCGACCTCCGAGCCCTCGGCCTGCACGGCAATCTGGCCCTGCTTGGCGGTGCAGTCGTGGCCGTGGTTGACCAGGTCGCCGTTGACCCACACCTTGATCTGGTTGCCCAGGCATTCGACGACCATCCGGTTCCACTCGCCGAGCGGCTTCTCGGAGCCGTCGGTTAGGTTGACGATCCGCCGTGCGTCGCCGTCGCGGCCGCCCCACTTCTCCTTTGGACCGCGCCGGGCGACCATGTCGGGCACGGCGATGTCCTCGTGGATGCACCAGAAGTCGCCGGCGTTCTCGTGCATCATCTGCACCTCGAGCGACTGCGGGAACATCCCGTACAGCGCCCGCGGCTGCGACGCGTGCACCAGCACACCACAGTTGCCGGGCTTGCCGGCAAAGCGGTACTCGACCTCCAAGCGGTAGTCGCCGTGCTGCTCGTCCGTGATCAAATGCCCGCCCGGCGTGCCGAGACTCACCAGCATGCCGTCCCGCACGACAAACGGCATCCGCGCTTCGGGGTTGTTGTCCCGCTCCGGCACGTCGGCGTGCCAGCCTGTGAGGTCCTGGCCGTTGAACAAGCTGACCGACTCGCCAGACGCCGAAGGGGGGATGTTCGCACTGATGGCCTGAACCAGCTGGTCGACCTCGGCGTCGGTCATAGAGCCGCCGGAGATTTGGGCCCGGCTGGTGATCCTTGTCCGCAGGCTGGGCGCCGAAATCAGCCTACCGTCAACCAAGACGCCAAGCCGACGCGCACGGCCGGAGGCGTCGGGAAGGTTGTCCCCAGTCAGGCGCCCGAAACGGTCGGCGCCTTCATCGTTGAGTTCGAAGCTGATCGCTGCTCGGCCGGTCTCGTCTTTGCTCTTCTCGATTTGAGCGAGGTCTTGCTCGGTCACATTGAGCGGATCAATCAGCACCAATGCTTCCCGGGCGCCGTTTGCATTACGCGTCGCCAGACGCCCGAAATTGGCGTTCGGTCCAAACTCCCGATCCTCGAGCTCGACCCAGCGGGCCCGCACTTCTCCGTCCACCGTGACGGTCTTTTGGCCGGGGGGGAGTTGCTGGGCCACCTCAATCACCGATTGGTCGTCTTCCCGGGTTGGCTCGGCCACGATGCGGAACTCGAGCCGACCGCTGTCGGCGGCCGCCGGTTCGTCGGCGGGCGAGACCGTCGCCGCGAGCAAGCAGACCATGGTTGCTAGGTGACGGCTGCATCGGCTCGATATCATCATTCCACCTAAAGAGAGTTGTGGGGCTTGAATCAGCGTTCGCACACGCGACTAAGAAGGCGCGCACGCATTCATTAGAGCAGCCTCGCGACGCGAATGCAGCAAGAAACAGGGCCAACAAGAAACAAGGCCAAGAAGTGGCCGGGCCAAATGAGCAAGCCGCCGCCGCTCAGGCGTCGCCGAAAGCGTCGGCCGCGGCCGCCGACTGCAACGCCCGCAGCTCGGCGAGCTGGCGATCTGCCTGATCGCAGAGCTCGTCCCAGTCCGGGGAAGGCTCGCCGGCAAAGGTCACCCCGCTCGCCGACAGGCACCGCCACAGCATCAGCCGGGCCTGGGTCGCCACGGTCAGGCCCTCGAGTTCTAGCACCCGCGACGCCGGCGCGTAGCCGGTGATCTGGCCGTTGAGCTTAAGCCGGCCGAGCTTCTCGGCTAGCCAGGCCGCGGTGGTCTTGAGGCTGCTGGCGTTTGCGCCGCGGCTCTTAAGCAGGTCGCGGACGATGCGCTCGCCCTCCTCGCACAGCCCGCGGTGCTCTTGGAGGTACCCGGCCAACGGCGTTTGCTCGTTCTCCTGCTCCATGCGTTGGCAGAGCTCGCGCTCGGCGACGAGCACAGCCAGGTGGTCGTTCAGGTAGATGTCGAGGGCGTCGCTGAGCATAGGGGAATCGTACGCGCTGCTATTGAATGCAGCCAGCTGGGAATGGCCGCATTTCAACCCTACCTTACGGGGTCGTTCTCGGGGCCGCGGAGCGGCGCCGTCCCCATCTGTTCATCACCATCGGTGCGATCCGACCGCCAAGCTGATCGAATTGCGGCCACACGCGGGGATCCCCAGCGCAGGCCTGCCCGCCGCGCGGATAGGGTAGACGCAGCGAGGGGCGACTCAAGCCCACGAGATCTCACACCGAACAAGCGGAGCCTACCCATGAAACGCCACTCCACCCTAGCGCTTGCGGCCGCCCTGCTGATGATCGGCGCCACGACCGGCTGCGAGCGGAAAGAAAAGGTCCTCGAAGTCGACAGCCCCGGCCTGCAAGTCGATGTCGAGCGCAACGTCGACACCGGCGAGGTAGAAGTGAACGTCGACGAGGAGTAGCGTTGTTGCTTCTGGGCCTACGGGGCGGCCCTTTCGCGACCGAAACTCCGACGCATGGCAAACAGGGCGGCTGGCCCGAGCAGGGCCAGCCCGCCCGGTGTCGGCACGCCGCCAACTACTCGGTAGGTCTGGTCGGGCCAATTCAACGGGTACGTGAACGGCGACCCGTCCTGCAGCGTGGCGGTAAGCTCCACGCCACGCTGCGGAATCTCGATGGCCTCGCCCGGCGCCAGCCGCGGCAGTGGCAGGCCGTCAATGGCAAAGTCGGATCCAACCAGCGAGAGTACGCCAGAGCCCGCGTACTCGAAGCTGCCCGATCGCGGGTCGGCGAGCAGGCCGCCCGAGATAGTGACCTTTGTATCGCTGCCAAGGAATCCGCCCCCCAGGATCTCACCCCCAGTGATATTCACGATCAGCTCGTCATAGCTCTCGATTCCCTTGAGGGCGCCGCCCTGCATCTCGAACGTCGAACCGTTGCCCGCAATCAGGTAGATCTCGCCGCCCGTCATCCTTGCGCCAACGTTGTCGAAGATCACAGAGTTGTCGCCGCCGGCGATCAGCACTTGGTCGGTGTTGCTTGCTTGGTAGCCAAAGTAACCTCCGCCAAAGACGTTGAGTTCTCCCGCGAAACCCGCGTAGTCGTACAAGGTCCCGCCGTAGAGGTTGGCGACGCTCCCGGCTTCGGCAAACAGATACCCGCCGCCCTCGATGTGCGAGCCGTCGAGAAAGTTGACGACACTTCCGGACTGCGCTACAAGGGTGTCGTCCAGGTCGATGTAGAGCTCACCAGAGAGGTTCAGCGTCTGTCCGGCCGTCAGCACGCTCGGCGTGGGATCGGGCGGCACGTTGATGACAGCCTCGCCCGGAACCTCGAACCCCCAAGCAGCGCCTGTGAGAAGTAGCAGGGCGGTGGCGGCAAAGCAGGCGTTTCTCGGGGCAGGCACGGGGGGTAGTCTCGTCTGGGGGTAGCGTCTGCAGCAGGCGGGGGGGACTTCGCGCTACCGGCCACACTAAACGGGGCGGCATTGCGGGTCAACGCGCTGACGGGCGAGATCGCCAGCAAAAGAACGAACCCAAGTCGATCCTTCGGCCACCGCCGCTAGGCATCGGGGCCAGGTCATGCTCCTCGGATCTGCTGAATCAGCCACATAATAACCCCGCCAGCGAGCAGCAGTGTACCAGCGGCGATCACCAGCAGGGCAGGGGCCATCCATATCGATGCGGGCGACGTCAGTTCCGCCAGGACCTCGGAGTCCGGTCCGGCAGGAGAGTAGTCAAATCCTTCAGCGAGAAACTGATAGTGAATGAAGCCGCATGCAACTACGAGCGGCCCTACGATTACGATCATCGCGAATCCGAGGACCAGTAGTCCGGTTGGCGATCTCCACCAGCGAACGGCTCGCTTCTTGCTGTCGGCCGGTGGGGATCTTGGCGACTGATACGGATTGCTGCTACTCAACTCGCTCACTCATCCGTCACGCACCCCTCGCTAGCGCTCTTCACGTTCTTGATGTACTTGTAAAGCGTGCCGCGGGTCGCCTTGTACTCGGGAGCCTTCCAGGCGGACTTGCGCTTGGCCAATTCGTCGTCGGTGACGTCGAGGGTGATGAGGTTGGCCTCGGCGTCGATGGTGAGCTTGTCGCCGTTCTTGACCAGGGCGATCGGGCCGCCGACCTGGGCCTCGGGCGTGACGTGGCCGACGATGAAGCCGTGGCTGCCGCCGGAGAAGCGGCCGTCGGTGATCAGCGCGACGTCCTTGCCGAGGCCGGCGCCCATGATGGCGCTGGTCGGGGTGAGCATCTCCGGCATGCCGGGGCCGCCCTGGGGGCCCTCGTAGCGGATGATCACGACGTCGCCTTTATTGATCTTCTTCTCTTCCAAGGCGTGCAGCATGTCCTCTTCGCTGTCGAAACAGTTGGCCACGCCGGTGAACACCAGGCCTTCCTTGCCGGTGATCTTGGCGACCGCGCCGTCGGGGCAGAAGTTGCCGCGCATGATGCGGATGTGGCCGGTCTCTTTGAGCGGCTTGTCGAGCGGACGCACGATGGTCTGGCCCTCCTTGAGGCCGGGCAGGTTCTCGAGGTTCTCGGCGATGGACTTGCCGGTGACCGTCATGCACGAGCCGTCGATCAGGTCGGCGTCGAGCAGCATCTTCATCACCGCCGGCGTGCCGCCGATGGTGTGCAGGTCCTCCTGCACGAACGATCCGGACGGCTTGAGGTCGGCCAGGTAGGGGATCTTGTCGCTCACCTTCTGGAAGTCGTCGATCGTCAGCTCCACGTCCACGCTGCGGGCCATCGCCAACAGGTGCAGCACGGCGTTGGTCGAGCCGCCGAGCGCCATGATCAGTACCATCGCGTTCTCGAACGCGGCGCGGGTCATGATGTCGCGCGGCTTGAGGTCGAGTTCCAGCAGGTTGTAGATCGCCTTGGCCGCCTCGTGGCACTCCCGCTTCTTGTCGGGGTGCTCGGCCGGGATCGAGCTGCTGTAAGGCAGGCTCATGCCCATCGCCTCGATGGCGCTGGCCATGGTGTTGGCGGTGTACATGCCGCCGCACGCGCCGGCGCCGGGGCAGCTGTGCTGCACGATGTCCTTCCGCTCCTCCTCGGTGATCCGGCCCGCGAGCCACTCGCCGTAGCACTGGAACGCCGAGACAATGTCACGCTTCTCGTCGCCGCCGGAGCCCTTGGTGAAGCCGGGCTTGATGGTGCCGCCGTAGATCATGATCGCCGGGCGGTTGAGCCGGCCCATCGCGATCAAGCAGCCCGGCATGTTCTTGTCGCAGCCGGGCAGGGCGATCAACGCGTCGTACCACTGGGCCTGCATGACGGTCTCGATGCTGTCGGCGATCAGGTCACGCGACTGCAGGCTGTAGCTCATCCCGCTGGTGCCCATTGAGATGCCGTCGGACACGCCGATCGTGTTGAACCGCATGCCGACCAGCCCGGCGGGGCGCATGCCTTCCTTGACTTCATTGCCGAGGTCCAGCAGGTGCATGTTGCAGGTGTTGCCGTCGTACCACATGCTGGCGATGCCGACCTGCGGCAGGTTCATGTCGGATTCGTTCAGGCCCGTGCCGTACAGCATCGCCTGGCTGGCGCCCTGGGACTTCGGTTGGGTGATCTTGCTGGAGTACTTGTTGAGCATGGGACGTGCGTGGCAGGTGTGTGGTGGTTGGTGACGAATGCTTGGCCGCCGGCCCTTGGCTAAGATTGCCGCCGCCGGTCTTAAGCCCACCTCGCCAGAGGTGGGACCTCCGCGTTGGATTGGGTGCAATCCGGCGATTTTAGCCGGAAAAGCCGCGGAGTGCGATGCGCCCACTGGCCTTAACCGATTGCGGCGGACCCGCTAATCTCCGCGGCTATGCGAGTACTCGACACCGAAGCCGACGCCCAGGTTCCCCGCGGAGTCTCCCGCAGAGCCACACTCTGGCGCCGCGCGCCGCCGGGGGGGTGGGTCGTGCTGGCACTGCTGATGCTGCTGCACGGGCCGCGGGGCGCGTGCTGGGCCGTGCTGGAGCAGGCCTGGTCGTTGATCGCGACGCTGCTGGGCGGCGATCAGGTAGTGCTGGCGGTGCTCAGCCAAACGGCGCCGCTGACGCTGGCGACCGCGCTGATTGTCTTCCTCTACTGCAGCGAGTGGATCACCTTCGAGAGCATGTGGTCGGTGCTCGCCTCCGCCGGCATCCTGATCGGCGGCGCGTCGCTCGGCGCCGAGTTGCGTGGCGTTATGCAGCGGGCGTTGCCGGAGTTCGCCGAGGCAGACCAGTCCGGCGAGCACTCCGGCAGCTCTGACATGACGCTGACCAGCCTGACTATCCGCGCGCGGATGCACGGGGGACGCCTGCCCGCCGCCGAGGCGTGGCGCGTGCTGACCGACTGGCGGTACATCAGCGAGCTCGGCGCGTCGGCCAATTGGCCCGAGCAGATCCCGCGCGTCGCGCTGCTGCCCGAGGGGACCAACTGGTTCGGCGTGGTGGGGCAGGGCGTCAACCAACTGCTCGGCTACCTGGTGTTCTACCGCCCGCGGATGTTCTTCGCGGCGCTCTTGGCGGGCGGCTACCTCGGCTGGGCGTGGCACCGTCGGCTGGAGTGGGCCAATGACCGCGCAATTGATTGGACGAACGAGCGCGCGAGCCGCCGCGCTGCCTGACGCCTGGCGGGCTTGCGCCGATCGAGGACCCGCGGGTAAACAGGTCTTCTTAGCCCCTATGCAACCTGGCATTGGCGCGGTTGGAACGCGCGCTATACTCGGCGCAACACCCCGCGTTCGCGCCCCCGAGTCTCCCCCTCGCGTTAGCGTCGTCGAACGCTCCCGCCTACTAGAGAGACTGCGATGCGCGCGCTGCTGATCGCCCCCTGCTTCCCCGACACGTTCTGGTCGTTCAGCCACGCGTTGTGGTTCGTCCGGAAGCGTTCCTCGTTCCCACCGCTGGGGCTGCTCACGGTCGCCGGCATGTTTCCCGCAGACTGGGAGGTGCGGCTGGTCGACACCAACGTGCGTCGCCTCCGCGCCAGTGACCTGCGGTGGGCGGACACCGCGTGGATCGGCGGCATGACCGTGCAGAAGAAGTCGGCGCTCGAGATCCTGTCTCGCTGCCGCGCCGCGGGCGTGAAGACCGTCGTCGGCGGCCCGATGGCGACCTGCGAGCCCGACGCGTTCGACGAGGCCGACCACCTGGTGCTCAACGAGGCCGAGGTGACCCTGCCGGGGATGCTCAGCGACCTGGAGTCTGGTTCGCTGCGGCGGGTCTACGAGAACGACGAGAAGCCGGACCTGGCGCTGACGCCGCCGCCGCGGTGGGACCTCGCGCCGCTGCGGCGCTACGCGTCGATGTGCGTGCAGTTCAGCCGGGGCTGCCCCTACGACTGCGAGTTCTGCAACGTCACCGCGCTGCTGGGCAAACGCCCCCGCACCAAACCGCCCGAGCGGGTGATTGCCGAGCTCGACGGCCTGTACGTGCAGGGTTGGCGGGGGCCGGTGTTTTTTGTCGACGACAACCTGATCGGCAACCGCAAGGAGGTCCGCAAGTTGTTGCCAATGCTCGCCGGCTGGCAGCGCGGCAAGCAGCCGACCCCCTTCTACACCGAGGCCACCATCAACCTGGCCGACGACGAGCCGCTCCAGCGGTCGATGGTTGACGCCGGTTTCGACACCGTGTTTGTCGGCATCGAGACCCCCGACCAGGACTCGCTCACCGAGTGCCACAAGACGCAGAATCTCAAGCGTGACCTCGTGGCAGACGTCCGCAAGCTGCACCGCGCTGGGCTGCAGGTGCAGGCCGGGTTTATCGTCGGATTCGACTCCGACACGGCGAGCATCTTCCGGCGGCAGATCGACTTCATCCAGCAGAGCGGCATCGTCACCGCAATGGTCGGCCTGCTGCAGGCGCCCGTCGGCACGCGGCTGTACGAGTCGCTCAAGAACCAGGGGCGGCTGCTCACCAACAGCAGCGGCGACAACGTCGACGGCACCACCAACGTGCTCACCAAGATGCCGCTCGACCGGCTGACCGCCGGCTACAAGTCGATCATGAACAGCGTCTACGCGCCCGAGGCATACTACCAGCGGCTCAAGACATTCCTGAGCGACTACCGCACACCGCCGCTCCGGCCGCGGCTGACGGTGGGACAACTGATGGCGTTTGGCCGCAGCGTCTGGCGGCTGGGCGTCTGGTCGCGGGGTCGCGGCCAGTTCTGGCGGCTGCTGGGCTGGACCGCCTGGAACCGCCCGCAGCACTTCGCGCTGGCGGTGCGGCTGTGGATCTACGGTCACCATTTCCGCGAGGTCTGCCGACTGCGGCTGCAGGAAACCTGAGCTGGGGGCGCCTGATCGTTCTCGACCCGATGGTCTAGAATCGGCGGCATGAAGCCCAAGTTCCTGTACTTCGATCTCGGCAACGTGCTGGTCCGGTTCTGCAACGACACCATGGTCCGCCAGATGGCCGAGGTAGCCGGGATCCGTGAGGACGCGGTCCGCGCGGCGGCGTTCCCGACCGGCACGCCCGACGACATCCAGTGGCAGTTCGAGTGCGGTCGGCTCACGCCCGACGAGTACTACGCCTGGTTTTGCGAGGCGACCAACTCGTCGCCGGACCGCGCGGCGCTCGAGCTGGCCTGCAGCGACATCTTCGCCCCGATTGACGCGTCGCTGGAGCTGGTCACTGCGCTTGCGGCGGCCGGCCACCGGCTGGGGATCTTGTCGAATACCAACGCGGTGCACTGGCCGTTCCTGACCAGCAGCTTCCCGCAGCTCAATGAAGCATTCGAGCTGCACGTGACCAGCTTCGGCGCCCGGTCGATGAAGCCGGACCGCGAGATCTACGACCAGGCCGCCGAGCGGGCCGGCTGCGAGCTGGGCGAGCTGTTCTTCACCGACGACCGCCACGAGAACGTCGCGGGGGCCGTCGCCGTGGGGATCGACGCCGTGCCGTTCGAGTCGACCGAGCAGCTCGCCGGCGAGCTGCGGCGGCGGGGCGTTGCGTGGTGACTCCAATCGGCTGGGGCCATGCGTGCGATGCATGGCTGCTATGCGTCGATTCTGCCCCTTCATCGCCCGGGCCGGTCCCCGTATAACTGTCCAGACAGGGCCGGCCGGGGCCGAACGACCTGGCGGCCCGCCCCACTGCATCCCCCCTAAACATCGATAAGCGAGGTTCCCCGATGAGCGTGCTCGTCCAGAAAGAAGCCCCAGATTTCACCGCCCAAGCGGTCATGCCGGACGGGACGTTCAAGGAGCTGAAGCTGTCGGACTACCGCGGCAAGTACGTGCTGCTGTTCTTCTACCCGTTGGACTTCACGTTCGTCTGCCCGACGGAGATCATCGCGTTCTCCGAGGCGGCCGCCAAGTTCGAAGAGAAGGGCGTGCAGATCCTTGGCTGTTCGGTCGACAGCCACTTCTCGCACCTCGCCTGGACCCAGACCGCGCGCAACTCGGGCGGCATCGGCGCTACGGCCTACCCGCTGGTGGCCGACCTCAGCAAGTCGATCGCCAGGGACTACGACGTGCTCTTGGATGGCGGGGTCGCGCTGCGTGGCCTGTTCCTGATCGACAAGGACGGCGTGGTTCGCCACCAGGTGGTGAACGACCTGCCGCTGGGCCGCAGCGTCGACGAGGCGCTCCGGATGGTCGAGGCCCTGCAGTACTTCGAGAAGAACGGCGAGGTCTGCCCCGCCAACTGGAAGGAAGGCTCGCGGACGATCAAGCCGTCGGTCGACGCCAGCAAGGAGTTCTTCAACGCCGAGTACACCGGCTAGGCGCTGGTTTGAGGGCGCCAGGCGCTCGTTGAAAACGATAAAAAGGCGGCTGCCCCAAAGGGCAGCCGCCTTTTTTTATTCGTAGGTGATCGGCTGGGTGGCGTGCTCCGGGCAACTAGCGCCCATCGCCCCCCCCAACCAGCGCCCGCTCAGCAGCCGTGCTTCTCGAGCTTCTCGCGGAGCGTGTCGGCCGTGAATGGCTTGACCAGGTAGTCGGAGACGCCCGCCTGGATCGCTTCCAGCACGCGCGACTTCTCGGCCTCGGTCGTGACCATAATGATCGTGACGTTGGTGTCCTGCTTGCGGATCTCCTGGATTACCTCCAGGCCGTTCTTCCGCGGCATGTTCCAATCGGTCAGGACCAGGTCGAACTCGCCCGGCTTAAAGGCGTTGATGGCTTCTTCTCCATCGGCGGCCTCAATGGCGCTCGGGACGCCCACGGCGTTCAGTGAGCGGAGGATGATCTTGCGCATCGTGCTCGAATCGTCGGCCACCAGAACTCGTGTACTCATCTTTGGAAGCTCCTCGCAGTAGTTCGCGATCCATTTGCAGGCGCTGCGGAACGATGGGCCGTTGGTGGCCACGCCTGCGCCGCGATTTCTGTCAACGAAACCTAGGTCGCTAGCGGGACCAGTCAACCGGTATTGAGAGAAGATCGCGGCGGCGGGCCGCCGACACGACCAACCGGCACGATCGGGTCGCGTATCCGGACCAGCCGGCACGACCGGCGGCGCTGCTGTGGGGAACCCCGTTAGAGTGGCCGGGGGCGCCTGGGGCTGAATCAGGTCAGCAGGCGGGTGATCTCGTCGCGGAGCGTCGACTCGATCTTGCCCTTGAACATCATCGCGGTGAACGGCAGGTCGCCGCGGACGTGGATGTCGTTGTCGTTGACGGTCAGGTTTCCCTTAATACCGACCCCCATGGTCTTGAAACCGAAGTGCAGGGTGTCGCCCTCCCAGTTCTGTTCGACTTCCTTCACCATCTCGGAGTAGTGCTCCCGAACCTTCTCAGAGAAGTTCTTGAGCCGTTCGTGGGCGTCCTGCTTGGATTGGCCATGGGGGACCGAGACTTCGAACTGGGGCATCGCGATTGCTATCGGCTAGCGGGTAGGGGGGCCGCCATTGAGCATTGTGGCGGGTCTGCCGGTAGTGTAACGCTTGGCGGGTTGGGCAGGTAGGCCGGCCCCGCTCGCAGTGCACCGGCAATTGCACGGCCGTGGGTGCACCCACAGACACCCCGGGCGCGGGGGCGCTCGGGCAGGGGGAGGCTAGTTGCCGCAGGCAGAGCCGCGGGGAACGCCGATTAGCGTTCTCTGGGCAGGTCTTCGTAGGTCAGCCGGTCGCGGCCGTGCCACAGGGGCAGCCCGCGTTCGGCCCGGGCGGCGAGCACGGAGATCTTCTCGTGGGTGCCGGGCAGGGCGGGGGTGGCGGGGTGAACAGTATCGCTGATGTCGTCGGGCTCGAAGTCCCAATCTCCCTCACGAATCGCATCTAGTACAGAACGTTGCACAATGGTTGCCCTCTTGTTGTGGCGGATACGCGGCGGCCGGACTGTCCGACCAGACGCGTACGCCCGCCGTGCGCCATCGTGAGTCTCCATCTCGTGGATCCCCCGGCTTCCTGTGCCGCGGGGCTGAGCCGGCCCCGACGCCATGTCGGACCGAACTCGCCGTGGCGTCGCGGTTTAGAAACCGCTGCAACAGAGCCAGCCGCCTGGCAGAAAAGGTTGAGCCGCAGCCATCGAGCGGCGCCGCTCGACAAGACTCGTTGGGTTCTGTTGGTCTCACCACAAATGCCGAGTATCGGGATTGGCGGGGCCGTGTCAAGTTTTTTCGCTTGGCACTCTTGCCGCAGCGGGCCCCGCGCAGACCAACGCTGCAACCGTTGACACCAACGCCGCATCGATTTTACCCGTCCGGCCGCCGACGCAGACAGCGCCGCGGACCCCCAGCACGGCTGGCGCCAGCCGCCGCAGCGAGGCCAGCCCGGCAAGGCCCAGCCGCCCCGCCAACGCTACCCGCATGCCCGCATCTGCCGCGTCTGACAGTAGTTGGGTGATCTGCTGTCGGCTCCAGATAGCGTTCAGAGGACGACCCGACTTGTCGGCGGTGTCCACAACCAGCCACGAGGCGTCGGCCGCCTGGCGGAGGCTTTGCAGCAGACTCAGCGGTGGGGGCTCCGGCAGCAGGTCCGCGTACAGGACCGGGGCCAGGGCCGTTTTCTGGTCCAGCGCGGCACGGACCGCCGACAGGCCGGCTAGCGTTGACTGCTCGCCTGCCGTGGGAAGCCCAAGCTTGACGAACCGCGCCCCGGCGTCGTCGGCCCAGGCCGCAAGCCCGGCGGCCGGCAACTCGCCCAGGTCGCCGGCGGCCACCGTGACCGGCCGCGCCCCGCCTACGCGATCGGTGATCGCGCGGACCTGCTCGGCGGCGGGCCGCCCCAGCGGGCCACGTGACGGGTCCTTGATGTCGACCAGGTCGGCGCCGCCCGCCAGGCAGGCGTCGACTTCGGCAAGTTCTTGCACACTGATCAGCAGCATGGTCGGTGGGGTGGTCGGCAGCTCGGTGGGCACTCGCTTGGCCTCAAGGGGGCGTGGCTACGGTTGGTCCGATTCTAACGGCGGGGACGCGCTGCTGTGGAGATCCGCCCGTTCCGCGAGCGCGCCGGCGCGACCGGCGCCGGGCGGCGGGGCCTAAGCTTGCCTCGCTGGAGCCGCCCCGCGGGCGTCGTTGCGCCCCGCGACTCCAATAGACGAATATTAGTACGCTCGCTACCTTTAACCGTCTCTCTCGGTTGATCACTGGCGGACAATAACAACGGATCGAAGCCGCACATGTCTACAGAGTCCCATCACTCCGCTGAAGGCGGCGGCAAGGTCGTTCTCGCAATTGTGCTGGTGGCCGCTATCTATGTGGCGGCATTGGTGGCTGGTCTGCCCCAAAAGGCAACCGCGCTAATTGTGGCGTCCAACGCGGCGCACGGCGCCACTGAGCACGCCGACGGCGGTCATGCCGACGCTGCGCACGCGGACGAAGACCACGCCGATGGCGAGCACGCCGATGAGGAACACGCGGCCGACGACCACGCCGGTGAGCAGGCCGGTGAGGCCGGCCACTCGGATTCCGAGCACGCCGACGCTGAGCACGCCGACCACGGTCATGGGGAGGGGATTGTTGCTCCGCCGGTCTGGACCGTGATCCCGTTTGTGCTGCTGCTGGGCGCGATCGCCCTGCTGCCGCTGATCCCATTCACCGAACACTGGTGGGAATCGAACCTGCACCGCTTGCAGCTAGCTGCTGTGCTGGGCCTGCTGACGCTCGCCTACTACGGGTTCTTGCATGAGCACCCGATCGACGGCCACTTCCCGGCGCACTATATCGCGGATTTCGACGCCGACGGGTTCAACTGGGACGAGGTGACCGCCATCCTGGGCGGATCCGTGGCCCAGGAGTACGTGCCGTTTATCGTCCTGCTGTTCAGCCTGTACACCATCTGCGGCGGCATCCGCATCGAGGGCGACCTGCAGGCCAACCCAATGACCAACGCGATCTTCATGGGTGTCGGCGGCGCGTTGGCGAGCTTTATCGGCACCACCGGCGCCGCCATGCTGTTCATCCGACCGCTGCTCGAGACCAACAGCGAACGCAAGCACGTCGTGCACACGGTGGTGTTCTTCATCTTCATCGTCTGCAACTGCGGCGGCTGCCTGCTGCCGATCGGCGACCCGCCGCTGTTCCTCGGCTACCTGGCCGGCGTCAACTTCTTCTGGACCATGGAGCTGTGGCCCGAGTGGCTGATGTGCAACGGCCTGCTGCTGATCGTCTACCTGCTGCTCGACGAGCTGATCTACTACCGCCGCGAGACCGAGGCCGACATCACCCGCGACATCCGCCAGATCCGCCACCTGAAGTACATGGGCGTGTGGCTCAACGGCCCGCTGCTGCTGGGCGTGGTCGCCGCGGTGGCGTTCCTTGACCCCTCCAAGACGGTTCCCGGGACCGACTGGCACCCGTGGCTCTACCTCCGCGAGATGGTGCAGCTCGGCCTGGTTGCCACATCGCTGGCGCTGGGGGCGCGTGAGGTGCGTCGGGCCAACTCGTTCAACTACCACGCCATCCAAGAGGTGGCGGCGCTGTTCATCGGCATTTTCGTCTGCATGCAGCCCGCGCTGCAGATCCTGGGGCTGAACGGCAAGTACCTGGCCGACAACTACCTGACCTCGCCGATGCACTTCTACTGGGTGACCGGCGCGCTCTCCAGCGTGCTCGACAACGCCCCCACCTACCTCGTGTTCTTCAAGACCGCCCAGGTTCCCGGATTGGGCGGGCCGACCGCCGGCGTCGAGCCGCACTACCTGACCGCCATCAGCCTGGGGGCCGTCTTTATGGGAGCCATGACCTACATCGGCAACGGACCGAACTTTATGGTTAAGGCGATCGCCGAGAAGTCGGGCGTGAAGATGCCCAGCTTCTTCGGGTACATGGCCTACAGCTGCCTGATCCTGCTGCCGATCCTGGCGATCGTCGGCTGGCGGACGTTTAGGTAGCGGGGGCCGACGGCCTTCCTAATTGCCGCCGCAGCCGCCATAATCCGGGCTTTCCAGCGCCCGCAGGCAACACCGCATACTCCCCCGAGTCTCTTGTCTTACCAGCACGTAAAGAGTGACGCCCACCTGGCCGAGGTGCTCGAGCAGCTCCGCTCGGCCAAGCGGATCGGCTTCGACACCGAGTTTGTCTCAGAGGACACCTACCGGCCTGAGCTCTGCCTGATCCAGGTGGCGTCGGAGGACGTGCTGGCGGTGATCGACCCGCAGACGATCACGGACATGACGCCGTTCTGGAAGCTGCTCTCCGAGGGCGACCACATCACCATCGCCCACGCCGCGCGGGAGGAGCTGAACTTCTCGCTCACCTCGGTGGGGGCGCCGCCGGCCAACCTGTTCGACACGCAGATCGCCGCCGCCTTCTGCAGCAACGAGTACCCGGCCGCCTACAGCTCGGTAGTCAGCCGCTTTGTCGGCCACAAGATCGCCAAGGGCGAGCAGCGCACCGACTGGCGCCGCCGGCCGCTAACCGAGGACCAGCTCAACTACGCGCTGGAGGACGTCCGCTACCTGCACGAGCTGCACGACAAGATCATGGCCAAGCTCGTTAAGCACAACCGCGTGGCCTGGCTCGAAGAGGAGATGCAGAGCTTCGTCGAAGAGGTGACCGCCGCCCGCACCCGCAAGCGGTGGCGCAAGGTCTCGGGCATCGGCAACCTCAGCCCCCGCAACCTGGCGATCGTGCGCGAGCTGTGGGAGTGGCGGCAGAGCGAGGCCGAGCGTCGCGACGTGCCGCCCCGCCGGGTGCTGCGCGACGACCTGATCGTCGAGCTCGCCAAGCAGAAGAACGCCAAGGCGGAGCGGATCCGCTCGATCCGCGGGATGCAGTACGGCCAGCTCAAGAAGATGACCGACCAGATCGCCGACTGCGTGCAGCGCGGGCTCGACGCGTCGCTCGACGAGTTCAAACGCAAGCGTGGGCCCGCGCCCCCGCCACAGCTAAACCTTTTGGGCCAGTTCCTCTCACCGGCGATCGCCAGCGTCTGCCGCGGCAAGCACGTGGCCGCCAGCCTGACCGGCACCGCCAGCGACTTCCGCGACATGATTGCCGACCACCTTGGCTACGGCACCGAGGACGGCGAGCCGCCGGCGCTGGCGCAGGGCTGGCGGGCGGAACTGATCGGCAACCTCATCAACGACCTGCTGGACGGCAAGAAGAGCATCCGGATCAAGAACCCCAAGAGCGAGCACCCGCTCGCCATCGACGGCGTCGAGGACGACCCCGAAGACGACGACTGATCCCGCCGGGAGGGAGCGTTCGATGGCCCAACCCGACCCATAGGGCCACTTTTGCGCTGCCGTTTGTGTGCCCCCATACCAAACGGGGCCCGATTGGCCATTCTGCCGTGCCGCCAGCAGAACCCTCTAGCTATCCTTCCGTACCCCTGGGAAGCCGCTGCCCCCTGGGGAGCAATCGACGCGGTCGCCCGTGGCGAGCCTCTCGCCCTGCCTGCCGATCGGCCCCAAGCCCGTGATGCTAGCCTCCGG
The DNA here is from genome assembly GCF_007859935.1 of Posidoniimonas polymericola. Classification (NCBI taxonomy): domain Bacteria; kingdom Pseudomonadati; phylum Planctomycetota; class Planctomycetia; order Pirellulales; family Lacipirellulaceae; genus Posidoniimonas; species Posidoniimonas polymericola. The sequence continues at coordinate 219,313 of NZ_SJPO01000004.1, read as the reverse complement.
CGATTGCCGTTCGCGGATCTGGCTCGCTGGGTCTTCCGCGTGCGGCTAGACTGGGCGGAAGCACAACGCGCTTCGATCAAGGAGAGACCCCGATGACCGAATCCCTCTGGTGGCTGAAGCAGAGCGAGATCTTCCGCCGGCTCTCGGCGGAGCAGCTCGCGCGGCTCGAGGCGCAGAGCACACGGCGGAGCTTCGCGCCGCGCAGCCCGCTGCTGCTCCCCTCCGAGGCGACCGACAACGTCTTCCTGCTGACCGAGGGCCTGCTGAAGGTGGCGCACGTCACCGGCGACGGCCGCGAGACCATCCTTGGGTACATCGAGCCGGGCGAGCTGTTCGGCGAGCTTGCGATCCTCAACGACGCCGACCGCGACGACTACGTCGAGGCGGTGGAACGCTCGTCGGTCGTCGCGCTGCCGGCCGCCGAGATACGCACGCTGATGTCCGAGCACGCCGACATGGCCGTCGCGATCACCCGCCTGGTAGGGATGCGGCGGCAGCGGATCGAGCGGCGGCTGCGGAACCTGCTGTTCCGGTCCAACCGCGAGCGGCTGCTGCACCTGCTGCTCGACCTGGCCGAGCAGTTCGGCGTGCCCAGCGATCAGGGCGTCGAGCTCCGGGTGCGGCTCTCGCACCAGGACCTCGCCGGCCTGATCGGCAGCACCCGCGAGTCGGTAACCGTGCTGATGGGCGAGCTCCGCGCCGCGGGCGACATCGGCGGCGGGCGGCGGCGGGTCGTGCTGCTCAACCCGTGCAGCATCGCGCGGTCGGTGGGCCGCGAGAAGATCCGCCTGCCGGAGCGTGGCCTGTCCGAACGCAAGCCGCTCCTGCCGTGCCTGGACCGGGCGTCCAGCTAGCGGGGCGACCGGCCGCCGAGTGTGAGGCGACTCACAGACCACGCTGCGCGAGAGTCCGATAATCGAATAAGAAGCGGGCGCGTGCAGGATGCGTCGCCCAAACCGTGACAACCCCCTTTCAATTCAACACAGCGTTTCGGCATGAACAGCCAACAAGAAGCATCGAGTGGGTGGACCCCGTGCGAACCCGGCAGACTGCAAGAGCTCTCCCGGCGGCTGCAGTGCGAGAGTTCGGCGTGCGTGGTGCGCCGTGCGGCGATCGCGTTGTCGCTCAGCGCCGCGGCGGTGCTGCTGGTCGGGCTCGCGTTCAACTTCCGGACCGAGGCCGCCCCGGCGGCAATCGCCTGCCAAGAGGTGGGCCAGCACCTGGTCGCCTACGCCCGCGGCGACTGCGCCCCAGAGCTCCACGACCGGATCGAACGCCACCTGCAGCGCTGCCCCCGCTGCGTCAAGCACCTTGAGGAGGTGCGGCAGGCCAATGCGTTGGCAGCCCCGGCCGGGCGGTTAGCCCTGCTTGGCGCCGCGTGGTCGGACGCCGGCCGCTCTAGGCCGGCCCGCTAGCGGACGAACGCGACCCCCTTAGCGGACGAACGCGACGCAGTAGAACGTCCAGCCGGTGACCGCGGTCAGCGTCATGATGATCGCCGCTAGCCGGGCCCAGAAGATGTGGCTCCGGCTGTGCTCGCCCGGCGCCGGCGGCGACGGGAACCGTCGCAACGCCCGCCAGGCGACCGCGGGCCACAGGAAGAACGAGGTCACGGCGAACACCAGGTGCACGTACAGCACCTGCCAAGTTAGCGGCGACGCTTGTCCGCCGAGCTCGCCGGCGGACCGCTCCTCCCAGCCGTACAGCCGCATCTCGATCTCGAACGCGAGCACCGCAACGATCAGCGCCACGGTCAGACCGACCTGCGTCCACTTGTGCAGCTGGAAATTGCCACGCTTGACCTGCAGCACACTCCAAGCCAAAGCGACGAGGACCACGGCCATGGCCAGCACCACAACGTCCAGCATCAGCGAGGCGCGGGTGCCGAGGAATCCGTCGGGTCCGGGGAAATCCATGGGGTTGAATATCCTTCAGCCGTCGCGGGTCTGGGGGAATAGAGAAGGCGCCCAAATTCTATCGGCCCGCGTCCCCCCCGCGGTAGACGAGTTTTTCATCGCTGCGTGCCTTCCGCGAATGGTTTATGATGTCCGGCGTACCGGCCGCGTGGCGGAATTGGCAGACGCAGCAGACTTAAAATCTGCAGGGGGGTAACCCCCGTGGGGGTTCGAGTCCCCCCGCGGCTAGATTTATCGGGGAGCCGAGGGACCGCTTCGGCGCGGGTCCGGTTGCGCAGGTTAGCGCAGCTTAACGGACCCATGTGGAAAGTGTTCTATAATTGGGTGGAGGAACACACCCTATGATTGCGCTCAACCAAGACGAGGTCCGTCTGCTGCGGCTGTTGGTAGAAGGGGCGTCCAACAGCACAGCGGCCAAACGCCAGGGCATCGCCCTCCGCACGATGGAGCTCCATCGGCAGAAGGTGATGAAGAAGCTTGGGGCCAAGTCGGCCGCCCAGCTCGGCTACCTGTTCGCCCGGTACGAGGGCGAGCACGCAAGTCAGTAGCCGCAACGCCCACGCCACGGCCCCGCCTGCGACTGCTAGTTACTCTGCCCAGGCAGATCCTGGAGACGCTGCGCCCCGGCCAGCTCCTCGACCACCGCCGCACGCATCAGCTCGGCGGCCGGCTCGAGGTTCGCAAAGGTCGTCTCGTCGGTTGACAGCGTCAGCACCAGGCCGCGTCCGCGATCGATCCAGCTGTGGAACCCCCGCGCCCCGCCCGCCATCGCGTCGACCGCCGGGCCGGGCTCGGCCAGCTGGTCGAGCCACACGCCGATCCCGTAGCGGTTGTTGTCGACCGGCGAGTGGTCGATCGGCAGCGACTCGTTGGTCTGCCGGGTCAGCAACGCGTTGACCGCCTGCGCGCTCAGCACGCGGCGGCCGCTCGGCCGGTCGACTCCGTGGTTGAGCAGCATGTCCATGTAGCGGCTGAAGTCGGCCGCGGTCGACTGCACCCCGCCGGCCACCCGCGGGTTCGAGTCGCTCGCCAGCGTGTACCGCGTGTGGTGCATCCCGAGCGGCCCGGTGATCCGCTCGGCGAACAGCTCGCAGTAGGGCGTGCCGGTTGCCGCTTCGAGCGCGGCGCCGGTCGCCTGCATCGACAACCCGCCGTACGCGAACCGCGACCCAGGGGGGCCGTGCTCGAGAGATTGTCGCGCGATCAGCCTGGCCCCTTGCCGCAGCTCGATCCGCTTGGTGCGGAGGATCAGCGAGCCGACGTCCTGCCCCTTGATGCCCGAGGAGTGGGAGAACGCCTGCCGCACTGTGATCGGCGCGAGCTCCCCCTTGGCGAACTCCGGCAGGAACTCGCCCAGGCGGCTGTCGAGCGAGAAACCTTGCTCACCGCTGTCGACCACCGACATCACCAGCCCGCCGGCGAGCGTTTTCGAGCTGCTGTCGGTCTGCGCCAGCCGGCCGAGCTCCCAGTCGCCGAACGCCCGGTGATAGACCGGCTGACCGTCCCGCAGCAGCAGGATCTCGAACCCGGGGACCCGCCGCCGGACGTGATCGCCGCGGAGCAGGCCTTCGGCGAGCTGGGTCAACTTGCTGAAACCTTCATTGTGTGCGAAGTCGGCAGCGGGGCAGTCCGGCGTAGCGACCAGCAGCAGCCAGATCAGGGCGATCGCAGTGGCGTGTTCTCGGAGCATCGCAGGCGCCTCAGGGGGACGGTGGCTTCGAGCAGGCCGCCGCCGGCGCGGGCCGCAACGCCGCTCTGCTATAGGGTTGCTCACAGAACCGGCAAACGGGGACAAGAATTTTACCGTCGCCGCCAAGAATGCGGCACACGTTGGCTCCGCTAGAATTCGCCCACGGGCGTGCCGTCGGCGATCGCCGCGGCGGCGTTGTAGACCACCGGGTCGAGACCATCGGTCACGAACGTCACGTGACCGTCGCCGAAGGCAAAGTTGGCGCCGCTGCTGTGCCAGCTGCCGAAGGCGGCGTTGCGGCGTTCGCGGACAACGCCGGCGCCGGGCGTTTCGTTGAGCAGATTGCGGGTGCTGCGGAGCGTGTCGGCCCCGTGCCGGCCGTAGGTCCACACATTGGTCGAGACCCAGGTCTCGGCGTGGGTCACCTCGCCGAGGAAGAACGTGTGCGACAGCCCGTCGGTGACTTCGGCGATCCGCCGGGTGCGGGCGTACATGAACACGCCGTCGTTGAGGTAGATGGCCTGGGCCAGGTCGGCGTCGGGGCCGAGGGTCCCCTGCGAGAACGCGTAGTCGCCGGTCGCCACGAGCGTCGGCGGGTAGACCTCGCACAGCTCCTCGGACTGGGAGCTCGGGCACCGCATCACGTCCGGCGTCTGACGGAGGGCTTCGAGCTTGCCTTCGCCCGCGGTGTTGTACCAGGTTAGCTCGTTGAGGTTGTCGTTCCACAGGCCGCCACTTGCCGGCTCGAGCGCGTCGAAGCGGGCCTGTTCCTCAAGGTCGGGCAGCAGGTAGACAAGGCCGCTGGCTCCGTTCAGTCGGTCCGCTTCATCAACCCGCTGACAGACGTTCCCGGGCCAGGGCGCCAGTGGGTTCTTCGCGCAGCCGCGGCGTCCGGCTGGGAAACGGCGACTGCGGGACTCGTAATTGGCAATGGCCAGGCCGAGCTGTCGGAGGTTGTTGCTGCAGGACGACCTCCGCGACGCCTCGCGCGCCGCCTGCACGGCTGGCATCAGCAGCGCTGCCAGGACGCCGATAATGGCAATCACGACCAGCAACTCGACCAGCGTGAACCCGACCTGCCGCGATTGGTTACTCGGCATCGGCTTTCCCATTTGCTGGCGTTAGCGGCTGGAAGTACGGGAGCAGCATCGGCTCGTCGAGCGGCGTCACCTCGTACAACACCAGGCCGGACCGTTCGACGCGGAACACGTTCAGGTCGGTCTGTTCGTCGTGCCCTACGGGCGGGCGCCAGTCTTTCTCGAGTCGGTCGACCACCACGATTACCGGCCGACCATCGACGTGGGCGAGCATGCTGGTAGAGCTGTCGCTCAGCCCGCCGAGGTAGGACAGGCCGGCCATGACGCGGTCCTCGGGGAGCTCTTCGAGCTTGAGCGGCACGCCCTGGCGGCGGCGGAAGGTCTCGGCGAAGACCGCTGGGTCGTCGCAGATCCAGTACGGCTGGAAGCCTTCTCGAACGCTGGTCTCGTACACCTCGGACAGCGGACGCTCGACAAACGCCACCTCGGGCCCGCCGCGGGGCGACAGCCACTGCCACCCGAACAGGGCCCACGCCAGGGTCGCCGCGGTGGCGTACCAGATAAGCCGCCCGCGTGAACGCGGCGGGTCGTCGATTGGCTCTTGCCTGAGGGTCCCCGGAGAGACCCGCTCGGCCGTCGGGGCGGCGTCGGCCCGCGGCCCATCGTCAAGCGCCGGGAACACCGGCGGCGGTGGGGCAAACGCCCGCCGCAGCGCAGCGTCGACCTGGGCGTCCCGCTTGAGGGCTTGGGACAGGTCGGCGTCTTGTTCGGCGCGCCGGGTGATCTGGGCTTGCTCCTCCGGCGACAGCAGCCCGTCGCTCAGGCGGGTGGCGAGGTCGTCGTGCTGTTGGCGGGGGTTGCTCATGCTGCCCCCCCTTCGGTCGGGACATTGGCCGACAATTGACTCTTCAGGGCCGCCTTGGCGCGGTGGACGTGGCTCATAGCGGTAGAGGCGGGGATGCCGAGCATCTCTGCGATCTCGTCGTACGACAGCGCCTGCACGATCCGCAGCAGCAGGCAGATCCGACGGTCCGCGGGCAGCGTGACAAGCGCGGCCGCCAGTTGGTCGTCGATCCCTAGCTTGTCTGGGTCGAAAGCTCCCGAGGCGTGGGTCAGCACAGGCTCGGCGGTCGTGTTCTGTCCGCGGGCCGAGTCTGCGGTCGCCTCTACTATATGTTGCGGGTCGGCCGTTCTATCCCGCTTTTCTCGCTTGCGGAGGTAATTCAGCGACGTGAACCGAACGATCTGCGACATCCACGCAGCAAAATTGGTTCCCCGCTCGTAGGAGTCGACCTTATTCAGGCCTGTGATCGCCGCGTCCTGCAGGGCGTCTTCGGCCAGGTCGCGGTCGCCAATCACCGCCACCGCAACCGTCCACAGCTTCGGGTGGGCGGCCAGGTAGAGCTCGGTGAATTCGTCGCGGGAGAGCGGCGGCATCGGCGGGGCGGGGAGGTCGTCGGCGGGGCGGCGGGTGTCGAGGCCCCGGAGATACAGTCAAGGCCGCGTCCAGCATAGAGGGTACACGCAGGTCGAGCCAATAGTTTTATTCTGCACCTGCGGCCGAGCAACGTTCGGCGGCTGGGTCTGAGAGCCGTAGCAATCCGCTGCGGCGGTCCGCGTAGAGAGCGATGCAGAGAGAATTTTGGGCGACCGCAATAGGCCCGCTCGCCGTTGACATTGGCCTGTAGTTCGAAGGCACGCTCGCGAAATGCAACGCAGCAGTGCCCACGCCCGTTGGCACGCGAACACCGTCCCCCAGTGTCCTCAGGACACCACTCAAGGAGCAAGAGAATGAAGATGCGCGCCCACCCAACCACTTTCCTGATTGTCCTGGCCGCCGCCGCCGGCGCCACATCTGCTGCGTCGGCCGTGTTGATCCGCGAGATCAACGGCCCCGACGCCGCCAGCATCCAGGCCACGGTCGACGCGTTCCGGGCAGACCTGGGCGCGCCGAACGCCCCCGAGCCGGTCAACCACCCCGGCGGACGCCGTGAGGTTAACTGGGACGCCGCGCCTGATTCCGTGAGCGACCCCAACCCATTCCCCGGCGACTTCTTCAACGCAGGGTCCTTCCCCCGCGCCCGCGGCATTGAGTTCCTGCCGACCGGCGAAACCACCGGCTTCGAGCTCAGCAGCACCGCCGCCAGCGGCGAGCCGGTCGAGTTCGGCTTCGACGCCGGCTTCACGTTCTTCAGCGCCGAACGCCTGTTCACCCCGATCGGCGGAGAAACGTTCGACGTTCGGTTCTTTGACCCGGCCAACCCCGGCACGCCAGCGTTCTCCACCGGCCTCGGCGTGGTGTTCACCGACGTCGAGTCGGCGGACAGCACGACCATGACTTTCTACGACGCCTACGACAACGTGCTGCTCACGCGGTCGGTGCTCGAGGGCGACAACGCCGGTTTGTCGTTCCTCGGCGCGTCATTCGACGAGGCGATTGTCGCCCGGGTGTCGATCGTCGGCGGCCTCGACGCGTCCGATTCGGTTGTGATGGACGACTTCATCTTCGGCGAGCCACAGGCGGTCCCCGAGCCGTCCTCGCTGGCCGTGCTCTGCCTGGCGGCGGTTGGCGGCATCATGGGCCGCCGCCGAGCCTGCTAGTTGGGTCCGCAGCGGGGCAGGGGACTCGTCGTGCTCCGATCGCCTGTCCCGCTCCTTTCTCGGCGGCCCATCCTCGGACTAAGATCACAACTACTGCCGGCCCACGCGACGGCGAATCCTGGAACCAAGTAGGGAAGCAATGGCATTCAATTCTGCACGCGTCGCAGCGCTGCTGGTGGCGTTCGCCTCGATGGCCGGCGCCGCCAGCGCCCAGCTGACCGTCTTCACCGATCAGGCCGCCTGGGAATCGGCGGTCCTCGGCCTCGGACTGACCCCCACCACAGAGACCTTCGATGGGCTCTCGATCTTCGATATGCAGCCTTCAGACGGCCTGCTGCCGATTAACGGCGACTTCGGCATCACGGTCACTGGGGCCGATAGCGGCGACGCGGACGACGCGTTCATCGACGCCGGCCAGTTCCACGGCGAAATCTTCCCGCTAACCGAGCACGCCAGCTACGACCATGTGTTCAACCGGCCGGTGCGCGCGTTTGGTCAGTTCTTCGACGGGGCCGCGTCGGGGCTGGGCATCAAAATATCAACGCCCGACGGCGATATCGACATACACGACTTCTACAGCGGTTTTGAAGATGGCTTCCTCGGGTTCTTGTCGACCAACGCATACGACCGGGTCCGCATCATCGGCAGCGACGCCGACGGCGGGTCTGAAGTGGGCGAGATCTACGAGGCCCTGGATGTGTCCTATGCGTCGTCCGGGGTGCTCTTCGGGAAGTCGCTGCGTTTCCAGCTCGTTACCAACCAGGGAGGAGTCGACGTGTTCTTCTCCGAGACGGTCGATAAGGTGGTCGACGACCAAGTCGAGTTCGAGAGCATCGCCGGGTTGCAGTTCTTCGAACCCAATGGGCCTTCGTCGCTACGAGCTGTCGACGTTGGTTTTGACATTACTAGCAGCGATTCAATTGTGTTTGATTTTTCGAACGCCGGCAGCGGGAGATTCTCGACCCGCGACTTCAACGGCTACGTGTTCTCCGACGCGGCGGACAACCTGCCCCCGATCATCGGGGTCAGCATCGATCCATCAAGCACGTTCGGTCTGACGCCAGAAGACATCCTCTTCACCGAGGACGAGATCCGTATCGATGTCTCCGGCCTGAGTCGCAGCCCATCCACAACCGCGATCCTGCACCTCGAGTTCGGCCCCGAAATCGCCCTGCCGGGCGACTACAACGCCGACGGCGTGGTCGACGCGGCCGACTACACCGTGTGGCGGGAAAACGTCGACGGCCCGGCCGGCGTTCTTCCTAACGACCCGAATGGCGGCACGATTGGCGACGCCCAGTACGCGACCTGGAAGACGCATTTCGGGAAGACGCTCACGCCGAATCCGACCCTCAGTCCTGCCACGGTCCCGGAGCCGGCTTCGGTGGCGCTGCTCGCGTTCGCCGCAGCGGCGGGGCTGACCCGACGTCGGGTCGGTTTCTGAGCAAGCGAGGGGCTGGCGAGCGCTACCCGCCGACCGCGGCGGCCTGCTGCTCGGCCGACTCGGTGAACATCTGGCTGATGATCTCCTCGAGCGGCGGGTCCTCGACGCTGACATCGTTGATCGCGTGGCTCGACAGCACGCGGGAGAGCACGTCGGCGATCACCTCGCGCTCGACCTTCAGCCGCGCCTTGGGCGGGGCGATGTCGAGCACCTCGCCGAAGCGGGCCAGGTCGCTCGGCATCGGGTCGTCGCCGAACTGCAGCGACAGCACCTTGTGGCTGCTGAACCGGTCGACGATGCCGCTCAGCGAGCCGTCGTACATGATCTGCCCGGCGGCGATGATCACCACCCGGCGGCACAACGCCGCGACGTCCTTCATGTAGTGGCTGGTCAGCAGGATCGTGCAGCCGCGCGTCTGTTGGTAGTGCTTCAGGAACTCCTGGATCTTGTGCTGCGCGACCACGTCTAGCCCGATGGTCGGCTCGTCGAGGAACAGCACCTCGGGCGAGTGGAGCAGGGCGGCGGTGAGCTCCATCTTCATCCGCTCGCCGAGCGACAGCTCGCGGACCGGCTGGTTCAGCAGCCGCCGCACGTCGAGCAGGTCGGACAGCTCGTCGAGTGTGCGGTCGAACGCGGCCGGCTCGATGCGGTAGATCTGCTGGTGCAGCCGGAACGACTCGGCGGCGGGCAGGTCCCACCACAGCTGGTTCTTCTGGCCCATCACCAACGCGAACCGGCGGCGGTACTCGTTGGCCCGCTGCCAGGGGACAAAGCCCATCACGCGGGCCTCGCCGTCGGTTGGGCTGATGACGCCCGAGAGGAGCTTGAGTGTGGTGGTCTTGCCGGCGCCGTTGGGGCCGAGGAAGGCGATGAACTCGCCCGCCTCGACATCCAGGTCGATGCCGCGGACGGCGTGCACGTCGCGGTGCTCGCGGCTCCACAGCCCACGCACCGACGCCAGCAGGCCCTCCTGCTTCTGGTAGACTCGGTAGGACTTCTTCAGCCCGCGGATTTCGATGACGCTCATTGTTCCGCATTATAGGCGGCCGGGCCGGGTCTGGGGAGGAAGGCCCCGCGCGGATCGGCGGCCCCGCGGGGCTCGCCGCCCACGGCCGCTTGCGTTAGGGTAATCGATTCCCCCGGGACCGATTTTCCCCTGCTAGACGCCCCCTAAGGGCCCGCTGTTGCGGGCCGCCTGTCGCGGATGACCAGACTGCTTGATTGGCTCGACCGACGCATCGGCCGCTTCGCGGTGCCGCACGTCACGCTTGCGCTGATCCTCGGCCAGGTGCTGGTGTTCTTCGCGATGATGACGCAGGAGCAGAACGTGGTCGGCCGGATCTTGCTCGGCCGCGAAGCGGTGCTGGCTGGCGAGTGGTGGCGGCTGGTGACGTACGTGTTTGTGCCGCCCAGCGGCAACGTGCTGTTCGCCCTGATTGGCTGGATGTTCTTCCACTTCCTGGGCTCGACCTTAGAGAGCACGTGGGGCGACTTCCGCTACAACGCGTACCTGCTGATCGACTGGGTGCTGACTACCGCCGTGGCGATGCTGGTCCCGGGAACCATCGCGACGAACGTCTTTATTGGCGTGTCGGTGCTGCTGGCGTTCGCGCGGCTGTACCCTGACTACACCATCCAGCTTTATTTTATCTTGCCGATCAAGATCAAGTGGCTCGGGTACCTAGCGGCGGCCGGCTACGCGTTGACCCTCATCACCGGCGACTGGCCCACCCGGGCGATGGTGCTGGCGTCGGTCGCCAACTACCTGCTGTTCTTCGGCGGCGAGCACGTCCGCGACTTCAAGGCCGACGCTCGCCGCAAGTCGTACCAGGCCAAGGCCAAGCCGGCCGGCAAGCTGCAGCACGTCTGCGCGGTGTGCGGGCGGAACTCGGCCGACGAGCCGGGCGTGGCGTTCCGGTACTGCTCGAAGTGCGCAGGGGGCGCCTGCTACTGCCCCGATCACCTGCATGACCACGAGCACGTCGAGGCGGGCTAGCGGCGGGGCACGGCCCGATTTGCCGCGGCCGGCGGCCTGTTTGCATCCGCCACGCGCGACCGCATAGAATAGCGGGATTGGCCAATTCCCCGCTGCGTCCCTGGCAGCGTCCCCTACGCTCGGTTGGAGATATTCATGGCTCGTCACACTCGTCGGTTCTTCCTTGGTTCGACAGCGGCCGCGGCGGCCGGCCTGGCGATCCGCCCCACGCGGACCCTGGCGGCGGGCGCCTCGCGGGATGTCACGATGGGCTTCATCGGCATGGGGGGCCGCGGCGGCGAGGTGTTCCGCCAGTTCATCGGCGACAAGAACATCCGCGTCGGGGCGTTCTGCGACCCGGACACCGACCACCTGGCGAAGTACGCGAAGGATTACCCCGACGCGAAGATCGAGACCGACCTGCGGCGCGTGATCGACAACCCGGACATCGACGCCGTCATGATCACCACGCCCAACCACTGGCACTGCCTGGCCGCTATCTGGGCCGTGCAGGCCGGCAAGCACGTGTACGTCGAGAAGCCGCTCAGCCACAACGTGTGGGAGGGCCGCCAGCTGGTCAACGCAATCGACAAGCACAAGGTGGTCGCCCAGATCGGCACCCAGCAACGCAGCGACCCTCTGCAGGCAGAGGCCAAGCAGTTCCTGCACGCGGACCAGAAGCTCGGCAAGCCACAGTACGTGCAGGCGTGCCGCTTTGGCGTTCGTGAGCCAATCGGCAAACGCGACACGCCGCTGACGCCACCGGAGAGCCTCGATTACAGCCTGTGGCTCGGCCCCGCGGCCGACCAGCCGCTGTACCGCGACCGCCTGCACTACGACTGGCACTGGAACTTCAACACTGGCAACGGCGAGATGGGCAACTGGGGCCCGCACATCCTCGACGACATCCGCAACGTCGCGTTCCAGGACGAGGTGACCATCCCGACCCGCGTGTTCGCCTGCGGCGGCCGCGTTTTATGGGAAGACGCCGGCGAGTCGCCCAACCTGCACATGGCCTACTACGACACGCCCGTCATGCCGGTGTTCCTGGGGCTCAGCAACCTGCCGGCCCGCCCGGGCGCGAAGGGCGCGCTGCGGTTCCGCGGCGTCGAGTCGGGCTACGTGGTGCAGTGCGAGGACGGCTACTACACCGGCTGGCGGGCCGGCGGCAGGGCCTACGACGCCAACGGCAAGCTGCTCCGCGAGTTCAAGGGCGACGGCGGCAGCCGGCATGTCGACAACTTCCTAACCGCCATCCGCGAGGACGACGCCACGCTGCTCAACGCGCCGGTCGTCCAGGGCCACCACTCGACCAACTGGTGCCACCTCGCCAACATCGCCGTGCAGAGCGGCGGCCGGGTCGACGGCGAGAAGATCCCCGGCGTCGCTGATGGATCGCCCGGCTGGGACCAGCTGTTGGGCGTCATGCAGGAGCACGTCGCTTCGCACGGGCTCGACGCCACGCACGCCGGCTCGCGGATGAGCGAGGTGCTGTCGGTCGACCCCGAGAACGAACGCTTCACTGGCTCCGGCAGCGACAAGGCCAACCAGTACCTCCGCCGCGAGTACCGCGACGGCTTCGCCGTGCCGGAGATCGCGTAGCCGGCGGGCGAGCATCCTGTGCCCGGCGGCCTCGACGGTCGCCCAGCGAGTCGCCTTGCGGCAACCAACGCCGATGGTTAGAGTCCGCGCCTTCCGAGCCAATACTCCGGAGACGTGGACGATGCTCTCGCTGCGGCTGACGCCGATGCTTGCACTGCTCGCGTGCGCGGGCTGCGTCAGCGTGTCGCCGCTTGGACTCGACTGGCCGGACAGCACCCTGCTGTACCAGCCCTCGCACCCGGCCGATGACGGGTGGCACCCGCCAGGGCTCGACTACGAAGACGTCTTCTTCGAGTCAGACGACGGCCAGCGGCTCCACGCGTGGTACTGCCCGGTTGAGGGGCCCTCGGCGTTGGTCGTGTTCGCTCACGGGAACGCCGGGAGCCTGGAAGACCGCTGGCACGTCGCCCGGCAACTGAACGAGGTCTGCAACTTCACCGTTCTGCTGTTTGACTACCGCGGCTACGGCAAGAGCGAGGGCCGGCCGAGCGAAGCGGGCCTTGTCGCCGACACCAAGGCGGCGCGGGACTGGCTCGCCAACCGAGAAGGGGTCGAGCCGTCGGACATCGTGCTGTACGGGCGGTCGCTCGGCGGCGCCGCCGTGGTGCAGGTCGCCGCGGACGACGGCGCCAGGGCGTTGGTGCTCGAGAGCACCTTCACGTCGCTTCCGGATGTCGCCAACAGCCTGCTGCCATTCACGCGGCTGGGGCCGTTGATGCACAACCGCTTCGCGTCATTCGACCGGATTGCCGAGTACCACGGCCCGACCTGGATCGCCCACGGCGACGAGGACTCCTTGGTGCCCTACGACCACGGCAAGCGGCTCTACTGGCAGGCGAACGAGCCCAAGCAGTTCTATCCCCTGACCGGTCAGGACCACAACTGGGTCGCCAACCGGATGTACCTGGAGCAGCTCGCTCGATTCATCGACCACCCTCAGACGCAGCCCGGGGCAGAGCACTGGTCCAAGCCCGAAGGCGGTTGAGACGCCGCCGTCTAGGCCGCGTCGCGTTGCGTGGCGGAATCGGCAGCCGGCAGCAGTTCCCGCAGCAGCTCGACCGTCCGCTCGGTGGCGCCGAGCTGGGTCGCCACGAACCGGCGGGCCCGCTCTCCAACGCCGGCGGCGTACGACCGGTCGCGGAGGCAGTGCCAAACGAACGACTCGAGCTGCTCGGCGTCGTTGACCACGACCGCGCCGCCGGCCGCCAGCAGCGGCCGCACGATGTCGCGGAAGTTGCGGGTGTTGGGGCCGAAGCAGGTCGCCACGCCGTAGGCGGCGGGCTCGATCATGTTCTGGCCGCCGCGGTCGCCGAAGCTGCCGCCGACAAAGCCGATGTCGGCCGCGCCCCACCACGCGCCGAGCTCGCCGATCACGTCGACCAGGATGGCCTGTGGCATTGCGGGTTGCGGATTGTGGAGTGCGGATTCCATCTGGGTGCGCCTCGTCCAAGGCAATCCGCTCTCGCGGAGCAGAGCCGCGACCTCTTCGAACCGCTCGGGGTGCCGGGGCACGAGCACCAGCCGCAGGCCGGGGTGCTGCTGCGCGAGCCGTCGGTAGGAATCGATGGCGATCTGCTCTTCCGGCGCCTGGGTGCTGCCGGCCAGCAGCACGGTGTGCTCGGCGGTCAGGCCGGCCAGCCCGCGGAGCGTTGTGGTGCGTTCGTTTGCGCGGTCGGTCTCGGCGCCGTCGTACTTGAGCGAGCCGGTGACGGTGATGCGGCTCCCCCGGCTGACGCCGGAGGCTCCCGATGCGCCAGGATCGCCGACCGCTCCCCAAGAGCCCTCGGCGTCAGCCGGGGGAGCAATGCTCTCTCGCTCTCTGTCCCCCAGCAACGCCGCGAACCGCTCGGCGGTCGCCTGGTCCTGCGCCGCAATCAGGTCGACCTGCCGCAGCACCCGCGCCGCCAGCGGCCGCACGCGGCGGTAGCCCTTGAAGCTGTTCTCGCTCAGCCGGCCGTTGATGATGGCGACCCGCGCGCCGTGCGACCTGGCCGCCGAAATCAGGTTCGGCCACAGCTCGAGCTCCGCCAGCACCAAGAGGTCGGGCCGAACCCGCCGCATGGCCAGCTTGACGGCCCAGCTGAAGTCTAGCGGGCAGTAGAATACCGGGTGCTGGCTGCCGTACTTCTTCTGCGCGAGGTCGTAGCCGGTCTTGGTGGTGGTCGAGATGACCAACTCGCAGTCGGGCCGCTCGGCCGCGAGCGTGCGGAGCGTGGTCGCCAGCAGGTTCACCTCGCCGACGCTCACCGCGTGCAGCCACACGCAGGGCCGGCCGCCCTCACGCACCGGCGCCAGGCCGAGCAGCTTCGCGGCGTACCCCTCCCGGTACTTGCCGGTCCGCCACGCGGTCCAGGCAATCACCGGCGAGAACGCCGTCAGCAGCGTCAGGTAAACAAGGTTCAGCAGCCACGCTAGCATCGAGGGATCCTTTCCCGAGCAGCGTAGCAGGAATCGAGGATTCGTCAGAGAGCAGCTAGAAACGCAGCCGCGACACATCCATCGAGGTGTGGATGACTGCCAGCACCCGGACTTCGTCGACTTCTATTAGTTCGTACACGATTCGGTAGTGACCGTAGACGAGCGAGCGGAGGTTGCGGTCCGGGGTCTCTTCGTGCCGCCACCCGATCTCGGGGTAGCGCTCGAGCACCTGGGCCTTCCAGTAGATGCCCTCGGTCACTGAAGCCGCGGCCTCCTGACTCTGCTCGGCAAGGTAGTCAACAATCTGCCTGAGGCATTCGAGTGACTCCTCCGTCCAGATCAGCTCCGCCATGACTTGATCCGGAGCAGGGCCTCGTCATTCGAAACCACTCGACCAGCTTCAGCATCCTTCAGTCCGCGTTCAATCGAACGCGCCGCGGCCAGCTCCCGCAGCAGCTCGTCGAACGAGCTGTCGTCTGGCTGGTTCTGCAGGATCGCGATCATCTGATCTTTGGCGGTTTGGTGCTCGACGGTCGACATGCGTGTCTCCTGAAGTGAGGCAAAGTCTCGCTTCTTCTATTCTACTACGAATCCGCGGTTCGTGACCCGACCTGCGGTGCTACTCCTCGATCACCGGGAACGGGCTCGTGCTTGGCATCCGCAGCTCGAGCGGTTGCTGGCTCGGCCGGATCCGCAGCTCCAGCGGTGGCGAGAGCCGAAGGAGGGGCAGGGGCGAGGCGCGCAGCGTCGCTGGTTCGGGTGCCAGACGGAGCTCGCGGAACGAGGCGTCGGGCGTGACCCCGTCCATCAGCATGGCCCGCTCGACCGAGTAAGGGATACCGAGCGCGGTGCGCGGCTCGGCGTTGATATCGACCTTGAGCGGCTCGAAGTGGAGGCCACCCATCGCGGGGACGGGGACTCGACCAGGAGCATCATGAATCAGTCCGGCTGTCTGCTGAGCAGAGGCTAACCGAGCTACCATCACGACGATGGGGATCGAAAGCACGCAGGTAACTATCGTCGTCCGGCTTCGCATCACAAACTCCGTGGTCTGAATTGGTCGTCTATCCAGCCCCGCCGGCTCTTCCGCAGCACTGCTTGTACTTCTTGCCGCTTCCGCAGGGGCAGGGCTCGTTGCGGCCGACCTTCTCCTCGCGGTTGCGGATCGGCTCGGGCTTTTTTTCGCCCTGGTTGCTGGCGTCGATGCCGGCTTCTTGCTGCTTGGCGATGTCGGTCGCGCTGGGGCCGGCGTCGTGGCGTTCCTGGGCGTGCTCGACCCACGTGCTCTG
Organism: Posidoniimonas polymericola; assembly: GCF_007859935.1. NCBI lineage: Bacteria > Pseudomonadati > Planctomycetota > Planctomycetia > Pirellulales > Lacipirellulaceae > Posidoniimonas > Posidoniimonas polymericola. The sequence continues at coordinate 203,341 of NZ_SJPO01000004.1, read as the reverse complement.
GACGAAGCCGGTGTCGAGGGTCTCCATCTTGAAGACCAGGTCCGTCACGTACGCGCCGAGCGAGTCCCACATCTGCTCGAACATCCGCATGCCCTCTCGCTTGTACTCGACCTTCGGGTCGACCTGGGCGTAGCCGCGGAGGCCGACGCTGGACCGCAGGTGGTCCATCGCCAGCAGGTGCTCCTTCCAGGCGCTGTCCAAGAGCTGCAGCAAGAGACCGCGCTCCATGCGGCGCATCTCGGGGCGGAAGCGGTCCTCCACGGCCTGCGACACGCGGCGGCGGGCCGCCTCCTGGTCGAGGTCGGCGAGCTCCTCGGTCGACAGCTCGGCACCGGTGTTGGTCTTGAGCCAGTTGGCCAGGTCGTCGAGCTTGCCGTTCATCCCGCTGACGGCGCCGAGCGTGTCGGCGTGGGCGTTCTGCGAGCCGGCGAACAGCGTGTCGAGCTTGCTCATCGCCTCGGTGAAGACCTCCTGGGCCTTCTTGTTGGCGTCGGCGCTGTGGGCGATCAGCAGCTTGGCGATCTCCTCGCCCTGCTTGTTCTTGATGTCGTCGAGCGACAATTCGACGTTGAACCGGCGGTTGGCCCACTCGACCAGGCCCTCGCGGTCGAGCGCGCCGCGCTGACCGCCGGCGCCGGCGCCGGCGCGGAACCGGTTGAAGGCGGCCATGATGGCGTACTCGGCCTCGCGGGAGTCGTAGGCCTCCTCGGCCTTGGCGTGCGCCAGCTCGGTGATCTGGTGGGCCTCCTTGTCGGCGACCTCCTCCTCGGTCAGCTGGATGGCGAACTTGTCCCACAGCCAGCCGCGGGCCGTGTTGACGCCGAAGTCCTTGTCGAGGAACCGGGCGGTGTCGCTCAGGTCGACCGCGGCGACCCACTTGCGGGCGTCGTCCACGAGCCGCTCGTCGAGCATGTCGCGGCCGACCTTCTTGAGGTCGCGGTCGCGGTAGTTGGTGCCGTAGCGGGTGTTGGCCCAGGTCGCGAGGGCGGACCAGTTCCACTCGTCCTCGGCGTCCTGCGGCAGGTTCTCGTCGATCGCGTCCTGGACGTTCGACTCGGCCATCCGCTCGGCCTCGTCGTGGGCGATCTTCTCGGCTTCTTCGTAGGGCGTGTTGCGGTAGTCGCGGGGGTCGAGCTCGGCCCCGAGCAGCGACCCGGCGGCGGCCGAGAAGGTCTCGACGCCGTAGGTGGGCGAGAGGATCGTGCCGAGGCGGTCGTCGATCTGCTCGCGGATCATCTCGAGCATCAGGTCGCGGCAGTTGACGCCGTCGAGGATCGCCTGGCGGTAGTTGTAGACCCGCTTCCGCTGCTCGTCCATCACCTCGTCGTACTCGAGGAGGTTCTTGCGGATCTCGAAATTGCGTTCCTCGACCTTTTTCTGGGCCCCCTCGATGCGGCGGCTGACCATCTTGCTCTCGATGGCCTCGCCCTCCTGCATGCCGAGCCGGGTGAGGATCGAGCGGACCCACTCGCCGGCGAAGATCCGCATCAGGTCGTCTTCGAGCGACAGGTAGAAGCGGCTCGAGCCGGGGTCGCCCTGGCGGCCGCAGCGGCCGCGGAGCTGCAGGTCGATGCGGCGGGCCTCGTGACGCTCGGTGCCGATCACGCACAAGCCGCCGAGTCCCTTGGCCAGCTCGCCCTCGGCCTTCATCTGGTACTGCTTCTCGTAGTGGTCGACGCGTTCTTCCCAGACCTCGTTGGGGACGTCCAGCCGCGAGGCGTAGGTGTTCTGCAGCTCGGCCCAGGCCATGGTCTCGGGGTTGCCGCCCATGACGATGTCGGTGCCGCGGCCGGCCATGTTGGTGGCGATGGTCACCGCGCCCAGGCGGCCCGCCTGCGCGACGATCTCGGCCTCGCGTTTGTGCTGCTTGGCGTTGAGCACCTCGTGCTTGACGCCGCGGCCGTTGAGCAGGGCTCCGAGGGCCTCGCTCTTCTCGATCGACACCGTGCCGACCAGGATCGGGCGGCCCGGCTTCTGGATGTGCTTGACCTTGTTCATCGGGATCACCTCCCGACGCTTCGTGGCGTCGGACAGCTCGACCTCGACCTCCGATTCGGTCTCACGCACCAGCTTGCCGATGTGCCAGTCGCCGCCGGTGGTCTCGACCGTGGTGAACTTGTTGAGCCGCTCGATCTCGTCGGCGATCGCGACGTACTTCTCGCGCTCGCTGCGGTAGATGACGTCGGGGCTCTCGATCCGCTGCATCGGCCGGTTGGTGGGGACGCCGATGACGTCGAGCTTGTAGATCTTCCAGAACTCACCCGCCTCGGTGAGCGCGGTGCCGGTCATGCCGCCGAGCTTGTCGTAGAGCTTGAAGAAGTTCTGCAGCGTGACCGTGGCGAGGGTCTGGTTCTCCTGCTTGATCTGCACGCCCTCCTTGGCCTCGACCGCCTGGTGCAGGCCGTCGGACCACTGGCGGCCCTCCATCAGACGACCGGTAAACTCGTCGACGATGACGATCTTGCCGTCGTTGATGACGTAGTTGACGTCGCGCTTGTAGAGGAAGTGGGCCTTGAGCGAGTTGTCGATCAGGTGCGGCCACTGCATGTTGCCGGCCGTGTAGAAGCTCTCCACGCCGGCCAGCTTCTCCGCCTCGCGGACGCCCTCGTCAGTCAGGCTGACGTTGTGCTCCTTCTCCTTGACCTCGAAGTGCACTTCCTTCTTGAGCCCGCGGGCGACCTTGTCGGCCCGCTGGTACTTGGTGATGTCGTCCTCGGCCGGGCCGGAGATGATCAGCGGCGTGCGGGCCTCGTCGATCAGGATGTTGTCGACCTCGTCGATGATGGCGAAGGTCAGCGGGCCCTGGCTCTGCTGCATGTGCTTGGGGAAGCGGTCGTCCCCCTTGGCGGCCATGCGCATGTTGTCGCGGAGGTAGTCGAAGCCGAACTCGTTGTTGGTGCCGTAGGTGATGTCGCAGTCGTAGGCGTGCTGGCGTTCGGCGGCGTCCATGCCGGAGTAGATCGCGCCGACCGTCAGGCCGAGGTTGGTGAACAGCGGGCCCATCCACTCCATGTCGCGGCGGGCGAGGTAGTCGTTGACCGTGATCACGTGCACGCTGCCGCCCAGCGCATTGAGGTACGCGGCGAGCGTCGCGACCAGCGTCTTGCCTTCGCCGGTCACCATCTCGGCGATGGAGCCGTCGTGAAGGATCATGCCGCCGAGCAGCTGCACGTCGTAGTGCCGCATGCTGCGGAACCGCTTGCCCGCCTCGCGGCAGACGGCGAACGCCTCGACGAGGATGTCGTCGAGGGTCTCGCCCTTGGCCAGACGCTGGCGGAAGAGCGTGGTCTGCTCGCGCAGCTCGTCGTGGCTCATCGCCTCGTACTTGGGCTCCAGCGCATTGATCGCGTCGACCCTGGGCTGCAGCCGCTTTAGGTAGCGGGCGTTGGCCGAGCCGAAGATGCTGGTGATCAGCCGCTCGAAGCGGCCGAGAATGGCGTTGACAATCCCCGAGAGGACTTCCCAAACGCGTTCCAAAATATCCATGATTTCGCAGGGTAAGCAGTGCCGCCACGGCTAGGCGAATCGACGGGGCGCCTTGGGCGGTAGGGTGTTCTCGTTGGCTGGACGACGCCCCAACCGAGCCCTGAGCGGGCCTAGTCCGGTGGCGCAGTTCTGCTAGGTCCCCCGGGTCCGGGGGGCGCGAAAGCGCGCAACTCCTAGCAGCGCAGAAGTTTATTGCGATTCTAAGAGGGGGTCAAGATGAACGCTCTGGAGGGCTTTTGCCGGGCGTCCGGCCGCCGCTAGCGGGTATTCGCCCCCCGCGGCAAGCAATTGGGGCGCTGCGCCCGCCCGGGACCTAGTTTTCAGTGATTGTGGATACCGTCCTCGTAGCGCCAACCAGCGTTTCCGGAGTTCCCAGATGGCCCAGCGTGACAACCAGCGTCATACCCATTTCATTGACCCCGAGGTGCAGGGTGCGCTGACCCGTCGGATCGTGGGCCAGTGGGTGGTGTTCACCGCGGCCGCCACGGCGATCGCGTTCCTGCTGACCTGGATGAGCGACCCGTTCAGCCCGCTGACCACGATCCTCAGCGAGACCTGGTGGCGGTACGCCCCGCTGCTGCTGGTGCTGGTCTGCATGCTGCCGATCTTCGTGATGGACACGGTCAAGCTCTCGAACAAGTTCACCGGGCCGGTCTTCCGGCTGCGGCAGGTTGCCCGCAAGCTGGCCGCCGGCGAACGACCCGAGCCGGTCAACTTCCGCGGCGGCGACTTCTGGCGCGGCCTGGCCGACGACATGAACCTGGTGATCCAGCGGGTGGCGGACGCCGAGTCGGCGTCGGGCCTGCAGGAGAGCCCCTCGCAGCCGTCGTCCAACAACTAGCCGCCCCGCCGGACCGAACTAGACACCGAGCCCTCCGGAGCTAGCGATGCTCGCCCGCCCCACCCGATCCCACAGGCCCCGGCCGACCACCCGCCGCGGCGTCGCCGCGGCGGAGTTCGCCGTCTGCCTGCCGATGCTGCTCCTGCTGCTGCTGGGCATGCTGGAGTGCTGCACGATGATCTTCCTGAAGCAGTCGCTGGCGGTGGCCGCCTACGAGGGCGCCCACACCGCGCTGTCGCCCGGAGCCACCGACGCCGACGTCCAGACCGTCTGCGCCGGCATCCTGACCGACCGCCGGGTCAACGGCGGCGCGACCCAGATCCTGCCCGGCCCGCTGGCCGGCATCGCCGAGGGCGAGTACGTCCGCGTGCAGGTGACCGCCGCCACAGACGCGAACGCGATCCTGCCCGCCCGGTTCTTCCGCGGCCGGCAGCTGCAGTCGACCGCCGTCATGATGAAGGAGCTGTAGCCGATGACGCTCCGACCCCAAGCCAACAAGAATCGTCGCCGCGGCGCCGTGATGGTGCTGGTGGCCGTGCTGCTGCCGGTGTTCGCGATGATGGCCGCCTTCGCGATCGACGTCGCGTGGATGCAGCTGGTCCGCACCGAGCTCCGCACCGCCACCGACTCCGCCGCCCGCGCCGGGGCCAAGACGCTCTCGATGTCGCAGGACATCCCCACCGCCCGCGCCGCCGCCCGCGACGCCGCGCTGCAGAACACGGTCGGCAGCCAGCCGATGACGGTCGCCGACGCGAACGTTCAGTTCGGGCTCTCGACCGAGAACGCCGCCGGCCGGTTTGTCTTCGCCAACGGCGGCGACCCGATCAACGCGGTCCACGTCGACGGCCTGCGCACGGCCGGCTCGGCCGCCGGCCCGGTCAACCTGTTCTTCGGCGGCCTGATGGGCGTCAACAACTTCCAGCCGACCTCGACCGCCACCAGCACCATGCTCGACCGCGACATCGTGCTGGTGATCGACCGTTCCGGCTCGATGGGACTCCGCGCCACCGACCGTGGCGGCGGCAACGGGCAGAACTGCGGCCCGCTGCGGAACAACACCCGCTTCGCCGCGCTCGACCAGGCGGTCTCGGCGTTCCTGGCGGAGCTCGACCTCACCTTCCCGCACGAGCGGGTCGGCCTGGTGAGCTACAGCAGCCGCAACCGCGTCCGCTGCGGCGGCGGCAACCTCGACTTCCAGGTCGCCGACACCCGCGTCGCGCTGACCGACGACTACACCGCCATCGAAGGCCAGATGGACGCCTTCATGCAGAACGGCATCGGCGGCAGCACCGCCATCGGCGAGGGCCTGGCCGAGGGGCTGCGCTGCATCGCCGGCGCGGGCGCGCGACCGTTCGCGCTCAAGACGGTCGTGCTGATGACCGACGGCCTGCACAACTCCGGCTTCGAGCCGATCGTCCCCGCCCGCACCGCCTCTGGCGACGACATCACCGTGCACACGGTGACCTTCAGCCCCGGAGCCGATCAGGCGCGGATGCGGGCCGTCGCCGCCGAGACCGGCGGCCGGCACTTCCACGCCGACACCACCTCGGACCTCAGCGCTGTGTTCCGCGAGATCGCCCGCACGCTGCCGGTCCTGCTGACGGAGTAAACGCCATGAAGAGCAGCAATCAACTTCGTCGGGCACGCGGCGAGCGCCGCGGGGCGGTGGTCGTCGAGTTTGCGATCATTGCGCCGCTGTTCTTCCTGGTGATCTTCTCGATGTTCGAGTTCAGCCGCCTGAACGTGATCCGGCACACCGCCGACAACGCCGCCTACGAGGCGGCCCGGCTGGCGATCGTGCCGGGCGCCACCGCGGCCGACGCCCAGAACGAGGCCAACCGGATCATGGGCGTCGTCGGCGCCCGCGACGTGGTGGTCACGGTCACGCCATCGACCATCACCCGCGACACCGAACAGGTGACGGTCGAAGTCGCCGTGCCGCTCAGCCGCAACGCGCTGGTTGCGCCACGATTCACCGGCGGCCAGGTGCTCCGCGCCCAGTCGACCCTCCGCACCGAACGGGTGGCGACCCGCTAGCAGCGACGGGCATTGGTCGTCGCGAACGCCCCCCCAGTCGGAGGCCTCTCACAACCACGCCCGTGTGGTTCGCCCCGGTTGCATCTGCTCCTGCGCCACTATTTAGGCTGGCGCCTCGCCGTTGTCGGGCAGGGCGATTTCGGACGTTCTTGGCCAATTGCAGAGGAATCAAGGCAACAAAACGGGTAGAACATGCGTCTAGACGCAGGCCGATCGCATGACTTCTGACGTTCGTGCGATTAGCCTTCCTGCGAGCCGACCGATGTGGTCCTCGCCTCGGGTTTACCCTTTGAGAGACGGAGCCTCTGCCATGCGATCTTCTGCGAAGCTGCTCTGCGGGATGCTTGCCCTGTTAGTGATTGTCGGCGGCGGGTGGTTAGAAACCACGCTGCTGGCCGAGGAGGAAGCGGCGAACGACGCAGCGCAGCCGATGATTCGGCTTAGCGTGCCCGCTGTCGTCGTGACGCCAGCGGTCGCGGGGCAGGCCGATCAGGCAGCCGCCTGCGACGCCAAGACCTGCGAGAACGAAGCATGCGAGGACGAGGCCTGCGAGGTCCACGCGGGCGCCGATGCCCAGCCGGCGGCAGACCAGCAGGCAGCGGTCGCGCGGCCCACGCACAAGCAGACCAAGGTGATCAGCATCAACCCGTCTGACCTGACCGAGGCGAGCCTCAAGAGCTTCTGCCTGACCCCCGATGGGACCGTGCTGGCGGCCTGCGTCGGCGACGGGGGCGAGGTGCGGCTGTTCTCGGCCGACGGCGAGTTCCAGACCTCCTGGTCGCTGCCGGTCGACCCTGAAGCGATCAACGTTGGATCGGACGGCAACGTGTACGTCGCCGGCGACGGCAAGCTGCTGCGTCTCGACGCGAGCGGCAAGGTGCTGCTCGAGGCCGACGGGCCGCACATCAACGAGGGCGCCGAGCGGCGCGAAGAGGTTAAGCAGCAGATCATTGAACAGCAGAAAAAGTCGGTCGAGTCGTACTCGCGGATGAGCAAGCAGTACGACGACCGGCTGGCCAAGCTCAAGGAGCAGAAGGCTGAGCTCGAAGAGGCCGACGAAGAGGCCCCCGAAGCGCTCGACGTCCAGATCGCCAATGCCGAGCGGATGGTCAAGCAGTGGGCGGACATCGTCAAGCAGCTCGGCGGCGCTGAGATGACCGAGGAACAGCTCAACGAGCGGGTCACGGCTTCGCTGCAGAGCTCGGCGGCGGTCGCCTCGATCAGCGAGGCGGCGGGCGAGGTGTTCGTCGCGACCCGCGAGGCGGCCGGCTACGGCTTCTGCGTCTGGAAGATGGACCACCAGTTTGCCGGTGGCGAGGTAATTACCACCGGCCTGCGGGGCTGCTGCGGCCAGATGGACGTGCAGTGCTGTGAGAACGGCGTGTACGTCGCCGAGAACTCGCGGCACCGCGTGTACCACCTCAGCACCACCGGCGAAGAGCTCGGCGAGTGGGGCCACGGCGCCCGCGAAGGGCTCGAAGGCTTCGGCAGCTGCTGCAACCCGATGAACGTCGCGATCGGCCCCGAACGCACCGTCTACACCGCCGAGTCCGGCACCGGCCGCATCAAGCGCTACACGCCCGGGGGCGAGCTGATCGAGCTGGTCGGCAAGGTCGACATCGTGCCGGGCTGCAAGAAGGTGTCGATCGCGGTCGACAAGTCGGGCGACCGGGTCTACATGCTCGACATCACCCGCGACCACATCGTGCTGATGGAGCGGCTGACCGACGGCGAGGAGTCGGAGTACACCGAGGTCGGCTCGGTCGAGGCCAGCGCGAAGGCCGCCATGGCGACAGGGTCCGTCGACGTGGTAGAGACGTTCTAGCCGTCCAATAAAACCAAACCCGCGGCCGATCGGGCCGCGGGTTTTTTTATTGGCCTCAAGACCGAAGGAATCCCATGCAGCGCAACTTCACAGCCCTCGTCGCGTTCGCCGTATTGGCGGCTGGTCAGGCGTCGGGGGCCGACGTCTCGTCCGGCCCCGCGGCCGATGCATTCTCGCTGGTGGTGATGGACCCGCTCGCCGCGCCGCTCTCCTGCCCCTGCGTCGAGGGGTACGCGCAGCGCAAGTACGAGGTGCTCGGCGAACGCCTCGAGCAAGCCTTAGGGGTGCCGGTCACGGTGACCTTCGCCGAGTCGCTCGCGGCCGCCCTCAAGAAGGACCACTGCGACCACGCCGACCTGATCATCGGCAAGGACTCGGTGGTCCGTTCGGATGCAGGCAAGGCGGGCTACAGCGTCACGGCCGTGGGGCGGCTGACCGACAAGTCCGGCGACGTCACGCAGCACGGCCTAATCGTGGTCCGCAGCGCCGACCCGGCCCAGCAGGTGACCGACCTGAAGGGCTACCGGATCTTGTTCGGGCCGCAGGAATGCGACGAGAAGTTCGCCGCGCCGCGCGAGCTGCTGAAGCAGTCGGGCGTGCAGGTCGTCGACGCCCAGCAGGCCGAGATCAGCACCGCCTGCAGTGACGGCGCGTGCAAGATCATCGAGTGGGGCGACAGCGAGCACGCCGCGGCGGTGATCTCGAGCTACGCGGCGCCGCTGCTGGAGGGGTGCGGCACGATCAACAAGGGCGACCTCCGCGTCGTTGGTGAGACCGGCCCCGTGCCGTTCATCACCGCCTTCCTGACCGACCGGGTCGCCGCGCCGCAGGCGGAGTCCGTGCGGCAGACGCTGCGGTCGGTCGCCGCAGACCCCAAGCTGCTGATCGCGCTGGAGACGATGCTCGGTTTCGTGGAGCCGGACGAGGAGTACCTCGAGCATCATCGGAAGCCGGCCGACCAGCCGACCGACACCGACGCAGCGGCGGTCAACCAACAGGCGTGGTGCGACTTCCTCGGCCCGACGCGCGACGGGCGGGTGGCGTGGCTCCCCGAGTCTCTCTCCGCGGATCCGACCGTTGTCTGGCGGCAGCCGCTGCTGCGGCCCGGCATGGGGGGCATCGCCGCTACTTCCGAGTACGTGGTCATCGGCGACCGCGACCCCTCCAACAACCTCGACGCCTGGCGCTGCTACTCCGCTCGCGACGGCACGCCGTTGTGGACGATCGAGTACCCGGCGCTCGGCACGCTGGACTACGACAACCTGCCCCGCGCGACGCCGGTCATCGACGGCGACCGCGTGTTCTTGATGGGCGCCTTCGGCGATCTGGTCTGCGTCGAGCTAGCGACTGGCCTGCGCCTGTGGGAGACCAACCTGCGACTCATGTTCGCCGCCGAGGGCGAGCTGGTGTGGGGGACCTGCTCCACTCCGTTGCTAGTCGACGGCGTGCTGATCGTGAACCCCGGCGCGCCGGAGGCCTCGCTGGCGGCGCTCGACGCAGCAAACGGCGAGCCGGTTTGGCAGTCGCCCGGCGGTCGGCACGCGTACGCGTCGCCGCGGCTCATGACACTCGGCGGGGTGCGGCAGGTGGTCGCCTACGACAAGACCTCTGCTGGTGGATGGGACCCGGCAACCGGCCGCCGGCTGTGGACGCTGACGCCGCCGAACCCCGGCGACTTCAACGTCCCCACGCCAGCCCTAGTTGACGGCAGGCTGCTGCTGGTGAGCGAGAACAACGGCGCCCGCCTGCACGCGTTCGACGACTCCGGTTGCATCATCGACGAACCGGCCGCCCGCTTCCGCAAGCTGCAGCCCGATATGAGCACCCCCGTCGTCGCGGCCGGGCGGGTCTTTTGTGTGAAGGACCAGCTCTACTGCCTCGACGCGAAAACTCTCGAGCCGATCTGGCAGGGGGGCCGCCGCCGGTTGGGCGGCTACGCGCCAATCCTGGCGACCGACCACCGGCTGCTCACCACCGGCAAGGGGGGCGAGCTGCTGCTGATCGACGCCCTCGCCGACGGGTTCCGCGTGATCGGGGCGTGCCGGCCGTTCTCGGGCGGGTCGAACGCGGTGCTGTACGGCTGCCCTGCGCTGGTGGGGACGCGGCTCTACCTGCGCGGCGCCGAGGAGATTGTCTGCTGCGACCTCGCCGGGTAGCCCACCGATCGCTCCGGTTCGGGTTCTTGCCCGCCCGCCGCTCAGACGCGACAATTGCGGGAGAGCCGTCCCTCACGCCCGTACCTCCGCGCTGTTTATGTCTTTCGCTGGCCACCTGCTGACCGCCTCCCGTGACCTGCGGGACCCGAATTTCCAACGGACCGTCGTGCTGCTGCTGGAGCACGGCGAGCAGGGCGCCCTCGGCGTGGTGCTCAACCGGACCGGCGACAGCTCGGTCGCCGAGGTCTGGGACCACATCGACGCCGAGCCGTGCGACTGCGATCAGCTGATGAACATCGGCGGGCCGGTGCAGGGGCCGCTGATCGCGCTGCACACGTCCGAGGTGCTCGGCGAGAAGCAGGTGCTGCCGGGCCTGTACATGTCGCTGCAGCGGGGCTCGATTGACCTGCTGGTCCGCCAGGACGAGCACGAGTTCCGGCTGTACAGCGGCAACTCCGGCTGGGGGGGCGGGCAGCTCGAGGAGGAGCTCGAGGCCGGCGGCTGGCTCACCACGCCCGCCCGCCGCGACGAGGTCTTCGCCGACCCCGACGAGCTGTGGCGGAGCGTCACCAGCCGCATCGGCCTGGAGATCATGCTTCCCGGCAAGAAGCCCACTCACCTGCCGGTCGACCCCAACCTCAACTGACGCCATGCCGGCCGCCTCCGAAACGTTCCGCGTCCGGCCGATGACGATCGACGACTACCCGGCGGTCTACGCGCTGTGGGTGTCGACCCCCGGCGTCGGCGTCGACGAGACCGACGAGCGTGACCCGACCGCCAGGTTCCTCGAGCGGAATCCCGGGCTGAGCCTGGTCGCCGCCGATTCCGACCAGCAGATCGTCGCCGCGGTGCTGTGTGGGCACGACGGCCGTCGCGGCTACCTTTCGCACCTGGCCGTGGACGAGCGCGCCCGCGGCGTGGGGCTGGGGCGGCGGCTGGTGGCCGAGTGCCTAGCGGCGTTGGCGGGGCAGGGGGTCGGCAAGTGCAACGTGCGGATCTTCGCCGAGAACGAGGCCGCGGCTCGATTCTGGGAGCGGATGGGGTACGCCCGCCGGGCCGATCTGGCGGTATGGCAGCGGACAACTAGCAGCTAGCAGAGCACCCTGTAGCAGCTAGCAGAGCCACGTGCCGCGAACCCGCCGGGCCTGGAAAGGCTCAATTCACCAGCCCCCAACTGCCGAAAGGCTACCTAGAGGTTGGATTCTACCGATCTTAACGCCTAGAATTGGCCCGATGAACGTCGCCCCGCCCCACAGCTGTCTGTGTATGATCCCGGCTTGAGCCACGCGGCTTGAGCTGGGCCTTCTATGTCTACCGAGCGGGATCCGCCGCGCCGTCTGGCCGGCTTCTCGCTATCTTCTACTACGACACGGCGGCGACTACCGCGCGCCGCCCGACCCCAGAGCGGAGCCTCTGATTCCATGGCGACCGACTTCCGACTCAAAGAGCGGCTCCCCCGGCTTACCGACCGGCTGGTTGAGACCTACAGCCAGCACGCGATCATCAACCACCTGGACCACTGCCCGCTGCCCAAAGAGGCGGCCGTGATCGACGCGGTGTCCGACCTGCAGGAGATCCTGTTCCCCGGGTACCGCCGCCGCGAGGGCCTGCACCACGGCAACATCCAGTACTACGTCGGCGACCTGGTCGACCGGCTGCACGACCAGCTCACCAAGCAGGTCGGCCGCGCCCTGCTGCACGAGGCGGGCGGGCACTGCGACGACGACACCGACTTCGAGGCCCTCGGCCAGGCGAAGGTGCTCGAGTTCCTCGACCGCCTGCCGCAGATACGCGCCCAGCTCGCCACCGACGTCCAGGCCGCCTACGACGGCGACCCCGCGTGCAAGTGCCCCGCCGAGGTGATCTTCTGCTACCCGGGCCTCGAAGCCGTGACCGTCCACCGGCTGGCGCACGAGCTCTACAAGCTCGAGATCCCGTTCATTCCCCGCATCATGGCCGAGTGGGCCCACTCCAAGACCGGCATCGACATCCACCCGGGCGCGACCATCGGCGACTACTTCTTTATCGACCACGGCACGGGCGTCGTGATCGGCGAGACCTGCGAGATCGGCGACCACGTGAAGATCTACCAGGGCGTGACCCTGGGCGCCGTCAGCTTCCCGACCGACGAGAACGGCCAGCTGGTCCGCGACCAGAAACGCCACCCGACGATCGAGAACCACGTGGTGGTGTACGCCAACGCCACGATCCTGGGCGGCCGGACCGTGATCGGCGCGCACTCGGTGATCGGGTCGAGTGTCTGGTTGACAAAGAGCGTCGCCCCGCACACCACGGTCACGATGGAAGCGCCCAGCCTGCGCATCAAGAACGAGGAGTCCGACGCGCTGAAGCCGGAGGTCAACTACAAGATCTGATCCTCCAGGCGGGGCCATTGCGGTTTTTCCGGTTGGGACGACCCTGACGGCTGGCGAAGCCGCCAGGCCCGCAGATCCGACGAAGATCGATTCCCGAATACCCACACGACGGGTATCATAATGAGACGGAATCAGATCACCCCAACGGCCGGATCACTGCGTTGTACGCCTATTTCACGGTCCTCAACGGCGAACAGATCGGCGACAACCTGCCGCTTGACGCGGAGGTCGAGAACCTCGTCGGCCGCGGCGGCGACTGCCAGGTCGCGCTGCAGGACCGCATCTGCTCGCGCGTGCACGCCATCGTGCGGCTCGACGACGAAGCCTGGGTCATCGCCGACGCCGACAGCCGCAACGGCACCTTCGTCAACGGGCAGAAGGTGGCCGAGGCGACCCTGGCCGACGGGCACACGGTCAAGATCGGCGCGACCGAGCTGGAGTTCCACCAGAGCGCCGACCCGCTCACCGCCGAGGACGACGCCGCCAGCCTTACGCAGACGATCGTCCAGAACATGGAGGTCAGCGAGAACTCGCTCAACGAGGCCTCGCTGACCGGGCTGCCCAACGCCGAGCAGGTCAAGGAGCTGATGCTGCTGTACCAGCTCTGCATCCGCCTCTTGGGGAGCGGCGACACCGACCAGGTCGTGCACACGGCGCTCGACCTGTTGAAGACCCGCACCAGCGCGTCGGTGGTCGGCTTCCTGTGGCTCAACGAGCAGGGCGAGCTGCGCCCCAAGATGGTGCTGCCGACCGACGCCGCCAGCCGCGTGTCGCTCAGCCCGTCGCTGACGGAGCTGGTCTCTAAGCAGGGGCACGCGGTGTGGGTCGCCAACCAGGGCGGCAAGGACGCGACCGAGAAGCTCGAGCACTTTGCCGACGCCATCTGCGCGCCGCTGGTCAAACGCAGCCCCGAGGGCGAGCGCAACACCCTCGGCGCCATCCACGTCTACCTCGAGGCGGGCCGCTTCCGCCAGTCGGACTTCGACTTCATCATCTCGGTCGCCAACATCGTGGTGACCGCGCTCGCCCGGGCGATGCAGTTCAACTCAATGCGCTCCAACTACGAGCGGCTGGTGAGCACCTCGCCCGGCTATGACGAGCTGATCGGCGAGAGCGAACCGATGCTGGCGCTGAAGAACAAGATCAGCCGCGTCGCCCGCGCGGCCGGCTGCGTGCTGGTCCGCGGCGAGAGCGGCGCCGGCAAGGAGCTGGTCGCCCGCGCCATCCACCGCGCCAGTCCCCGCGCCGAGCGGCCGATGGTGTCGGTCAACTGCGCGGCGATCCCGGCCGACCTGATGGAGAGCCAGCTGTTCGGGCACAAGGCGGGCTCGTTCACCGGCGCCGACCGCGACCACACCGGCTACTTCCAGCAGGCCGACCTCGGCACGCTGTTCCTCGACGAGGTCGGCGAGATGACCCTCGAGGGCCAGGCCAAGCTGCTCCGCGTGATGGAGGGGCACCCGTTCCTGCCGGTCGGCGCCACCGAGCCGATCTCGGTCGACGTGCGGGTCGTGGCGGCCACCAACCAGGACCTGCAGGACTACGTCCGCAAAGGCAAATTCCGCGAGGACCTGTACTACCGGCTGAGCGTGTTCGAGCTGTACCTGCCTCCCTTGCGCGACCGCGACGACGACATCGGCCGGCTGGTCGAGTTCTTCCTCGACCACTTCCGCAAGCAGCACGGCCGCCCCGGCCTGCGGCTCAGCAGCAAGGCGGTGCACCGGCTGCTGGAGTACCGCTGGCCCGGCAACGTGCGGCAGCTCCGCAACGTGATCGACAGCGCCGTGGTGATGGCCGACGGCGACGAGATCGAGCCCGGCGACCTGGCCCTCCGCGACTCGGGCCGCGAGGAGCTCGACACCCTGCAGATCGACCAGTGGGAGAAGAAGCTCATCATCGAGGCCCTCAAACGCACCTCCGACAACGTGCCGGAGGCGGCCAAGCTGCTAGGCATCGGCCGCGCGACGCTTTATCGGAAGATTGAGCAGTATCATATCGAGCGGTGAGCGGGCGGTTTCGCTAATCTCTCGATCGATAACCCCTGGCTGAAGCCAGAGGGATCCCAGCAATGGGGCGGAACGGGCCTGAGTCCCCGGTTGACGCCCGGGGCTCGTGCCCTGCCAATGGCTCTTGCGTTGCTCTGCATTCAGGGCCACCGCCGTTGCGTACACCGCAATTCTCCCTATCTCCGCCACCGGGGGCGAACTATACTGGCAGACCCGTTCCGGGCGGCTTGCCGCTTGGTTCGACCCGCCCGCCGCGCACTGCGGTTCTGCTCCAATCAACCGCTGAGCAGGCCCTCCCCGCGGCGACTACCTACCTAAACGCTACCTGCCCGATAGCTGCCCCTCACTTCGGCCTGGCTTGGATGGTTCTCGGTTTGTTCTTGCGAGCAGACCGCGGCTCGTTCTGCGCTCAGCCGCGTGCCATGGGCTGCCGGGGCAGCCACCGAACCGCAGCGACAAAGACCAACTATGCTCGACCTGTTTGCCTCCCGAGAACGCAACTTCAAGAACGATGTCCTCTCGGGCATCACGGTCGCCCTGGCGCTGGTGCCCGAGGCCGTGGCGTTCGCCTTCGTGGCGGGCGTTTCGCCGGTGATCGGGCTCTACTCGGCGTTCTTCCTGGGGCTGATCACCGCGGTGTTCGGCGGCCGGCCCGGCATGATCTCGGGCGCCACCGGCGCGATGGCCGTCGTGGTCGTGACGCTGGTCGCGCAGCACGGCGTCGAGTACCTGTTCCCGGCCGTGATGCTGTGTGGGCTGTTTCAGATCGCGGTCGGCATCGGGCGGCTCGGCAAGCTGATCCGGATGGTGCCGCACCCGGTGGTGCTCGGCTTTGTGAACGGCCTGGCGATCGTGATCTTCATGGCCCAGTTCGGCAGCTTCCAAACGATCAACGAACTCGGCCAGGCCGCCTACATGCGGGGGCCGGCGCTGTGGATCATGCTCGGGCTTATCGGGCTGACGATGGCCATCATCTGGCTGCTGCCGAAGCTGACCAAGGCGGTGCCGGCCTCGCTGGTGGCGATCCTGGTCGTGACCCTGGCGGCGACCGGCCTAAACCGCTCGCTCGACCCCAGCCTGGCCGCCAAGAACCAGTCGAACGTCGTGCTGACGGTGAGCGACATGCTGGTGACCAAATCAAAGCTCGCCGCTGCCGGTGAGGAGCACGGCGCTGTGCAGGATAAGACCGAGGCCGAGGCCGCCGAGGCGGCGCTCGCCGCGCAAGAAATCACCCCAGAGTCCGTCAGCCTCAGCGCCGGGCTGCCGCGGCTGTTCTTCTGGGAGTACACGGTCCCGCCGCTCTCGCTCAAGACCCTGTGGATCATCCTGCCGTACTCCTGCATCCTGGCGGCGGTCGGGCTGATCGAGTCGCTGATGACGCTCACCCTGATCGACGAGATCACCGAGACCCGCGGCCAGGGCAACCGCGAGTGCATCGGCCAGGGCCTGGCCAACCTGACCTGCGGCCTGTTCGGCGGCATGGGCGGGTGCGCGATGATCGGCCAGTCGCTGATCAACGTCAATTCCGGCGGACGCGGGAGGCTGTCGGGCATCGTGGCGGCGGTCGGCCTGCTGCTGATCGTGCTGTTCCTGGCGCCCTGGATCGAGATGATCCCGATGGCAGCGCTGGTCGGTGTGATGTTCATGGTGGTGATCGGCACGTTCGAGTGGGCCTCGCTGCACATGGCCACGAAGGTCCCCGCGACCGACTACGCCGTGATGGTGCTGGTGGCCGGCTACACCGCCATCATGCACGACCTGGCGACCGCGGTGATCCTGGGCGTGATCGCCTCGGCCCTGGCGTTCGCCTGGCAGCACGCCAAGCACATCGGCGCGGACGTCAAGCACAACGAGTTCGGCAGCAAGATCTACCAGCTGCACGGGCCGCTGTTCTTCGCGTCGACCTCGTCGTTCAAGGAGCTGTTCGACCCGAAGAACGACCCGGACGACGTCGTGATCGACTTCTACTACACCCGCGTGTACGACCAGTCGGCCCTCGAGGCGATCAACTTCCTGGCCGACAAGTACGAGCAGCAGGGCAAGCGCCTGCACCTGACGCACCTCAGCGCCGAGTGCCGCAGGCTGCTGGACCGCGCGAGCAGCCTGGTCGAGGTGAACGTGTCGGAGGACCCGCACTACCACGTCGCGACCGACCGGATCCTGGTCGACCAAGACCAGGCCGAAGACCACCGCGAGGCGAGCGGCGAAGAGGTCGCGGTCGCGACCTAGCGCGCCCGTCGGCGGGTAGGCGCGGCGTTCTCCTCAACGGAGGGGGTGGGTGGGGCCGGTTGTAGCGGCGTCGCGCCGGGGGGGCCATCGATTCGCGGGGCGCGAGATCTTCCGGCGCCACAAGCACGCGCCAGGTGTCCTAGGCTTTCTTAGCCCCGTGGTTCTGCGGGTAATCGCCGTTCGGATTCCCACCCCCCTCGAGCCCTGTTATCCCCATGGCCCGCGCACCCGCGTCATTAACCCCCGAACTCACTTCGCCGATCGCGGTCGGATTCTCGCCGGACGTTGAGCGGAAGGTCAAGATGTCCGGGCTGGTCGCGGCGCTGTCGTACGCGCTCGACATCACCGAGGGCCAGCCGGCCGGGCACGCGGCGCGGACCTGCCTGATCGGCATGCGGCTGGCGGAGCTGCTCGGGCTGCCGGTCGCCGACCGCTCCGACCTGTTCTACGCGCTGCTGCTCAAGGACCTGGGCTGCAGCAGCAACGCGTCGAAGATGTGCTACCTGTTCGGCGCCGACGACCGCACCGTCAAACGCGACCTCAAGTCGGTTGACTGGCCGAAGATGTCCGAGAGCTTCAAGTTCCTCACCAAGCAGGTCTCGCCAGAGGGCTCGCCGGTCCAGCGGGCGCTCAAGATTGCGGCGATGCTGCTCAAGGGACCCAAGGGCGCTCAGCAGCTGGTTGAGACCCGCTGCGAGCGCGGCGCCGAGATCGCCCGCGGCATGGGCTTCAGCGACGGCGTCGCCCTCGCCATCACGCACCTCGACGAGCACTGGGACGGTCAGGGCCACCCCGAGGGGCGTCAGGGGCTGGAGATCTCGCCGCTGGCGCGGATCGCCGGCCTGGCGCAGACCTTCGAGGTGTTCCACGCCCAGCTCGGCCGCGACGCGGCGTTGGCGATGGCCGCCACGCGGAGCGGCGGCTGGTTCGAGCCCGCCCTGGTCGAACTGCTCGCCGCGCTCCCTGCCGACGACCGGCTGTGGGCCGACCTCCGCTCGGGCGAGCCCGACCAGCTAGTGACCCAGTACGAGCCGGACGACCGCGTGATGATGATCGACGAACTCGGGGTTGACCGCGTGGCGGAGGGCTTCGCCCAAGTGGTCGACGCCAAGAGCCCGTGGACCTTCCGCCACTCCGACGAGGTGGCGCGGATCGCGGTCGGCATGGGCGAGCGGCTCGGCTTCACGCCGGCCGAGCAGCGGGCGATCCGGCGGATGGCGCTGCTGCACGACCTCGGCAAGCTGGGGGTCTCCAACGCGGTGCTCGACAAGCCGGGCCGGCCGACCGACGACGAGTTTGCACAGCTCAAGCGGCACCCCCGGTACACGCACGACATCCTCGTCCGCGCCGGCTGCTTCCAGGACCTGGCCGACGTCGCGGCCGCGCACCACGAGAAACTCGACGGCCGCGGCTACCACCGCGGCATCCCGGCGGCGGAGCTGCCGATCGGCGCCCGCCTGCTGTGCGTCGCCGACATGTACGAGGCGATGACCGCCTCGCGGCCTTACCGCGAAGGGATGCCCCAAGAGAAGGTGCTCGGGATCCTCGACAGCGAGGCCGGCACGCAGATCTGCCCGGAGTCGGTAGCCTCGCTCAAGCTGTGGCTCAGCCACGCAGAGTTCGAGAGTCGGGTGAACGATCAGATGCAGGCACTCGACCGCCTGATGGACGAGCTGACCTAGCAGGCGCCCGCACAGATTGCCACCGTGCACCGAACCGCACGGCTGGATAAGTGGATTCCCGTCATCCGCTGACGCCCCACTGTTCGAAACAATAGAAGTCAGGCGAGTCCACAATCGCCATTGACGCCAGCAGCAGGGATGGCTGCTTTGACGATCTGACCTCTCGCGTTGGAGCTGTAGGGATGCGTGTTCCGATGACCACTGCCCGCGTCGTGGCGTGCGCCGCGACCCTGCTCGGCGGCATGCGGCTGCTCGCCCAGGCCGGCGAGGCTTGCCTGCTGCTCCCTACGCCGCCGCCCATCGTCGACGCCGCCGTGACGCCGGTCGACTACTCGCCGATCGACGGTTCGCCCGTCGACGTTTTGCCGGTCAACTTCACGCTGGGCTCCGCCTGCGCCGCCCGCTGCCGGGACGACTGGTCGCTCTTCGCTGGGCTGGAGGGCTCGAAGCAGCCGCAGGACTTTGGGATCAACGCCCACTTTGGCGCGCGGGTCGCGCTCAACTACGGCCGACTCGTCAGCGACGACTCGACCCTTGGCTGGCAGGTTGGCACGGCGGTCGTGGCGACCGACAACGCCGTGCAGGTGGTCGAGCGCGTCGAGGGGTCGAGCAGCCGGCTGCAGTCGTTCACGACCCTCGGCGTGTTCCAGCACACCGACATCGGCGTGCACTGGAGCATCGTCTACGACCTCTTGTGGCAGGACTACTACGACGACTTCTTCCTCGGCCAGTGGCGCGGCGAGTGGGGCCTCGACCTTGGCTGCCAGGACCGAGTCGGCGTGATGGCGATGCTGCACGGGCACGGCGACGCCGGCTCGTTCGGAGGGACCGGCGTCTACCTGCGGCCGATCAACCAGGCGAGCCTGTTCTGGCGCCACGCCTGGCCGACCGGCGGCGCGGTGCGCGGCTGGGTCGGCCTGGCCGACGGCCACGCCGAGGCGAACGCCGCGCTGGGCGACTGGCCCCGCCGCGACGCGATGATGGTGTTCGGCTCCGACTTCCGCGTGCCGCTGACCGACTACCTGGCGCTGACCGGGCAGGCCAACTTCATCATGCCCGCCGACACCGGCACGGTCGACGCCTTCCTGGGCTTCGAGTACTTCCCGGGCGGCCGCTCCGCCACCGGCCGCGCCGCCCGCCCACTGCTCCCGGTCGCCAGCAACGCGACGTTCTCGGTCGATCTGTTCCGGTAGCGGTGAGGGCCACCCACCGGGCCGAAGCGGGGACTAACGCCCCGCCGCCGATGAGGGATTCGGGTGGCACGCCCTGACAGGGCGTGGTTGCCCTGCTGGTGACCCCCCACGCCCTTGGGGGCGTGCCACCCGCAGGCTCTGCGGATCGATGCCGCCGCCGATTTCGTTGCTGAAACGAGCCGCCCCGCGCGGTCTAATAAGGGGTGCGGCAGAGCATTCCACGGCGTTCCAACTACCAGCTCAGTCGGTAGAGGTGGGGGGCTGCGCGCTCGCGGAATGGTGGTTGGCAGGCAAGAAGGTCTTGTCCCCTGACGCCGTTGCCCGTGGTGTGCCGACAAAACCCTCCGGCGGGGCCTCATTGGGATTGTCGCAAACGCTTGTCAGCTAAGCGATTACAGCTGACCAGCAGCGGCGTGCGCCGGGGTTTTGTCCCCTCCGATCGGATATTCGGTCCAAACCCCGCGCTGCTCCAGCGACCCCGCAAAGCCTGCGTTGCTTGACGCGGCGCGGGCGAGCGTTGAAAACGAGGGCCCGCGGCCGAGCCGGCCGCGGTACGGGAAATAGATCTCGCAGTTTTTTGCAGCTAGTCGAAGGCGGTGACACCGATGCTTTGTGGATACACTCGGCCCCTGCTGGCGTTGGCCTTTATCGCAAGCGTCCCCCACCCATCGAGCGCCGACTGGCCGCGGTTCCGCGGGCCCAACGGCGATGGCCTGGCGCCGGCGGCCGATATCCCGCTCAACTGGACGCCCGACAACACGCTGTGGCTGGTCGAGCTGGGGGGCGTGGGGCACGGCTCGCCGGTGATTGCCGGCGACCGGCTGTTCGTCGTAGCCGCCGCTGCGGACTCGGCCAGCATCAGCCTCGACTGCTACCACGCGATCTCCGGCAAGCGTCTCTGGCGCCGCGAGCAGCCCGGCCAGCCGACCCACCTGCACGCGCTGAACAGTTACGCGTCGGGCACGCCCGCGGTGGCCGACGGCGTGGTCGCCGTGAGCTGGGCCGACGCGGAGTCGTTCTACCTGGCGGCGTACTCGGTCGAGGGCCGGGAGCTGTGGCGGAAGGACCTCGGCGGCTACTCGAGCAGCCACGGATACTCCCGCTCGCCAATCATCGTCGACGGCGTCGTGTACCTGGCGAGCAACCAGCAGTCGGGCTCGTACGTGCTGGCGGCCGACCTGCACAGCGGCGACGAGCAGTGGCGGCGCGAGCTCGAGCCCGGCAAGGCGTCGTACGACACGCCGTGCGTTGTGCCGACCGCCGCCGGCGGCCAAGCCCTGGTGGTCGGCAGCAGCGAGCTGCGGATGGACGCCGTCGACCTGAAGACCGGCGAGGTGGCATGGTCGGCCGACGGGGTCTTCCCGCAGCGCTGCGTCAGCTCGCCGATCTACGCCGGCGGCCTGGTGTTCGAGTCGTCGGGCAGCGGCGGCGGCGGCAAGTTGCTGGTCGGCGTGCGGCCCCCGCAAGCGGGTACGAAGGCGGCCGAGGTCGCGGTCGAGATCGGCCGCGGCGCGCCCTACGTGCCGACGCCGCTCGCGCTGGGCGACATGCTGGTGGTGTGGCACGAACGAGGCTCGGTGGCCGGCTTCGATATCAGCACCGGCAAGCAGCTGTGGCAGGAGCGTTTGGGCGGCAAGTACTTTGCCTCGCCGGTGGCGGTGGGCGACGTCGTGTGGAACGTGTCGATGGACGGCGAAGCGGTGGCCCTGGCCGCCGACCGCGACGGCTGCCGCGTGCTCGCCCGCAACAACCTGGGCGAGCCAACCGAGGCGACCCTGGCGGTCGCCGGCAACCGGTTGTACGTCCGCACAGAGAAATCGCTGATGTGCATCGGCACGCCGCAGACCGCGGCGGTCCTACCCGCCCGGCATTGATCCGGGGTATGCTGAAGACATGCCGCTTTCGACCTATGAAGAACGCCGCGCGTGGGAGCGACTCGACCGCGCCGAGCTTGAGTCGCGCCAGCTCGAGAAGCTCAACCACCTGCTCGCTGAGTTGCGTGCCGCGGGCGGTTTCTACGCCGACAAGCTGGCCGACGCGCCCGACAATGTCGCGTCGCTCGCCGAGTTCAGCAACCTGCCGTTCACGTACAAGGACGAGCTGCCCGCCGGCGAGTCTGTCGATGGGCACGCGGACGGGGCCGTCAATCGGACCTACCCGCTGGCCCGCTACGTGCGGTTCCACCAGACGTCGGGCTCGCGCGGTCGGCCGATGGCGGTGTACGACACGCAGGAGGACTGGGAGTGGTGGCTCGAGGGCTGGCAGTACGTGCTCGACGCGGCCGGCGTTGAGTCCGACGATCGGGCCATGCTGGCGTTCAGCTTCGGGCCGTTCGTAGGGTTCTGGAGCGCGTTCGACGCCCTCGCCGCGCGGGGCGTGCTGACGATCCCGGGCGGCGGCATGGGGAGCCTCACGCGGCTGGACCTGATCCGCCGCTCGGAAGCCAACGTGCTGCTCTCGACGCCAAACTACGCGATGCGGCTGGCAGAGGTCGCGGCCGAGCACCAGCTGCCGCTGGCCGAGCTGCCGGTCGAGAAGATCATTGTCGCCGGCGAGCCGGGCGGCAGCGTGCCGGCGGTGCGGGAACGGATCGAGCAGACGTGGGGCGCCAGGCTGTTCGACCACGCCGGCGCGACCGAGGTCGGCCCGTGGGGCTACAGCGAGGTCGCCGGGGGCCGGCGCGAGGGCAGGGGGGTGTACGTCAACGAGAGCCAGTTCCTAGCGGAGTTCCTCTCGGTCGAGACCGGCCAGCCGGCCGGCGAAGGAGAGCTGTCGCACCTGGTGATCACAACCCTTGGCCGCGCGGGCGCGCCGGTCATCCGGTACCGCACCGGCGACCTCGTGCGGCCCGCCTGGAGCGTCGAGGGCGACAACAACTTTGTGTTCCTGGAGGGGGGCGTGCTGTCGCGGGCGGACGACATGATGATCATCCGCGGCGTCAACGTGTTCCCGGCGGCGATTGACCAGATCCTCCGCGGCTTCCCCGAGGTGGTCGAGTACCGCATGACCGCCCGCAAGCACGGCGAGATGGACGAGCTGGTCGTGGAGGTTGAGGACCGCCTGCAAGATCCCCGCCGGATCGCCGAAGAACTGCAGGTGCGGCTGGGACTGACCATCGACGTGCGGCTGGCCCCCGCGATGTCGCTGCCGCGGAGCGAGGGCAAGTCGCAGCGCTTCGTCGACCTCCGCAACACCTAACTCCGCCAGGACCCTCACCCGCCGATGCTGTTCTCGTGGCTCAAGAAGCGATCGCGCCGCCGGCTGGCGAAGGCCGGCCTATCGGACGAGTTGCGGGCGCTGCTGCCCGCGGCGGTGTGGCAGTACGAGCGGCTGACGGAGGACGAGCAGCGGCGGCTGGAGGCGTCGGCCGCGGTGTTCTTGCACGAGAAGAATTGGGAGGGGTGCGGCGGCCTGCCGATGAGCGACGAGATCCGGCTGACCATCGCCGCCCAGATGGCGCTGTTCACGCTCGGCCTGCCGGGCGAGTACTTCGACCGCGTGCTGTCGGTGCTGGTTTACCCGGATGCGTACCGCGTGCCGGACGAGCACGCGGCGGGCGGGATGGTGGTCGGCGGCGAGTCGACCCGCCTCGGCGAGGCGTGGCACCGCGGCCCGGTGGTGTTGTCGTGGAAGCAGGTGAAGCGGGCGGGGGAGTCGCGCTACGGCGGCCGCAGTTTGGTGGCGCACGAGTTTGCCCACCAGCTCGACATGCTCAACGGCCGCCACGCCGACGGCGTGCCGCCGATGCCCGACAACCAATCCGCCGAGCACTGGATCGAGACATTGGACGCCGCGCTCGCGCGGCTGCGGCGGGACTGCCGCCGCAGGATGGACCCGCTGATGGACTGCTACGGGGCGACCGACCGCAGCGAGTTCTTGGCGGTCGCCAGCGAGGTGTTCTTCCAGTGGCCCGCCCGGATGGCCGAACGCGAGCCCGAGCTGTTGGCGGCCCTCCGCGGTTACTACCGTCAGGACCCGCTGCGGTGGGACGAAACCTAGAGGAGCCGACCCGCTGGCGGGGCAGAATAGCGGTCGGGGAGGGATTCGAACCCCCGGTGAGTTTCCCCACGCCGGTTTTCAAAACCGGTGCATTCGACCACTCTGCCACCCGACCGGAACGCCCGATTCGCCGGGCTTGTGGCGGGATTATCGTCTAGCACGCCACGGCACACAAGACAGGCTTGGCCCGTCAAATCGGGCATTGCGGGGCCGCTGCAGCCGAAAACGCCCGTTGACGAACCAGCGATTCCTCGGCCAAAATACGTGACTCTTAAGAATCCGGCCCTTCCCCCAGTTCATACCAAGACCAGGAGTCCCCTATGCCAGGCAGCGAACGCCGCCGCGAACTACGCCGCCGCCGCAAGCGCCGCGAGACCGTCGCCCAGTTTGCGGCTCGCATCCCCAAGGCGTCCAACAGCGAAAAGGTCGAGATCGCACGCAAGCTGCGTGAGATGACCCCCGGCGCCGAGGAGTTGATCGCCCGGTGGGAGCTCGCCGAGGTCGACCGCTAGGGTCCTTCCAATCGTCGACCAATCGGCGGTTGGCAAGCCAAGGGCTCGTCAGGTCAAGGGCGGGGCAGGGGACACGCTGAATAACGGGTCCCACTGCCCCGAGCTGGTCACTCGACGCGTGCTGATCTGTCCCCGGGCCGCCTACTGGTCGCGGCTGAAGGTGAACTCCGAGCCGTCCCAGTCGATCCTGACCGTCGCGCCCTCGGGGAACTCGCCCCGCAGGAGCTCACTCGCCAGCGGGTTCTGCAGCTGCTGCTGCATGACCCGCTTGAGCGGCCGCGCCCCGTAGGTCGGGTCGTAGCCCTCGTTGGCGATCTCCTGCCGCGCAGCATCGGTCACTTCGAGGCTCAGCCCGTTGCGACCGAGCAGCTTCGCTAGCTGCTGGACCTGCAGGTCGACCACGCGGCGGATCTCCTCCCGCTTGAGCGGGTGGAACACGATGGTCTCGTCGACGCGGTTGAGGAACTCCGGCAGGAACTGCCCACGCAGCGCCTCGCCGACGGCGTCCTGCATCTCGTCGACCCCGCCTCCTTCTTCCGCGATCTTCTGGATCAGCTGGCTGCCGATGTTGCTGGTCATCACGATCAGCGTGTTGGAGAAGTCGACCGTGTGGCCGTGGTTGTCGGTCAGTCGGCCGTCGTCCAGCACCTGCAGCAGGATGTTGAAGACGTCGCGGTGGGCCTTCTCGATCTCGTCGAGCAGGACCACGCTGTAGGGCCGACGCCGCACCGCCTCGGTCAGCTTGCCGCCCTCCTCGTAGCCGACGTAGCCGGGGGGCGCCCCGATCAGCCGGCTCACGGTGTGCTTCTCCATGAACTCGCTCATGTCGAGCCGCACCATCGAGTTCTCGTTGTCGAACAACGTCTCGGCGAGCGCCTTGCAGAGCTCGGTCTTGCCGACGCCGGTCGGGCCGCAGAAGATGAACGAGCCGATCGGCCGGTTGGGGTCCTGCAGGCCGCTGCGGCTCCGCCGCACGGCGTTCGCCACGGCCTCGACCGCCTCGTCCTGGCCGATGACCCGCTGGTGCAGACGCTCCTCCAGCACCAGCAGCTTGGCGCGCTCGGTCTCGAGCATCCGCGTGACCGGCACGCCGGTCCACGAGCTGACCACCTCCGCGATCTCGTCGGGCGTCACCTCCTGACGCAGCAGCCGCTTGTGCGGCGAGGCGCCGTCGGATGCCGGCTCGTTGGCTTCGCGGGCCTCGATCTCGGCGATCCGCTTCTCCAGCGACGACCGCGCGACGTCCAGCTCGTACAGCTTCTGGTAGGTCGCCTCCTCGATCGGCTGGCCGGCCGACTGCTGCTCCTTGATGGTGGTCGCCTGGTGCTCGTAGGCGAGCTTGGCCTCCTCGAGCTGCCGCCGCACGTCCGCGACGTCGCCCACGCCGAGCTTCTCGGCCTCCCACTGCTCGCGGAGGCTGGCCAGCGTGTGACGCTGCTCCTGCATCTCCTCGTTGATGTCCGCCAGCCGCTGCTGGGCGTGCTCCTCCTTCTCTTCGGCGAGCTGTCGTGCCGCGAGCTCCAGTTGGACCAGCCGCCGCTGCACCTCGTCGATCTCGGTGGGGACGCTCTCCAGCTCCATCGCCAGCCGGCTCATCGCCTCGTCGACCAGGTCGATCGCCTTGTCGGGCAGCTGCCGGTCGGCGATGTAGCGGTTCGACAGCTCAGCCGCGGCGACCAACGCCGAGTCGCGTACCTTGACGCCCTTGTGGTGGGCCTCGTACCGCGGCTTCAGGCCGCGGAGGATCGCGATCGTGTCCTCGACCGAGGGCTCGCCTACGAACACCGGCTGGAACCGACGCTCGAGCGCGGCGTCCTTCTCGATATACTTGCGATACTCGTCGAGCGTCGTCGCGCCAACGCACCGCAAATCGCCGCGGGCGAGGGCGGGCTTCAGCAGGTTGGCGGCGTCGGCGCCCCCCTCAGCGGCCCCGGCGCCAACGACCGTGTGCAGCTCGTCGATAAACAGGATCACCTGGCCGTTGGCATCCTCGACCTCCTTGAGCAACGCCTTGAGGCGTTCCTCGAACTCGCCACGGAACTTCGCGCCGGCGATCAGCGCGCCCATGTCGAGCGCAACCACCCGTTTCGACTTCAGGCTCTGTGGCACATCGCCGGCGACGATGCGGCCGGCCAGGCCCTCGGCGATCGCGGTCTTGCCGACGCCCGGCTCGCCGATCAGCACCGGGTTGTTCTTGCGCCGCCGCGAGAGCACCTGCACGACGCGGCGGATCTCCTGGTCGCGACCAATCACCGGGTCGAGCTTGCCCTGCTTGGCCCGTTCGACCAGGTCGATGCCGTACTTCTCGAGCGCCTGGAACTTGCCCTCGGGCGCTTGGTCGGTCACGCGGGTCGAGCCCCGCACCTGCTGCAGCGCCTTGAGGAGGTCCGACTCTTGGACCGCGTTGAGTTTGAGCAGCTCACGGGCCTTGGAAGGCGACTTCACGAGCGCGAGCAGCAGGTGCTCGGTCGAGACAAAGTCGTCCTTCATTTTCTCGGCCTCGGCCTGGCCCGCCTCAAGCACCGCCAAGAAGTCTCGCGACGCCTGCGGCGCGGCGCCGCCGCTGGTCGAAGGCAGGTGCTTCAGCTCCGACTCGACGATCTGAGCCAGCTGCCCGATATTGGCGCCGGTCTTGTCGAGCACGGGGCGCACGACCCCCTCGCTCTGCTGCAGCATGGCCGCGAGCAGGTGGAGCGGCTCGACCTGCGGATTCCCCGCGTCCGCCGCCAGCTCCTGGGCGTTCTGCACAGCCTCTTGTGATTTGTGAGTCAGTTTATCGAAGCGTACCGCCATGAGACCTACCGTTCCTCCCCTGGGCGTTTTTAGGCAACAGGCAACGAGCGCAATTCTCGCCGCCAGGAGTCTGTACGCAAGGAGCAAACCCGAGGTTCTGGTCTCGGAAATGCGAATGAAAGAAATCGCCCGATTCTAAGCCCGCACGCCGCTGATAGCGCCCCAACACAGCTTGCGGCCGGGGCTTCGGTCTGATAACCTGCTGAGCTCGGCACAACCGCCGACAACGGGCTGTAGCTCAGCTTGGCTAGAGCGCTGCGTTCGGGACGCAGAGGTCGCAGGTTCAAATCCTGTCAGCCCGACTGTTTTCAGAATGAGGCCCTTCGGCGAGTACGTCGAAGGGCTTTCTCCATTCAGGGACAAGACTTGCGTCGACAAGAGTGAAGTTCAAACAGACGATTTCGAGCAACCGTCGTTTGGCTCGGTAATCGGACGTAAGCCATTTCTCTTTCAGGGTTTGCGAAAGTTCAAACGCCTGGAGGGCAACCTGGCCGTTCTCGGCCCTGCCGCGGTCAAACGCGTCGATCTGTAGCTGGAGCTTGGCGGCTCGGTCACGGAGCTCGGTGCTCTTGGACGCGAAGGTTTGCGGGTCGATCTCTTCCAGCAGCCGCAGGTTGAGAAGCTGGTCCTGCTGGTTGCGCACCAGGGTGAGCTGGCGATTGAGCTCACCCAGCCGCTCGCGGCTTTCTTCCTGTTGGCCCCTGGTCCGTTCGCGGAGCACGCGGGCGAACCAATCCCGCGTCTTCTCGTCTTGGATCCGCAGTCGATCCAGGAGGGTGAGCATCTGCTGGTCCAGTTTGGACTCTGGCAAACGGGTGCGTGGATGTCCCTTGGCGAGGTAGCCGGCACAGCGATAGTAGCGGTACTGCTTGTCGCCGTTCTTGCTCTTCTTGGTGATCGTCTCACCCGTGATCCCTCGCCCGCAGCAGCCGCAGGTAATCAGGCCGCCGGCGTAGGTAAGCTCGTGCGATCGGTACACCTGCCCGCCGAGCAGCTCTTGAACGCGGTCGAAGGTCCCGCGGTCGACCAGCGGCTCCTGGACGCCCGGGTACCACTGGTCGTGGTAGAAGATCTCCCCGATGTAGGAGCGGTCGCGCAGGAGCGTGTGGAGCTTGCTCCGCGTGAAACGCCTGGTCTTCGCGGTGTAGACGAAGCCTTCGTCATCCAGAGCGTCGACCAGCGAGTCAATGGTGTGGCCGTGATAGGCGTAGAGGTCAAAGGCCCGGCGGACGACCCGGGCACGCTGGCAATCAGTCTCGACCAGGCTGCGGCCGTCGCGGCGGAAATTACGGTAGCCGTAGGGCGCCTTGCCCATGAACAAGCCCGTTTGCACGCGGCGGAACAAGCCGTCCTTGACGTCGAGGGACTGCTGCTCCGTGTAGAACGACGCCATGTTGGCCAGCGTCCGCCGCATCATCCGACCGGCGGGCGTGTTTTCTGTGGGCTGGGTGACGTAGATCACCTCCAGGCCATGGTCGATCTCCAGCCGCTCAAGCTCGACGTAGTCGAATAGGTTCCGGGCGGCTCGGTCGACCTTGAAGAACAGGACCGCGGTGAGGTCCGAGGCGTGCTGGCGGGCGTACTCGAGGAGTTCCTTGAAGGTCCGCCGCTCATCCGGTTTGGTGGCGGTCTCGGCGATCCGGAACAGCTTCGAGATCTCGCCGCCGCGCTCGTTGGCGTAGCGGGTGAGCGCCTCCTCCTGCACTTCGAGCGAGAATCCTTCGCGCTCCTGCTCTCGCGAGGAGACCCTAGCGAGGGCCAGATAGTTCTTCGTCATCGGACTGTTCCCTATGCTCCAAGTGGTCGAACAAGCGGGCGACAGTCAGCAGTATCTCCAGAGCGTCGTCGACGGTCAACGAGTGGGCGTAGCGCGGCTGCCACGTGTTGAGCGTGTCTTCGAGGAGCTCCGCTGTGACCCACGACGGTGCGCCGTGCGGCACAACGCTCTCCGGTGCGGAAGCGGTCTGGATGGACGAAGAACGCATGGCGGCCCACCTGAGGCGCATCTGGGCTGGCATAGAAGCGAAACGCACGTCATGGCTAGGCTGGCTTGGAGCCTACCCGGCGGCTTTCCAGATCGAGGCGTAGTACCCGGATGATCTCCCCTTCGGTTCCGAAGTTGAACGAGCGGAGTTCCCGAATCGTCACGAGACGCTCGACCTCGGCGATGGGCTGCTTGAGCACGCGTGCAGCTTCAGCGATCGAAAGCAATTCGAGCGGATGGCCGGCAAGGGTTTGGCGAATCATGATCGCGCAGCTCCTTCGGGTTAGGTGTGGTCTTCACCAACCCACGCGCCGCATTCCTGGACTGTTGCACGCCCCAGGAACGCAAACAGCCGATCGGCGCTGGCCGCCGAGACCGACTACGTCATCGCTGACGGGCCCGGCAGCCAGACCGAGACCAGCCGAGCACTTCTTCTTCGTGCCGATCTGGCGATAGTGCCCTGCAAGGCTTCGATGCTCGAGGTACGGGCCCTGGCGAAGGCGACCGAGGTGCTGCGGCAGGCCCAGGACATCCGCGGCGGCATCCCCGAGGCGGTGATTGTGCTGAGCATGGTCGGCAAGCGGTACCGCTTGACCAAAGACATGCAGGACGCGGCAGCGGCGCTGCAGCTGCCGATGGCTAGCACAGCGATGACGCTGCGGCAGATCTTCGCCGACGCGCCGGGGCAAGGATCGGTTGTGTGGCAGATGGGCGCCCGTGCCCGGACGGCGGGTGAGGAAGTTCGGCGACTATTCGCTGAGCTACTTCCTGAGGCCGTCCAAATCAGCAAGAAATCGGCGTAGAGGGAGGACAGATGGTAGAGCGACGTTCATTGGTGGAGGGGATTTCGGGGGCAAAGCCCGAAGACGAGAAGGAGTTCGTGTACGGTGAAGAGCCATCAGCCAAAAAGTCGAACTCGTTCGACAAGCACTCGCAGCCAAAGATTCTGCCGCAGATGGCGAGCCGCGTGCCGATAACCACGCGGGCCCGCCCGGAAATCGCGTCGGCCCTCAAGCGGGCCTCGCTAGAGAGGCAGCTCAGCGGCGAGCAGCCGTTCTATGTCCAGGAGATCTTAGAAGAGGCCCTTGACGCGTGGTTACGGAGCCGTGGATTTCTCTGAGGCTGATCGTTTGGGACGATGTCAGCAAGAATTCGAGCATGAGCCACGGACCTCGGTCCAAACCGAACCGTCGCTGGCCTCTCTCTTGCCACCTGTTATCTAAAGTCATTGGGGAAGTGACTCGCGCCCGAGGCCGGGTTCTCTAGGAGAATCCAATGCCGCGTGTCGTATTGGCCCAGCACGCAAGAGGTAATCGGTTCATCTACTGTGAGCCCTGTGAGGTACCGTCCCCATTCTTTACCCATCTTTTCAATTAGGACAATCTGCGCTGATTTACTAGAAGTTATTTGTTTTCTCGCGGGGCACCGCTATGGTGCGGTCTGCCACACCCCCTCCAAACTGGGGGACGCAGCTCATTCCTGACACCGCTGAGCAAGCACGATGCGCCGATTCCCCTCGTCGTGGACTACTACCCTCGCCACCCTCGGCTTTAAGCGGAAACACCGCAGCAAGAAGGACCTCCGCCACCGCCAATCGCGGATCGAGTCGCTTGAGGTCCGGGCGATGCTCTCGACAACGCCCTACGACCCGTATCCGGGTGTCTCAACACACCCGGACTACGTTGTCACGACTGACGACGCGCTGGCGCTCTCAGCGGTTCAGCTTCTACCAAAGTTCAGCTTTGCAGAAGAAGTTGATGAGTCGACGCGCGACATCTTCGAGCTGAGGACCCGATACGTGGATGGGCGCCAAGCCCAGGCTGTGGTGACGCTACGCGGCGATGAGGCGCCCGTTGACGCCAAGCTCTACGAGCTGCAGCTGGAGCTGAAGGTCGGCGATTGGGTGATGGAGCGGCACGAAGTGCTGATCGACATTGCTGACGAGCTGTTCATCGAGGACTTCTATTCTGAACGCGTGGTTGGCGTCGAGTCGGATGCGGTCGCAGAGCAGACGGCCGACGACTGGCTCCGAGGGGTCGACGCATCGGGACGGTTTGCGGACCTGTCCGGCAAGCGTTCTGAGATTGGAGAGGCCCAGTTCCAAAGGGAGTCTGTGGGCCGCTTGACGGCAATCGCTAAGCAGGCCGGCCTTGACGACGTAGACCCGGACGCACCGGGACTGCTCAGGTCGCCCACTGATCGGGCGCAGTACTACCGCGCGCTGAAAGCCTCGTCGAACGAATTGCGAGCGAGCCAATCGCTGAGCTCCCAGGACGCCCTGAATCTAAAGAAGAACCTGGGCGAGGCGGCCCTGGTAGCCGCGCGAGCGCTCAGGGACGACCTCAAAAGCCCCGATCCCAGTATGCAAGCAGCAGCGCGCGGGCTGCGCGACGAGTTGCTGGCGAGTGTCGACTCGTACTACACGCTCTTCACCGGCCTCGGCAAGAATCAGACCCTCCGCCAGGACCGTGACTGGTCCGGACGCGCCGCATCGACGCTCTCGACCGTTGAGGACACGACAATCACGCTGCACGACCGCGTGCAGGTCCATCTGCAGGGCCGTAGTGGAATGGTCGAGGTAAACTCGACCTGGGGGATCTCTGGATCGGGGGGTGGCTTCTCTCAGGGCGAGGCGGCCCACGCCCTTTTCCCCGCTGTTGACGATGCCTACGTCGATGAAGGCGACCAAAGCACAGTGTTCAACGGAACCTCACTTGAGGTCGGAAGCAATGGCTCTGGCGGCGGGCGCAAGACGTCGCTGCTCAATTTTGATCTCAGCCAGTATGGCTCCAATGTGCCGACCAACGCGGCGTTGACCGTAACAGCTTCCGGCTATCCGACCGATCCGACTAATCTCATCCTGTCAGCGCACAGCGACCTTTGGTCCCTGAACACCACCAGTTCATGGAACGAGTCGACGCTCACCTGGAGCGACTACACTTCGAACCTGCAGGCGGGCTTTGGAGCCGCGATCGGCCAAGAGCTCGTAGAGCAGGCCGGCCCGGTCACCTTTGACGTCACGGAGACGGTTCAGCGCGCGTTGGTGCTGGGCGACTCCAACCTAAGCGGCGGACTCGACTTCGTGGGCGTCAAAGGCGACATCGAGGCGTTCTACCTGGCGGCGGTCGACTTTGCTGAGTACACTTCGCGCTATGGCGCGCTCGAGCTGGCGGCCATGCCCAACGGGCTTCTCTACCGCAATGACGCGAACCTCGACAACGCCGTAACCTCCGCGGACGCGCCGCTGTTCTTTAAGCGGATGGGCGTCGAGCAGGGTGACTTCAACCTCGACGGCGTGACCGACATCCGCGACTACAGCGTGTGGGCGGACCACTACGGCGGTCCAGCCGACTCCTTCGGGGCCGGCGACGGCAACGTCGACGGCGTGGTTAACACGCTCGACTACCTGCTGTGGAGCGACTCGGAAGGCGAGGTTAACCAGGCGCCGACTTCTCCGGACGTGACGTTCCAGCTCAGCACCGACTCCGACGCCGAGGCCGCGTTCTACTCGTCCGAATCGGCGACGTCACCGCCCGAGCTCGCGGTGGACTTTGCACCGGCCATCAGCATCTCCGATTTCAGCGCTGAGGGCGGCGACCTGCAGATTACCTACGGTGTGGATTTCACCAATGCATCCGACGTGTCTGTTGACATCTACCAGGTGTCCAATGGCGTCGAGACTCTCCTCGCTTCGCAAGCCAGCCTGGCTGGAACAGCGGGCCCCGATCATTCCGTGTCGGTAGCCCCAACATTCACAATTGCGAATCCACAGAATCCATTCGAGCTGGTGGCAGAGGTCTCGAGCTCGAATGGGCTGAGTACGCGTCGTTCATTCGATGTGGGCGCCTTCCAAGATGCGGCGAACGCTTGGTATGTCTTCGGGGATGACCAGGGAGATACCCTTTACTACTCGGCCCCCTACATCTACCTGTCGTCGAATTCGTTACTCCTCGATCTCAGTACTTCGGGAGCGAGCAGCATCCACCTCTTCGGCGGCGATGGGATTGACAGCCTCAACCTGACGCCCGATGCGTCGGTGCCGGCGACCTTGTCTGGTGGTGGTGGTGATGACACCTTCGTTTTGAACACCTCTGCAGCCGTAGGGGCCAATGTGTCGATCGTCGACGAGTCAGGTATTGACTACCTCAACCTGGGCGCATGGGGCGACGGCTTATCCGTCGCGACGCCACTGGATCTCTCCTCGACCGCCCCCCAGCCGCTCTCTACGCAGGGTGGAGGAAGCCTCTCACTAGCCTTTGCGGGCCTACACTCAATTGACGTCGTGACCAACGCAGCGGGCGACTACATTTTGGGCCCTGGGTACAGCGAGCCGATCACGGTAACGACACTATACGACTTTGAGGACGGCGACCACAGCCGAGGACAGCTGAGCCTCCGCGAGGCGCTCGCTATCGCCAAGGCGATCACCAACTCGACCGAGGCCGAGACCATCGACTTCGATGACGAGCTTTTTGACTTCGGACCTGGGGTGATCGACCTCGCCGCGGCAGGCCCTGTATTGGGGCAAGGTCAGCTCGACATTGACATGAGCGTGTCAATCGTCGGACCCGGCGCTGATCGACTTACCATCAGCGCCGGGGGGGAATCCCGCGTCATGTACCCGCACGCTGGCTTCGAAGTGAATATCAGCGGAGTTACGCTCGCAGACGGCTACGTCGTAGGTAGCGGAGCCGGCATCGTAAACCGGGCCGACCTCACGCTCGACCGAGTCCATCTGCGCGACAACACAGCGGTTGAGGCGTCGAACTTTAACGGGGGTCAAGGCGGCGGGCTCCAGAACTACCAGGGCGATCTGACCGTTACCGATAGCACGGTAGAAGGGAACCGAGCACGCTTGGGAGCCGGATTTTGGCTCGACATGGGGCATGCCAACATCCAGGAAATCACGGTTTCTGGATCGGCCTTCCTTAACAATGAGAGCGTCGATCTCCGAGCCGGGTCAACCTACACGGTTGGCGGCGGGCTCGTCGCGCAGAACTCAGCGGGCGCTGTACTGGTCGCCAACAGCACGTTTAACGGGAACACGGCTGCATCGGGCGGCGCGCTGCGAGCGCACAACGGCGCGACCCTCGACATTGTCAACACAACGATCACCGACAACCACGCCTCCAATCAGGGAGGTGGGATCATTGGGGTCAACAGCTCCAAGGTCACTGTGCAGAACTCGATCGTGTACGGCAACACGGCGGTCAACGGGCACCACGACGTGTCATGGCAATCGGGAGTGCTGCAAACGGCGACGAGCACCAACAACTTCGTGGGGGTCAACACCTATGGATACTTCGACCCAGCAAGTAACACGATTGGAGTTGACCCCCTGCTTGCCCCGCTAGCAGACAACGGCGGCCCAACCCAGACGCACGCGCTGCTGCAAGGCAGCCCCGCCATTGACGGGGGCGATGACTCGCTCGCAGTCGGGGCGAAAGATCAGAGAGGCCACGTCCGGGTCATCGACCTCAACGACGACGGCTCCACCAGCAACATCGACATCGGCGCCTTCGAGGTACAGCCCCCGCCGATTGAGATCGTTGACTTCCGCACCGAGAACGAGCAGCTGGTGGTCGACTACATCGTTCACGGCGTGGGTGCGCGGCCGCTGGTGGTGAACCTGATCGCCGTGCAAACGGATGGCGATACGCCCCTGGAGACTGACCTGGAAATCACCGATCCGCTGATGTGGGCCGAAGGCGCCACACACTCCTTTGCCTTCACGCCCGACTTCTCCAGCTCGGACTTCGACGAGGACTATCACCTTGCGGTTGGCATCTCCTACACGGCAGACACGCTTACGAATTCGGACGCCGACATCCTTGAGCCGGGTTTATTCGTCGAACTTGATGGCACGATCCACTTGCACGGCACCGACGCGGAAGATGATGTCAGCGTGAACGCCACACAAGTCGCCGCCCCCGGCCTGCTGGCGACGCCGTTCGCCTACGCAGCGGGCGCCGCAGTCGAGGTGCGGACGCACGAAGGGAACGATACGCTCGCTATCCAGTCGATTGGCGCCGCATCGGCTAGAGCATTCGGCGGCGACGACGATGACACGCTTACGACTACACAGAGCTCTGCAGTGATGCTCGGCGGGGGCGGTGGCAACGACACCCTCACCGCAGACAGCACAGCTGAGCCTCTAGTCGGCGGCGACGGCGAGGACTCGATTATCGTAATTGCGGCAGGGGCTCAATCGCCCGTAACGATTAAGGGTAGCAATGGCAGCGACACGTACCGATTTGAAGGGGACGGCAACACCGAGTTCGGCTCTATTACCATCGAGGAGCCTCTAGTCTTCCTTGATGTCGCCGACGCGGGCCGATTTTCTGGAGTCGACACGCTTGACTTCTCGCAGCTCAACTACGGAAGCGGCGTCAATGTCAACCTAGGAAACACCACAGGTTCGCAACCTATCTTGGGAGGAAGCGGCAGCGCTGTTTACCTGAGCCTTTTCTTGAAAGGCGGTGGCGTCGAGAACGTCGTTGGAACAGTCTATTCGGATGTTCTCTTTGGGGATGCACGCGGTAACCGGCTGGATGGCCAGGGCAGCTACGACTGGCTCTACGGAGGAGGTGGCAACGACACCTACGTGTTCGATAACTCGCATGATCGCTCCGCGTATTACGATATAAGCGACTCGGATGGCTACACGTTCCTAGACTTTAGCGCATGGACGGGGGAACTCTTTGATTTCGTCTCTAATCCCTTCTTCGCTCAACTCGATTCGACCGGCAAGCAGCACATCATTCTGGACGATGATCTCGCGATGGAAGCGATCGTCGGTCTCGATAGGGTTGAGGTTGTAGGTTCCAACCCGGCGCTTGCCGGCTTTGGAGAGCATTTAATTGTCACATCATTGGATGATGGAACCGTCACGGCTCCGCAGGAAGCCGGACCGATCCTTGGAGTGGACTTGACGCTCAGGGAAGCAATCGAACTAGCCAACGCGGACGCTGGGCCGAATACGATTTCTTTTTCGCCGGATGCGATCAATGCAGTCGGTGGGGTGCTCGATCTTGATCACGGATCACTGGCCATCTACGGCGAAGACCTGTCGATTGACGGGCCGGGGGCTCAAGAGCTAACCGTCCGCAATGCAGCAGCTTCACGGGTGTTCGAATCTGCAGCCGGATTGGAGGCGACCATCTCCGGCTTGACGATAGCCGACGGGGTGGCGACCCAAGGCGGGAATGTGCTCGTTGCAGGCAGGCTAACCCTTGATCAGGTTGTGATTGAAGGAGGTCAAGCCACCGATGGCGGCGGCATCTACGCCGCTACCGGATCCGTTGTTTACGTTGCGGGCAGCGAGATCGAAGGAAACGCAGCCTCAGGTGAAGGCGGCGGTGTCTACGTCGTCGATGGGTCGGTCACGGTCGATCAGTCGACGCTCGTGGCAAACATCGCCGCCATGGGCGCAGCGATCAGCGTGCAGTCAACCTTCAGCCGACGTGAATACACAGGCGAACCTAAGGCGGACGCAAAGATCTACAATTCGACGATTTCAGGGAACACGGCGCTCATTGTCGCTGCGGTGCATGGAGATCAGTTCGCGGTATTTGACATCGTTAACAGCACCATCGTACGCAATGAGAACCAGGATCTCGGCGCGGCTGGGATCGACGCTGCCGCAGATTCGGTACTGATGTACAACTCCATTCTTGCCGAAAACCACCTGCGAATCGGGGAACAAGAGACTCCGCTCGACATCGCCAACGGAGCACTGAGCGTCCTAAGCGTTGGCAACCTAGTTGGTTTTGGATCCGCTTTCCTGGAGCCTGATGAAGCGGCGCATAATCTCTTGGGGGTCACAGCCGCCGAACTCGATCTGCTCCCCCTCAATTTCTACGGCGGGCCCACGAAGACGCACGCACTTGGATTGCAGAGTGTCGCAATCGACGCAGGTGATGCCGGATTCGCGGTGGACTCACAAGATCAGCGCGGGCATGCACGGCTAAGGCGCAACTCGATTGACGCGGGAGCCTACGAAACGGCGCTTTGGCGAGAGCTGGATGCGGACGGAGTAGACTCTCTTGTAGTCTTGGGAAGCAGCGATGACGACGAGATCGTCGTCACCCCAACGGCTCTCTACCTGCAGGGAGCCGACGGTGAAGGAATTCCCTTTGATTCCTTGGGACTCAGGGTTTACGTGCACGGTGGGAAGGGAAACGACACGATCACTCTGTTGCCGGGAATCCCAGATGTCCGTGTGCACGGCGATGAAGGAGACGACGTGCTTTTCGGTTCATCCGGAAGGGACATTCTCTACGGCGGCGCGGGTGATGACCGACTGTTTGGGCGGGGCGGCGACGACTCCCTCGACGGCGGCGCAGGCAATGACACGCTTCAGGGCGGGGATGGCGTCGACCTGCTAAGCGGCGGGGATGGAGCTGACAAGCTGTACGGCGGCAGCGGGACGGACACCTTGTGGGGCGATGACGGCGATGACGTTCTTGATGGCGGCGACGGAGGCGATTCGCTACGCGGCGGAGAGGGTAACGACACGCTTATCAGCGGCGAATCCGTCAATCTCGGGCAGGACGACTTGTACGGCGATGGCGGCAATGACACCTATTTGCTCTCACCTTCGCCTGGGGCCAAGGTGCTGCATGCCAACGTAGCCGATCCGGGAATCGATACGATCGACCTCTCCGCCTGGCCGGTCGGCGTGAACATCGACCTAGACGCGGCAGGCGGCGCTCAGCCACTCGATCTAGTTGGGCAGGCGAGCGCAGCCAGCGTCATCTTGC
Source organism: Posidoniimonas polymericola (assembly GCF_007859935.1). Lineage (NCBI taxonomy): Bacteria > Pseudomonadati > Planctomycetota > Planctomycetia > Pirellulales > Lacipirellulaceae > Posidoniimonas > Posidoniimonas polymericola. The sequence continues at coordinate 165,461 of NZ_SJPO01000004.1, read as the reverse complement.
AGGGAAGTTTTTCACAGTTGATCGGCACTCAATTTAACGATCAGCTAAGCGGAAACTCATTGCCCAACATGCTCGACGGCCGTGGCGGAAGTGATGTGATTGTTGGTATCGGCCCTGATGACACGCTTCTCGGCGGGGCGGGGGAGGACGAATTATATATTGGCTACGGCGCGTCCATCGTAGACGGAGGTCAGGGAGACGACACGTTCTATATCACCGACTCGGAGCATCAAGATACGGAAGTCATCTTGCGTGACGCGGGCGGTAAGGACTGGCTCAAGACCTTCAACTGGAGTGGAGCATCGGGGATCACAGTCGATCTCGGGATCGCCGCCCCACAGGTCGTGGCAGACGAGTTTGCCACGATCTCGATTCAGATGCCGACGGGCGACACAATTGAGAACGTCACTGGGAGCCCGGTTGAAGACTACCTCAGAGGTAACGAGTCGCCCAATCGTATTGAGGGAGGGGGGGGCGATGATGTGATTCTGGGGGACGCCAATGACGTACTCCTCGGAGGAGGCGGGCTCGATAATATTGAGGCGCGCGGTGGCTCCGATGTGGCCCCTTTGGGCGGCGCAGCGATTGCGTTATCTCCCACGGTAAGCGGCTTCAACGGGGAGCAGAAGGTGCTCACGTCCGGCTCAGTAGAGTGGACGTTCACATCGCTCCCCGCAGGTGAATATCGACTGTACGCAACGTGGGATCCCGCGGGGCTTCCATCCACCGGTACGCCGCTGGCTAAATATGGGCTGTCTGTAGACGCGGGGACCACTCTGGTTTCCACCGAATCAGGAATCGATCAGTCGCTAGCTCCTGTAGGATCAGAGAACGCCGGCCGCAGCTGGATTCCACTGGGGAATTCGGTAAGGCTCGAGTCATCCGGTTCCGTGCAAGTCACTGCGGGAATTGACAGCGGTGGCACGCTCGCGCTGGTAGATGCCGTTCGAATCGAGAGGGTGGGCTACGCCATCGACGCCGAGGCGCAGATCAATGGCCAGCCCAGTAACGTCTGGGACGGTTCCGCACCGTTCGAGGTGGTGGCGCGGCGAAATGGTGAGATTGTGCCCCTACTTCAGCCCGTCGTAAGAGGTCCCCTAAAGGACCACATTAGTGTCACGTATAGCGGTGGCGATTGGAATGTCTCTACTCTTTCCACCTTGGAGGGGGTCGCCCCAGGGACCTATCCAATTGTCATTGAGGTGGCGGATGGAGTCGAAGGATCTGGTTCCAGTAACGAGCCATGGGGAGGCGTAGGCGCCGTGTCGGTGCTGCTGCACCACGGAGCCGCAAATGCCGCCCCGGAAATCGCCTATACATCCCAGCCTGTGAATGGAGTAGTTACCGGCTCGGAAGGACAGTTGTTGTCAGTTGGATTCACGGTGCAAGACGCTGACAGCAGCCACACCGAGCTGATGTTCAATCTCGTCGGAGACGTCCCACAGAGTCTTCTTGAGGCCTTCACTGACTCGCCAACCAACGTCTTCAAGTATGCGGGATCAGCGGCTGGACTGCACTCCTTCAACTTCGAATGGACGCCCCAGGAGGCAGACGACGGCGACCATGTGTTCTGGCTGGAGGTGACGGACCAAGGGGCCACTCCAATGCGGCACCGAAAGCAGATCGCGCTGAGCATCGCGGAAGTCGACAGCGTGCCCACCGTCGCAAACGGCGGCTCCGTTGCGTTCGTGTACAACGCGACCAACTCAGCCACGAGCGAACGGGTGGACCCAACGGTTCGTTTTACTGTCGAGAACGACGGAGCGTTCGAGGGCGTCCGAGTCGCTATCGACTGGACTTACGATGGCGCGACCTTTAATAGCAATCAGTACGTTTACGGAAAGGTCACGAGTGGAGCAGAAGGAGAGTGGGAGGTTACGGTAACGCCAGATTCCCACACCTATTTTGCGGAGTACCTCGCCACCACGAATCCCTCCCCGACATCGGTAGCGGTCCGCATTGAAGAACTGCAGCTCACCAACAGCTCGCCGGGGCCTAGCCTGCAGTACGTGCCTTCTTCCATCGCGACTTCACCTACCTATATGCCGATCGATGAGTTTGGCGGTCCTGGAGTTATCCCGCTAAACCTAGCGTTTTCCCAGTTCGAGTTGCTCGACGACAGCGGGATCCTCGGCGACAACGCGTCAACGGATCTGACGCTACGAGGAACTGTGACCAACCCAGACGGCCCGGTAGAAGGCCTAGAACTCAATTTCTTCCGTGTTGTGGGCGGGGGAAGCCCGGACGAGTGGCTAGGGGTGCGCGCGCTAGACGTCAACGGCGAGTTTGAGTTCGCGCCACGCGGCGCCGTCGACCTGGCGGACCTTACCGGGCCGCAATCAGGCATTATCATCCGCGCAGAGGTTTACGACCCGATACGGACAATTGCTAAGCTCCCACCGGGCAAAGCCGAGAATGTGCTCTCGACCCAGAAGACGCTCTCGCTCACCGTGCCGGAGGCGCCTGCGGTTTCTAACCTCGTCTACTCTGACGCGCCGGTGCTCAGTGGCCCAGCGTTCACCCGTCAGCCGATGGTTACTGGTCAACTTGTCCCTTCCCCCTCTCATGTGGAGATTGCTGGGGTCACGGTCCTCTTCGACCACGACGGCGACGGCGATGCGGATGGGGCCACGGTCACCGACGACGTGGGGGGATTTGTCTACTACCCGGCCGCTTCCACCGGCGGCGGCTATGTCGAGCTCGCTGGCAGCTACTCCGATTTCCGCGCATGGGCCGTCTATTGGGATCCATTCCGGCGACTGGAGGTTTCAGGCCAGTATGAGTCGGAGTTGTTTGAAACGTTGGCGTTCACTGTTGGAGGCTCTGCGGCGGCGGCTCCCGCCATCGCCGGCTTCGGTCTTCTCAACGGTTCGGGCGGACCCCTATTTGATCCGACTGTCATCGGCACGGTCCCGGGTCACGCAGGAGTCGTTGTCGAAGTATCTGTCGTCCGCGACGGCGACACGCCGTTTGCCCATATCGATGGGCTTGCGATTACTGATGGCGAGGGGAAGTTTGACTACACGCCCTACGACCTGGAGGTTGGCCAGACATATCAGATCCACGCGCGTGTGACGGGATGGGACCACGGGGCGACACCTGCTGGACCGGTCCACGGCGTCCCCGTTGGCACTCCCAGCTTCGTCTACGGCGGTTCACCGTCGGCTCCTGTCGTGGCAAGCCTTGCACCAGCCTACGACACGGGCCTCATTACCGACGATGGAGAAACTACCGATCCGACGGTCCTGGGGCAGGTTGTTTACGAGGGAGATATCTCCGATGTTGAAGTAGATATCGACGTCAATGGCGATGGCGTCGCCGACGAAACGGTTTTAACCGACAAGGATGGCTTCTTCACCTACACCCCCGAAGGATTGCAGGAAGGGGTACCTGTGAGCATCACGGCATGGGCGCGAGTGCCCGACTTTGACGTTGATTCCCACGGTCTGGATGCCGCTTTTATAGAACAGTTGAATCTCGGCGCCACAGTAGTCGCTGGTGAGCTGGTGTGGGAGGGCGCAGACGCAGGCGACTTCGCCGAGGACTCTGCTGAGGCATGGCTAGATGAGCTGTTTCGGGCGGACGAGACCTTCGGGGGCGATTGGTACGAGGCCGATTTCGAGCCCGACTGGAATGATGAATTGCAGTCGGACCCACTTTCGACGACGGTCACGCTTTCCTACGAGTCCGACCTGACCTACCTTGCTGAACGGATGTCGGTCGATGGACTGCAGCGGGTTTCTCCAACCGGGCTCGATCCCACGCTCGCTGGCGCGGTGACCAGCGACGCCGCCGTGGGTGGGCTGCTGTTGGAGTTCTACTTCCTGCATTCTGGAATAGAGGTCCTCGACGGTGAGGCGACGACTAAGGATGACGGAACCTTCTCATACACTCCAAAGCATCATTCTGTTGGCGTAAACGACCTTCGGATCAAGGTGCATGAGCCGGTGTACGGCAGCGACGCTACGGCGGTAACCGTGCTCGATTTCCCTGATGTCTACCAGGCAGCGCCGGTAGGCACCGACGTTTCGTTGGCTCCCCTTGTGCTGACCATAGACGACCCGAATGACACCGGAAGGCCGGTGTTTTCCGGCTCGCTATCGACCAGTAGCAACGCTAATGTTGCAGGTCGCCTAGTACAGTTTGACGTTAACGGGGACGAACGACCTGATGGTTTTACTTTTACTAATGGTCTCGGCGCCTTCGAGATCGTGTTTACCGAGTGGGCCGGAGCGGCCGCCGGTCTTCAGACGATTCGTGCCAGGGTGGTCGGCCAAGCGCTGAACCAAGAGACCAACACGCCCTACCTCACGCTTGGCGAATGGAGTTCGCTCGCTTGGGCGCCAACAGCCAACGTGAGCCCCTCGTTCGAGCGGTTCCAGCTCATGAACGACACGGGGTATTTCGACTTGGCTGGCGGAAGTGGCATCGACGCGGATGACTACCAGTACCGCATACTCGATCTCGTCACAACTGACCCCACCGTTACCGGTATTGTTGTGGACGCACCGCCCCACAGCGTCGTCGAATTCTCTCACAGAGGCGATGGGGTCGTTGATGGGACGGCCACGACGAATGCAGACGGCTCATTCGAGTACTTCCCGGTTGGACTCACCTATGGGCAGTGGGATCTGCAGGCTCGAGTGCGCGAACCGGATGCCCTGAACGGCGTCGAGCTTTCGACCGGATGGGCGTCACTCTCCGCGGACGGCGTTGCTGGTACCGGCTCGGGAGACGGCTTCACCCTCGTCCCGATCACGACGAGCGCTGTTCAACAGCTCGAGTACGCGTATCCCGCCGCTCCGAGCGAGCCTCAACGAGATATTCGACTGCGCGTCGTGGTCACCGACGTGGACTCAGTTGAGGGGGTCACAGTCGATTTCCATCTCGGACCGAACGGCGAGGCGGGCTACTTGGGGTCGGCCTCGGTTGGCCCTGATGGAGCCGCCATCTTCACTCCCGTTGGCCTGCCGTTGGGAGCGTCGTTCTGGGTGACGGCGACCCCAACGAAGTTTGACTCACTCAATCGGGAGCATGTTGCGGGCACTCCCATGAGTGTGCAGTTCGCCAGTCCGGTAGAGGCCACGGGGGCGAGCAGCTTCAGAGCGGTTGGAGTCAGCAGCTTGTACACCGACGGAGAGCTCGCGAAGATTGCCCCTACGGTGTTCGGTACGGTCGTCGTTCCTGTGACGACAATCGGATCCATCGACAGCGGTGCGGACCCTAACGCCTCAAACAAAACGGTTGAGACGATTCAACCAAGGTATGTCGAGCTCCGGATCACTCAATTGAAGAATGGAGTTGAATTCCAGAGCTACCATGACACTGCGCCAGTTGTGCTTGCCTCGCAGCCATCGGGCGACTCGCTGGCGGAGTTTTACGCCTTCTCCTACACGCCCGACCTGAGCAGCTGGCCAAACGGCCTCGAATCCGGCGTCACGGTCGAAATCGAGGCGAGGCCAGTGGGGGTGACGCTGGAAGGCGAGATGGTTGCAAATGACTGGGGGACCTCACCGATCTACCAGATTGCTGAAGCCGACTACAATCCCGCAAACCGGTCTGAGCTCAGTGTGTCGCTGACGCTAGGCGACCCGCTGGAACAGTCGGACGTCGGGACACTGCTGCCGGATTCTGAATTTGAGGCCGTGACACCGCGACTTGTCGGCCGGGTAAACGCGTCAATTATTGATGAGGTAGTCGGTCAAACGTGGCGGAATTCAATTCAGTTGACCGAGCGGTGGGTCGAGTTTGACTATTCAGTTGGCGGATACTTTGATGGCATTGCGGATCTCGTGGTGCGAATCGACGATCCAAATTTCTTCGAGGCCACCCTGGAGGGGCTCAGCTATGGAACGGTAAACGTACGTTCCCGACTGGTCGAAGAGGTCCGCGTCGATCACGAATTCATCACCGTCGATGGGAATGGCCAGCTCGACACGACCTACGCCTACAAGGACAGCCTCGAAGCACCCAACGCCGTGCGGATCTCCGGTGTTTGGAGTGACGTTCAATTCAAACTTCTCGATACTTCCCCGGCAATCGTCGCTCAAGGTCTCGCCCTAACACAATCTACCGAGAACCCGTCTGGACCGCCGACTACATTCGAACCGGAAGTCTCTGGCTTTGTTGAATCCCAGCTAACATCTGATCTGGGTGGGTTTAGTGTCGAATTCGACCACGACGGGGATGGCGTGGCGGACGGCAGCACGCTGACTCTCGGAGACGGCTCATTCTCCTATCGACCCAGCGGTCTGGCGCATGGCGAAGTCCCCCTCCAGATTCGGGCGGTTGATCCGTTCTCAACGAATGAACGGTTGGTTGGGCCCTGGACTGCTTTTGAGTTTAGGTTTGACCCAGCTCCCGCTCCGACCTTCACCCAAGCACCGCAGTTGGAATCGACTCAGGGGCTGGCGTACCCGAACCTTCCCAGAACGTTATCGCCGGTCCTGACCGGAACCGTGGCCGCACACGACTCGCTGAGTTCTGTGGAAGTCGAATTTGATTTCGATGGAAACGGCGTAGCCGACAGCGCAGTCTTTACGGACCCCAATGGCGCGTTCCGGCTAGATGCTTCCTTTGCCCCGTTTGGCAAGGTCAGCGTACGGGCGCGGACCGTGGCGGTTCATGGCGAGACCCGGATAGAGGGGGGGTGGGGCACGCCGCTGGAATTCTTCCACGCCAGCCAAGTCGCTCCAGCAATTACGATTCAACTCGACGACCCGGCTACCGGAGAATTCAGCGGAAGGGCGACCATTGGCGGATATGGGGCGTCGGTGTTGGTCGAAATCGTCGTCACCAACCCGGACGGAGGGCAATTCAGCAGCTACTCCCGTTCTGATCGCAACGGGCTGTTCGCCACTAGGCCAGTAGGGCTCAGCAACAACTCGGTGTCCCTGACGGCGCGGGGCATCGATGGCGCCAACGGATCCTACGTAGGCGAATGGAACCACATCTTGCTTGGCGAGCTCTCCATGGCCGCCCCCACACCGATCACGCTGTCGCCACTCGAGATTGCCGCACCTAGCACCGGCAACTCGTCTACCGGCTACGCCGACCCAACAATCTTCGGCATGGCGTCGCAGGGCGGAGGATCCGCTGTGGTTGAGTTTGACTACGACGGCAACGGCGTGCCGGATGCGGAGACGGCCGTTCGTTCGGATGGCAGCTTTGAGCATACCCCAGAGCTGCCGCCCAATACCCCGTACACAATTCGTGCTCGGTGGCGACAGTGGGATCCCACATCCGGCACATTTGTCTACAACACTACGGCCGGCGATAGTGGCTGGAGCGAGGTGGCCGGGCTCGCCCTTATTCACGATCCCGACGCAGTGGCAGCCCCGGCGGTCGTCTCGCTCGACCCGCTCCAGCCCAGCGCCTATCTCGGTGCAGTTGCAAGCACGACGTCTGCGATCTTCACTGGAGCTGTCAGCGGCGCCGGCAGGCTTGGGGGGCTGACGATACGCTTCGATCACAACGGCGATGGTGTCGCAAACGGATCCACCACGACGCGTGATGATGGCACGTTCGTTTACGTGGCTTCGGGCGTTGAACCGAGTAGCGAGTCGCAGTCGCTATCCGCTTGGGTCGAATCGCCGACGTACTTTACCGCGCCGGCCGCGGCGCCCTTCCAACGCCAATTCATCCTGGCGCCCGCCCCGACGGTCACCGACTTGGCGGTTGTGCAGCCAAATGGAGACCAAGTTACCGGCGCAGTCGAATGGACGAATTACGCAACCACTGTTGTCGAGTACCAGTTCGTCACGCGCACCGACATTAGCACTGCACCGGCTTCACCGATCTCCTACGACCTGGCTGCCCCGGCATCGGATTCCTACTTGTCGACTACTCCAGACGCTCAAGGCTTGTTCGCCATAGACGCGTCCGGGCTATCTCCTGGACAAGTCACTCTTTATGTACGGGCTCGAGCAGGGGGCGATATCGGCAAATGGGAGCGGCTGAGCTTCAGCGTTCCGAGCGTCGCGGGTGGGCCGAGTCCGCTTGCTCCCGCAATCCAGGGCGTCCAGCTGGCTCACGACACTGCCGCAAACGGCGTCAATAGCGATACGGACAATCTAACGAACGACCCCAGCTTGACGGGCAGAGTAGGTATTCCAGGGCAGGGGGCTTTTGCTGTCGTTGAGGTCAATTATTCGGGTGCAATGGAAAAAGGTCAGCCTATCGCCGAGGCTCGCACTACCGCTAACGCCTACGGTGACTTCAGCTTTACCCCTCCCACATCGCTGGGACAGAACAGCGTTCGCTTCCGTTCGGTGGCCTGGGACAGCGCGTCCAATCACGAAGTATTCTCGACCTGGACCGACCCGATCAACTTCACGTTATCTGCTGATGACAACCCTGCGGTCCTTGCCCTCCAATGGCAGGAGACCCCCGATGGGAGCAACCAGGTCTCGAGTCCGGTTGTCATCGGCAGCGTTACTGGCCTAGGCCGCAAGGCAGGGATCCGAGTTGAGTTCAACCACGGCGATGGACAAAGCGTCAACGGCTTTGCCTACACCGACGCCAACGGCAATTTCTCCTACACGCCGCTTGGACTCAGCGGCAGCCAGCCGACAAGCCTCACAGTCACGGCTAGGGCCGTCGCTTGGAACGAACAGGACCAAACCTACGAGCGGGCCGATTTCACGGACGGTTCGGCGGCTTCGGTCCAAACCGTCAGCGCGATTGTCACCGGTGGTTCACCGGCGGAAACTACGCTGAACGGCGAGAGCCTGCGAAACATCGGCGATGAAGACTTGGCGTTCGCTGGCTTCCAGGACGCGGTCTTCTCAATTGTCGCCGATGCGGGACTGGCGGGCGGGACGGCCAACAGCATTGATGTCGCGATCGGAAGCATGTCGCTGCTTCATCGAGGCGGCGGGGAAGACAACGATGAGTTCGTCGATGGCGTGTTCACGGCCGCCGCGAACCGTCCGGGGCCGCAGTTTTCGAGCGTTCCCATGACGACCGTTAGCGGTCTGCAGACGACGTCTGGCGGTGTCCTTGCCGGCTCGTTCGAAGTCGAGCTGAACGTGTCGAACAGCGGCAGTACGACACAGGTCAATGAATTCCTGATCCACTTAGTGATCGACAGCTATACGATCGATTCGACGCTGCTCAATACAGATGCAGCAGTCGGATCTGAGTCCGCGACGAAACTTGAGCTGGAGGGCGAGTACACCTTCCGGTTCGTCACTACCAACGGACACGCCCTGTACTCTGGGGATCAGCTGATCCAGGCAGAACATTTCGTCTACGAGGACGCCGACTACGACTACCTGGTGACTGAACTGATCACGCAAGCCGATTCCGAGACTCCCGGCGAATCTGTCGGACAGCCGCTGCTGTCGAGCTACGTCGCGTCAGGAGGCGTCGAGTTCGGTTACGACATCGGCAATGACGGAGCCAACGGCCAACCAATCGTACCGGCCGTCTACAGCAGCACCTCCGGATACACCGGCCCGATCACTCACTCGGAGACCGCCCGGATCGACGACTGGGGAGCGGCTGCCGGGGGAGCGTCAGAGCACCTCGCCCCGGATGCGGAGTCAACCGGATCGGACGCGGAAGCGGGCGGAAAGACGACTTACATCAAGACCGTCGAGAAGACTGGCGACTTCACCGATGCCTACACGGCGACCGGTACGGTAACCATCACTATCGACGAGACGTGGCAGGACGACTCCACCGATACCACGACCGTGACGACCGAATCCGAACGCAGCAGCGAGACCGTGCACGTGACGGACTGGGGGTCTCGCTACTACTTCGCCACTGCTACCTACACGAGCGGGGTTTCAGTGGTCGGTTCCGCTACCCTCAGCGAAACCCACAATGTGATTCGCAATCTCAGCGGCGGCGGGTCTTCGTCACTCAACGGACGAACCGAGACTTGGGCCTATCAAGGCGACTCAACCTTCTACAGCGACTTTTTCGTCGAGGGATCCTTCTTCCAATCGCTAGACGCCTCCAACCCGTCTGAAGAAGTCAACGCCTCAGGAACCTACAACGCAGAATACTCAGCCAACTGGGGTGGCAACGGCGACACCTATATCGACACCGTGGACGAGAGTGGCGAGTACGGCGGCGGGTTTGTCGTCATTACTTCCGGTGATGTCTCTGATGGATTTGAGCTCAGCCGCATTGACGGCGTTGACCACGTCACAGGCTCTCACACAATCAACTCCGACGCACTCGTCGTTGACTGGTCGGGAGGATCGATAGCCGAGGGCGCGCCGCCGGCCGGTCCTGTGGTCGCTCTGGCCGGAGACTACTCCAAAACTAAGTTCCGCTTCCGTTCGAGGGGGTCGGCCGATGCGTCTGTCACCACCGAGTACGAAATACTAGACGACCCGACCCGCGCTTACGCGTACGCTGAAACGGTCACTTTCGATGTTGAAGTTAGCGGACTAGCCCGGTCGGCGGTTCAAGTCGCCGGGTGGGAGACCCAAGACACCGGTGACGGAACCGAGGTCGTGTCGTTCTTTTCCCGCGAGGCGCTACGTGAAAGTGTGGGTGTTGACGCCGACGGCTCGATCAGCTCCGGGGCCGGGGAGATCAACGGCGTCGACGCAGAGCACGGCCGCGATGGGACAACTCAGACCCGACGGTCCGTAATCTGGAATTCTGTCGGATCTGTTCGGTCCCTCGACGGATCATCGACCCTCATTGAAAGCAGCATGGACGGGGTTTCACAGATCATCAGCTACGAAGGAGAGCAGGTTGATGGCGTCACAACCCGCGACAGCATTGCCAGCTCCCGGCAGATCAACGCGTTCGTGAAGGTGGTCGACGGCAGCGGCAGCGTCGAGCCGCTGCCGGTAGAGCCAACCGATGAAGAGTTCGAAGGCAGCTACCTGGGGGTGGCCACCGGCGCAATGAAAGTCCGCAGCAGCACAACCGCGTTTTCCGAGTCGGACAGCGGCCGCAGCCAAGATGGGTCATTCGATAACTCCGACGGCAGCAGTTCTTCACGCAAAGAGAGCTCCCGTGAATCAGACGGCCAGGGCAGCTCGAGCTCTTCTTACAAGTCGAGCACCAGCTCCTCGGTCGACAGCTCAGGCTCCTACTCATCCACTGCCGGAGGCGATTCGTCGACCGATTCGACGACCAACGCCAAGAGCACAGCCTCCACAAGGTCCACCGGCCGCCGCACCACCAACTCTGGAAACAGCCAGTCGAGCGGCCACGGCAGAACCCGGTCGTCGCTGAAGACCGAGGGGACCACAGAGCAGAACGGCGACACGGCGGAGACAAACTCGAGCACCAAGTCTACCGGGAGCTCCAAGTCCGGCGGATTCGGCAGTTCCACCACTAGCTCCGACGGCGTAGTCGTTTCGAGCAGCTCTTCGGGGAAGAGCAATTCTTCCGGAAACGCCACCAACACGCTTCAGCAAAAGAAGGCGCCGTTCGCCACAACACGGTTCGTCACTTCTGACGCCAAAGCTGGCGGCGGGCAATCGGGCTCCGGGCACTACAGTGTGATTGGAGCCGGCGCCGGGTACATTTTTGACAGTGCCAGCAAGGCCGGCGGCAACTCCAAAAGCAGCGGCAGCCAGTACTCCTCCGACGATGCAGACTTCAGGTCAACAGCGGAGTGGAAAGACGCTTCGGACAACAGCGACAATACGAGTTGGAGCTCCTGGTCAAGCAACGACAATTCGTACTCTTCCTCGTCCGGTTCGTCAAAAACCACCAGCGAAGTCAAAGGCGATGGCGAACGCGGCGAACAGGGGACAGACGCCTCCGCTCAAGACAAATCTACCGGCACGTCCAGCACGTCCGGGAGTCGCTTCACGTGGGATGACTCGAACGGCGTTAGCACAAGCACCGAAACCACCTTCTCCGAAGAAACTCACCTCACGACCAAACTCGGGGTGAGCGAGACGGGCGACCAGATTGTAATCACCGACGACTCGCGCGACAGCGGTGGGGACTCAAAGACCAACACCTTAACGAGGTCCAATACTCCCACCGGCTCTTCGTGGCGTGACGAGACCTACAGCGTCATTAGCAGCGACAAGGAAGGAACTTCCAACGACACTGAAATACGAGAATGGGAGGGGGGCTCCGCATCGAGCACGTATTTGGACGATGGCACGTGGCAGACTAACACTCAGTCCTCCTCATCATTTTCCGGGCGCCAGTCAGAGGCCCTGACTGAAAGCGAAGAGCGTTCCTCAGCGTCCAGCTACAGCAACTCGACGAACTATACGTCTCGTACAGTAGACGAATTCTACGCACTGTCCGACAGCAGCAGCGACACACGCACATTTGTATCTACGACAACGGAAAGCATGTCAGATGAGCTAGCTTCATACAGTTCGAACCACTCGCTAGGCCCCTACGGAGCAAAGGGCGGCAACTTCAACGCCACAAGTGGGCGACACACTGAGAGCACAGTCCGATCCACGCGAGATACGCAAGAATCGGGGGAAGCGAGAAATACGCCGGAAGGGGACTATGACTATGAGGGCAACAACAGCCGTTTTGAATTGAATGTTACCCAATCGGACGTAACTAGCAACGAGAGCGGCACCTACGAAGACACCTCCCGGGGCCGTGTCCAAGGTGGCACATTCCAGTCGAAAGACCTGTCACTTTCCTTAGAGACGACCATCGACCAGGGCTACGATCACTACGAATACCCAGACGGAACATTGATTACCACCTCGCATACGTTCCGTGAGGTGCACGATGATGCGAATGAGGAGACCACGGTCGACGGCAAGTATGACGAGCATTCATCTAGCTCGGAGAGGACCTACTCATCAGATCGAAAGTTTGACGACTACGCGTCGACGACTACCACAACAAACTACACATGGAACGAAGGCCACGATATTTCTGATCGTCGAACTATGAGGGATGGCGTACTCACGATAGACGTTAACGGGAGAGAGTGGTGGGATCCCATCGACGAAACTTGGGATCCTTACCACTTCAAGGGCGATCCTGCGGACGCCCCCGAAGGCCGCGGCGGAGCCCTGAAACCGAAGCCAGAAAGGCTGAGCGCCCCCTCCATCAGCGGCCCCGAAGGTCCCCCCGGCTTTTTCGACCTGTACGTACACTACCTGACCCACCCGTCCGAAATGGACACCGATCTCAAGATCGGCTTCTACGCCGCCTTGGGCACGGCGGCGACCGCCACTGGCGCGGCGATCGCACTCACGGTCGGCCCCGCCGTTGTCGCCAAGGAACTTGGTGACGCCGCCTTCGACGTCGCCTTTGAGGCGACAACCGGCGTTCCGGCGCCCCCAACTAGCATCAGCGATCTACTTGAGTCGGGCGCCAAGAGGACCCTCAAGAAGGCCGGTAAGGAGCTGGCGGAAGAGAGCGCCGAACGCGCCGTGCGCAAGGCAGGCCACGCCGGCACCGTTCGCACGGGCGTGGCCAAGGTGGACGGTGGCGGCTGCTTTGTTGCGGGCACCATGCCACTGGTGACCTCTCCCTTGGCCGCACCGCCTACCGCTCGCGAGCTGGTCTTCGAAGACGCCGCAACCAGCCCGAGCCTCAACAGTTCGACCCTGATTGGCGTCGGCCTGGCTGTCGCCGCCGGCGGCTACGCTCTCGAGTCTGCCCGGTCCGCCGGCCGCAAACGCCGTCACACGGCGCGCGACCAAGCGTTTGCCGCATTGGAAAACGAATGACGCGAGCAGCCCAACTCTGATAGACTGAACCCTCACCTTCTTGCGCAGCAAGCAGGAGCCCCTAGCATGCCAAGTCCATTTCGCGACCTCCTGATCGTCGCCACGCTGCTCACTGCGTCGGCGTTATTCTTGTGGCGAGGCTCCGCCCAACCGCCAAGCGCTGAGCGGGTGGTTTCAGTTACCCCCGCATCGCTCTCGTCCGAGCCGCAGTATGAGCCGGTCCCTCAGGCGATCGAGACGATCACGGTCGGCCAGCGGATGTGGATCGGCGAAAACCCGTCCGCCGAGCGGGACCACCGCGTGGGAGCGGACATCACGGACCCGTCCGGGTGGCGGCAGATGACGCTCCGCTGCCCGAAGCGGGACGGCACGCAGGCGGACGTGGTGATGCTGCGGCCAGTCAATTGGTTAGCGGAGCGTCAGGTGCGGCCGGGCGGCAAGGTACAGATTGACGTGCCCGAGTGCGGCATCAGCGGCCTGGCCGACGTGCTGGCGGTGGGCCCTTGCCCCGAGATCGCCCAGGGCCCCGGACGGGTGGTGACCGCCACGTTCCACCACCACGCGGCCAGCACCATTGATGTTGCGATTGAAGGCGTGGCCGAGCCGATCGGCACGACCCCCAACCACCCGTTCTGGAGCGAGAGCAAGCAGGCCTTCGTCCGCGCCGACCAGCTAGGCCCCGGCGACGAGGTCCGCACGCTAGACGGCACGGCGTGCGTGCTCAGCCTGGGCCCCAGAGGCCCGCCCGAGCCGGTTTACAACCTTGAGGTCCAGTTCGAGCATGTGTACCGCGTCGGCGAAGCGGGCGTGTTGGTGCATAATGGTGGGTTCATTCCCCTAACAGGGCTAGGGCACGGCACGTGCTTTACGCCGAACAACGCGTCGCGAAGGGACTTCGGCACTGCTACGCACCAAGATTTCCCGCAGTACCTAGAAGATAAGTTTCCTGGTTCAGAATTTGATACATATGTGGGTCCGGGGCAGACAGGACCTGATGCGATCTGGAGAGGTGGCAAAGACCCAGGCTTTGATGTTGCGGAGCTAAAACCTGGCACTGAATCTGGGTTCAAGGCCTTCGAAAACCAATCCGGAAGATGGGATTATGACCGCAACGGTTTCTTTCATTACGACCCGGCGACAGGTGACATATCTAACGGTGGAGTTTTCCATTGACATCTGAGGAAATTGCTGATGCACTGGTTTACCGTGACTATGAGCAGATTGTAATGCGCCTTACAGCCGAGGGCATCACAGATGAATGCGGGGATGATAAGAAGAAAGAGCTCCTAAATCGATCGCTAGGCCTGGCAGCATTGCGAATGGGCGATCTAGATTCAGCTCACCTTGCAATCGAAGCTTTGCTCGGCGACGACTCCGCTCCAAGCAGTCGCGACTACTGCGAACTAGCATCGCTGTATTGGATGCAGTCGAAAACAGACACAGCCACATCAACCCTTCAGAAAGCACTGAAATGCCATTACGGAGATGCGGCAGGTAATCTCATCCCAGCGCTCCTTTGCTACTATTTCGCATTGAGGCTGCAAGATGTAGAGCTTGGCAATTACGCCGAGGAGACAATACGGAACAAGCTTAGAGCAGGCATTTCAAAGAATTGGCCCGGTCCGATTGGCTGTTTCCTTGCTGACAAGTTGGATGAAGGTTCAGTAATGGAGCGCCTGGAGCAACTACACCCTATCAGGCAGCCTGACGAGAGGTGCCGATTTGACTTTTACCGCGGTGTTAAGGCCTTGGAAAGACAGGACTCGGTAGAAGCTAGTTGTCTGTTTGCGCAGGCAGTCGGCCACCTTGGGCAAAAGACCTGGACTGCGGAGTTTAATTTGGCTAAGCACGAATTGGTTGTTCTTGCTGCGAGTTAGAAGCAAGCAGCTATCATCTACTACGCAGTTTCGCCCATGCCAAGTCGAATTCGCGACCTCCTGATCGTCGCGTCGCTGCTCACAGCGTCGGCGTTATTCTTGTGGCGAGGCTCCGCCCAACCGCCAAGCGCTGAGCGGGTGGTTTCAGTTACCCCCGCATCACTCTCGTCGGAGCCGCAGTATGAGCCGGTCCCTCAGGCGATCGAGACGATCACGGTCGGCCAACGGATGTGGATCGGCGAGAACCCGTCCGCCGAGCGGGACCACCGCGTAGGCGCGGACATCACGGCCCCATCCGAGTGGCGGCAGATGACGCTCCGCTGCCCAAAGCGGGACGGCACGCTGGCCGACGTGGTGATGCTGCGGCCAGTCAATTGGCTGACAGAGCGTCAGGTGCGGCCGGGCGGCAAGGTACAGATTGACGTGCCCGAGTGCGGCATCAGCGGCCTGGCCGACGTGCTGGCGGTGGGCCCTTGCCCCGAGATCGCCCAGGGCCCCGGACGGGTGGTGACCGCCACGTTCCACCACCACGCGGCCAGCACCATTTATGTTGCGATTGAAGGCGTGGCCGAGCCGATCGGCACGACCCCCAACCACCCCTTCTGGAGCGAGGCCAAGCAGGCCTTCGTCCGCGCCGACCAGCTAAGCCCCGGCGACGAGGTCCGCACGCTAGACGGCACGGCGTGCGTGCTCAGCCTGGGCCCCAGAGGCCCGCCCGAGCCGGTCTACAACCTCGAGGTGCAGTTCGAGCACGTCTACCGCATCGGGGATGCGGGGGTGCTGGTTCATAATGGAACGCCAGAAAACTGCTTTGACTGGGCCAGGCGAAAGCAGAGCGAAATTGGCGGTTCTGTGGTGCGAATAGATTCACCTAACCCCACGAGAGGCAAAATACCTCTTCCGAAATACGATGCGGACCAATATGAGCACGCGGTCCTTGTCAAAGGTGGCAAGGCATACGACCCCTTGCACCCAGAAGGAATTCCAGCACGAGACTACTTCGACCAAGTGCGAAAGCTCAACGGATACCGGAGCCTTGGTGAAGCACGCAGAAATCTAGGAATTCGTAAAAACTAGGAGAAAGCAATCTCTTCGCTTCGATCCATGAAATCGACCCAAGAAATAACCGATTTCGTTGATGAGTTGATTGATCACGTACTAACAGCGCCATTTGTGTACGCCGCAAGCGTCAACGAGATAATTAGTATGCTTTTGGGGCTGGATGCGGTAAGGCGATTTATAAGAGAGGAAAAAGCGCCGATTCGAGGCTATGCTGACCGCCGAAAAGAATTAGGTATACCAGTTAGTCAGTCGCTTGAAGATTATTTGAGCAAGAAGCTAAAGGACCAGGGGAACAGTGATCCAACCGAAAGAGAAATCCTCTTGGAAGCTTGTAGATTTTGGAGAGCAGAGATTCACGGCCAGCGGTTAAATTAACACTTGAGGTTGACCACTCCGTTCCCGCGATCGAGGGCGTCGCCAAGCCAATCGGCGCGACCCCCAACACCCGTTCTGGAGCAAGGCCGAGCAGGACTTCGTCCGCGCCGACCAGCTAAGCCCGGGCGACGAGGTCCGCACGCTAGACGGCACGGCGTGCGTGCTCAGCCTGGCCCCCAGAGGCCCTGTCCCTCCCGAAAACTCAATCCGGCAAGCTGGACAAGGCAAAACGGAGTGATTGTGGAGTAAAGAGATCTGCAAAGCACACGACTGCCGGTCGTCTGAAAGCCCGTCAACGACCTCGATTGACGCAGCGTTTTCTTTCGGCGCACACGTTGAGCCAGCCCCCGCAGCGGGCAGCAGAAAAGAGTCTCAGGCCGCGCGGCGTGAGTAGCTGTGGTGCAGTCCGCCGAGCACCGGAGTGGCCACGACCGGGCCAAGCTCGGGTGGCTCCTTGTTGCGGCTCGCGGGCGCGTCGCCATCGAGACCTTGGTGCGCACGGCGCTCGTTGTAGTAAGCGAAGAACTCTTTGAAGCAGAAAACGGTTCCTGACACCTTTATTACCCCCAGAAAGCCAAGTACACGATCACCACGGCCACTAGCAACCAGGAGAAGGGAGACGAGCTGCGCAGGCAACACGACGAGACGTGGAGCAACGGAGATCTCAAGGAGATTGTCCACAATGTCGGCGTCTTGCGGGCGGGCGACTCCAAGACCGTCTCAGGTTCCTACGATACGGCGTCAGACACTGATAAGAGCAAAACAACGGAAGAAAAACATTGGTCTATCGATACGGATAGTTTCAAGAACATCGAATACAAAACCGGGCTCGACGACGAAGACAATCCATTTTCTTACTACGAAAGCTCAGACACCTTGACGGTTAAGACCATCGGTACGCCACCGAATAGCGGCGAGAAGGTCACGCCATACCGTGAAGTCATCTCGGGCAAGACCGATCACCCCAACCCCACCAGCATCGCCGATAACAGCCACCCGTACAACACTGAAGGGACCTACTTCGAGGTCGATGAGGTCGATCCCGCCACCGTCGCCAAGGAGCCGATCAGTTGGGAGTCGATCACGGGGGGAATTGAGAACCCCGGCTACTTCTCCCAAGTGGGCAACATCCTCAAGGCCGAAGTGCTGTTCGCGATCGACACGCTGTCTTTTGGTTACGCCGAAACCAGCGACGACGCGAGCGCCGCCCTCGACCAGGCCGGCATCCGCGACGCGGACCTGCGGGCGTTGCCGGAGGCGGCCGGCCGCTCGTTCGGCGCGGTCGCGCAGGGGGGCGCGGCGGGCAAGCTGATCGGCGGCGCCGCGAAGGTCGTCCAACGGGCGCCGAAGGCGATCACCTCGCTCGTCTCCAACCCGGCCGCCCAGCGGGCCGCGGGCCTGGCCGGCGAGGTGCTCGACAAGTCCGATCAGGCACAGTCGGCGCTCGATCTGGCTCGGTCGGCCTACCAGGGCGATATAGCTGGCGTGATCGAGAGCGCCGCCGACCTGGCGACCGGCCGCGCGGCCGATGGGCCCCGCAGCCACGCCGACGACGTGCCCAACGCAGAGAAGCTGCGGCGGGCGAATGATGAGATCAACGTCATTCAACCCGATGGCTACTGCTTCACGTCCGACACGCCGGTCGCGACCCCGAAGGGGCTGCGGCCGATCGGCGAGCTGCGCAAGGGCGACTTCGTGCTGGCGTTCGACCACGCCAGCGGGACGTGGTCGCCGCGGCGCGTGGAAGGCGTTCACGACAACGTGTACGAGGACTCGCTGGTCACGGTCACCACGACCGGCGGCGACTCGTTCCGCGCCACGGTGCACCACCCCGTTTGGGTGCTGAACGGCCGCGAACTAGAGGCGCGGCCGACCCCAGCCGAACTGAATGACCGCGAAGACCAGGGCCAGAGCCTGCCCGGCCGCTGGGTCAACTCCCACGACCTCCGCCCCGGCGACGTGCTGATCGACCGCCACGGTCAGCAGCAGTACGTGAGGCGGATCGAGCAAGAGTTCGTCACCAACACGCCGGTGTTCAACCTGACTGTCGAGCAGGATCATACCTACGCGGTTGGCAACGTCGGGCTGCTTGTGCATAATAGCTGTGCGGACCCGCAGAAGGCGTCGGCTGAGGTTGTTGCCCCAAAGGCGTCACCTGAACTAGCAAGGGAAATCGCCGATGTAGAGAAACCGCCCCTCAACGATCGGCGAACGGTAGCGATAACAGAGACGCGGGAAGGGGTCACCTTGGTGTCTGGTGGTGCGAGCGACCTATCTGAAGCCCAGAAAAGGCT
The DNA here is from genome assembly GCF_007859935.1 of Posidoniimonas polymericola. Taxonomy (NCBI): domain Bacteria; kingdom Pseudomonadati; phylum Planctomycetota; class Planctomycetia; order Pirellulales; family Lacipirellulaceae; genus Posidoniimonas; species Posidoniimonas polymericola. The sequence continues at coordinate 146,207 of NZ_SJPO01000004.1, read as the reverse complement.
AGCTAGAGAGAGGGGGCTCACACCTACAAATGACCTTCCTCGTGCAGATGCCGAGATCACGATGCTTGATCATGCTGGGCGAAACGGTTTAACGCCAACAAATGGGGTGACAACGAATGACATTTGCCCAACTTGCGCTGGCGATATTGAAGGGCTTGGTGGAGTTCTAACTGGACCAAGATCTTTTAGTTTTCCACTCGACCTTTGACAAAGATGAGGCCAACTCAGTGGATGAAGAGTTTCTAGTTTCTCAACTCTTGGTTAGGGCAAATGATGCCGAACATAGGCATGATTTCTCGCACAGGATCAGTTCAAGTCTGCCTCCACCAGCAAGTGCTGAGGAAATCGCGAGCGCTGAAGTCGCGTTGTCATTAAACATCCCCAGGCTTCTTAAGGCACTGTTAACCCAGATTGCCAACGGAGGATTCGGGCCGGGGTACGGACTGCTAGGTACTACCAATGGTCATAGCGACAGTGATGGCCGAACTCTACTCGAGTTACGCAACTTCCTTCGCTCTGCGGTCGAATCCACCGGCAGCGAGTGGAATCCCAACTTGCTTCCGATTTGCGGTTGGGGTTCCTCCGTGTGGTCTTGCGTAGACTGCTCTACCACTGTGAACAGCATTTTCACTCTAGATGAAGATGGGTTCACCCAAACCCCGTATGCACTGCATTCTTGGCTTGAAGATTGGTGCAAAGGCGTACGACTCTGGGACACCATGTTCGAGTTTGAAGAGGTAGAAATAATCAATCCATTTACAAGAGAGGTTGCCGTCACACGCAAACGATTGCGCGCGGTCTAACCGTGCCCTGTCCCTCCCGAAAACTCAATTCGAAAAGCTGGGCAAGTCGGAGCGGAGTGATTTTGGAGGAAGCGCCAGGGCAACACACACTACCTGTCCCTCCCGAAAACTCAATCCGGGAAGCTGGGCAAGGCGGAGCGGGGGGATTTAGGAGGATGTGCCCGAACGAAGCATGCGGCTGCCGTTCGCTAGAAAGCACGCCAGCGGCCTATTGTGACGCGTTTTTTGAAGGCGGCGCGCAGGTTGAGACAGCCCGTGTAGCGGGCGGCGGGGAAAAGAGCGTCACGCCGCTTGGCGTGAGTACGTGTGATGGAGCCCGCCGAGCACTGACGTGGCGACGACGGGGCCAAGCTCGGGCGGCTCTTTGTTGCGGCCCGCGGGCGCGTCGCCATCGAGACCTTGGTGCGCACGGCTGTCCCTCCCGAAAACTCAGAATGGCGGTCTGGGTAATGCCCGGCGGAGGGGATCCCGGTGCTTGAGCCGGTAACAGGCGGAGGCGGGGAGTCAACACAGACTGCGCCAACAGCCGAATCCCACACAGATTTCACGCTCGGCGCAGACGCCAAGACAGGCCGGGTGAAGTGGCCGCGAGCAGATGTTCACGCCGCGCGGCGCGAGTAGCAATGGTGCAGCCCGCCAAGAACGGGCGTGGCCACGACGTCGCCAAGCTCTGGCGGCTCTCGCTCGCGCCCCAACGGCGCATCTCCTTCGAGCCCTTGGTGCGCGCGGCTGCCGTTGTAGTAAGCGAAGAATTTCGATAGGACGCGACGCAGATGGTCCTTGCCCAGGACGATGACGTGGTCCAGGCACTCGCGGCGCACCGTGCCGACGAGTCGCTCCACGTAGGCGTTCTGCCAGGGACTGCCAGGCGTCGTGGGGCGGTCTTCGATCCCGAGTGCAGCGATCCGTTGCTGAAACACCTTGCCGTAGATCGCGTCATTGTCGCGTCGGAGATAGCGGGGAGCGGCATCGAACGGAAAGGCCTCGGTCAGCTGCTGGGCGGTCCACCGCGCGGTCGGGTTGGTCGTGACATTAAAATGCAGCACCCGCCGGCGGTCGTGCGAGAGGATCACGAAACAGTACAGCATCCGAAACGTGGCCGTGGGAACGACAAAGAAGTCGCACGCGGCGATCTCTTGCGAGTGGTTGGCGAGGAACGTCTTCCAGCCGGGCGAGGGATTCCCACGACGCCGCACCATGTACCGGGCGACGGTCGACTCGGCGATCTCGTAGCCCAAGAGCCGCAACTCGGCCCGGATCCGCGGCGCTCCCCACAGCGGGTTCTCTCGGGACATTCGTCGGATCAACGCCCGGAGTTCGGCGTCAATCAGTGGCCGTCCCTGCCGTCGTGACTTCCACCGCCAGAGAATCCGAAACCCCTGACGATGCCAGCGGCACACGGTGTCGGGCTGCACGATCACGAGCGATGACTTCCAGCCGCTCCAGAACTGCTTGAGCAGTACCCAGAACAGCCGGTCGGCTCCAGCGATCCTTGGCCGGCCTCGCTTCCGCTGGTAGCAAACCAGTTGCTGCCGCAATGCGGCGTTCTCAGCCACCAGACAAGCCCGCGGGACCAACGCCGCTCGGAAGAGCCAGTAGAACGCCTGAACGAAGATCATAGAAAGCTACGGGAGGTTAGCCAAACCGCTCGCCACCGGAAGAAAGAGAACCCGCGGCGCCGACTCGAAGCGAGTGAAGCCGTGGTGTTCATAGAACGTGGCGGCCGCTTCGTCTTTGGCGTCGACGATGACGGCGTACACTCCCACGTCAGTGGAAGCGGCCCGCTGGATCGCATCGACGAGCAAGACGCCGCCGAGCTTTTTCCCTTGGTAGCGCTGATCAACCGCCAAGCGACCGATCCGCACGACCGGGACGCTCGGGTAGCGCGGCAACTTCTTCGCCGTCGCTTGAGGAAGGTCGCCCAGCAGCACACTGCCGGCGGCAAGCGTGTAGTAGCCGGCCACCTCGCTTGTCGCGGCATCGACCAGCAAGTAGCAGGCTGCAAAGCGGCGGCGTTCGTCTTGCCCCGCTTGCTTATGGAGGTAGTCGTTGAGCGGGGGGATGCCGCAGTCGAAGCCGCTGCGATCTTGCTTGGCGAGCCGCTCGATGCGGAAGGGCTTCGTCACGACGGCTCAATCAAGTCCGAGTGCCGTTTCGCGGCCCGCTTCATAGCGGCCGTCGGCTTCTTCGGCTTGGCGAGCTGGGCGGCGAACTGTTTCTGGTCGGCGAGCGATAGCCGCAACACATCGTGGTCCGCGATTGCCCGTTCGGCTGCTTCCCGGGCCGAGCAGACAACGAAGTCCGACAGCGACCGTCCCTGCAGGTCGGCCGCTTGGCGCAAGAGCCCGAGCACCGACTCGGGGAGCCGGGCTTCGAGGCGGGCGGTTTTGGTTTCGGGTTGGAACATGGTTTCAATCTCCTCACTGCAAGTGTACGGCACGATACCGTACATGGTCAAGGAAAACCGTTGTTCCTCGGGAGAACTGGATCCGCGAAGGTGGGCAAGCCTCAGCGGAGCGGCTGTTGGAGGAAGAGGTTTGTCGATTGTCGCCTTCGCCTGCGGGATGGCCAAGCTACTGCGATTCCTCGTCAATCTGATCTCGTATAAGCTCCTTCAACGCCATGACTTGCGATGCCGTGAGGTCGACGAGCTTGCTCAGAAAAAGTTCAACTGGCGTCCAGTTGCCCCGATTTCTATTCTCCGGCTGTTCGCGGACAATTCGTTGCCATTCTGGCCGCGCCCATCTGTTTTCGTAGCCTGCGGCTCAGCTTTTCCGGACGGATCGCGAACAGGCGACGATCGCTGGCAGAATTAGCCAGGCGGCGGAAGGCTCCGGCACGGCGCCGGAATCGCCCTGGCTGTTGGCTAGCGACTGGCCGTAGTTGGCCCGCCACGCTTCGAGGTCGGCGGTTCCGATGGGTGCGCCCTCAAGGCCCGTGGCTCGGTTGACCAGGGCGTTGGGGCCGCCGCTGCGGTTGTCGCGCCAGAGGGTGTAGTCGGCGGCGTCGACGACGCCGTCGCTGTTGTAGTCGCCGACCAGGCCCGAGGTGAGCGTCAGCACGGCGTCGTTCCCATCGCCGCCGAGGTAAGAGAGGGTCACCACGCCGTTGTAGCCGGTGCCGATGATCTGCTCGCCTTCCTCGATCAGGTCTCCCGATTCGGCCGCCTCGAAGTAGCCGGCGATCGCGTGGCCGGTGAGGTTGTCGATGAGCGTGAGGGTGTGGGCGCCTGTCAGCGCGGAGAGGTCGAGCTCGAGCGCCGAGCCATCGCCCCGCAGGTCGCCGCCGCCGTTGGCGCCGGTGTTCGCGGCCAGCTCGCTCGGGCTTTGCAGCTGAACGTCGTCCGCGGAGCCGGAACCGGTGACTACCAGCGCCGTCACGCCTTCGGCATCGGCTTCCCAGCGGAGTGCCTCTGTCGCTCCCTGGCCCGCGTTCTCTAGGCGTCTGGTGCGGAAAGAGGCGTTGGCGCCGAGGAACTCGAGCCGCCCCGAAGTGCCCGTGGCGCCGTCAGCCAGGGCGACCGTGCCGTTGTGCACGACCGACGCGTCGCCGGACACTCGCATGGCGCCGCTGCCTCCGTTGGAGCCGACGAACACCGTGGCCGCGCCGTCGGCGCCGGTGATCAACTCGCCGCTGCTGATCTCGTAGACGCCGCTGGCGCCGACCCCCTCGCCGATGCTGAAGCGGCCGTCGCTCCGAAAGCGGCCGCCTTGCTGATGGACGGCGCCGCTGCTGCCGGCGTTGAGGCCGATGAACACGGGCGCGTCGTTGCCGGCGAGCAGGACCTCGCCGTCGGCCTCAATAGCGAGGGTCCCCGAGCCGCCGTCGTAGCCGATGTAGAGGTCGTCGCGTGTGCCGACAAACGCCGGCCCAGCGGCGCCTGCGCCGTCGCCGACTTCTAGCAGGCCGGTAGCTCCCGCGTAGCCGACCCGCAGGTGCCGCAGCTGGGGCCCATTGGCGCCGCCGCCGGGCAGCAGCTGGCCGTTCTCGAGGCGGTAGACGCCGTTGCTGCCGGCGCCGTTGCCGATTGCGAGGAACTTGAGGCTGCCGGCGACGTGGCCGGCCGACACGACTCCGTTGGTTTGCTCGAACACGCCGTCGCCCCCCTGGCCGACGCGCAGCCGGCCCTCGACATTGAGCGTGCCGGTGCTCTCCCAACGCAGCGTGCCAGCGAATCCATCTTGGCCGATGGTCAGGTCGCCTGTTTCGGGGTCGGCGCCGGGGGCGCTGCCCGAGCCGATTGTCAGATTCACTCCGTCGCGTGCGACGAGCGTCCCGTTGCCGGCCGAGTTGCTGACGATGAGCCCGCTCGTGGCGGTTCCAATCTGCATCTTGTTGATGCGTGGTTCGCCCGGCAGCGTGGTCGACGCGTCGTAGATCGCGGCGCCCCCGTTGCCGAGGTAGAGGTCGCTGCCGGTGGTCGCGAACGGGTGGGTGTTGCTGGCGGCGGGGTTGCCGGCGCCGTCGCCCGAGTTCCAGAACGAGCCGAAGTCTGCCTCGCCGCCGACCCACGCCAGACCGCTCACGTTGAACAGGTCCAGGTTTGTCTGGTAGGCGAAGGGCAGCCCGTACTCGGAGCTGAGGTAGTTGGCGACAAGGTTCATCTGGCCGAGGTCGAGCTGCTCGTTGAACACCAGCAGCTCGGCGAGCTGGCCGGTGTAGTTGTCGGTCGACAGCAGGCCGCCCCCACCGGACCGGCCCGTGCCGAGGATCAGCTCGAGGTCCGAACCGCTGAAGCCGGCGACGCCCGCCGGTGTGGTGCTGCTGCCTGAGAAGGTGTTGGCGGGTAGCGTGCCGTCGACGAACAGCGTCGCCTCGCTGTAGGTTCTTGCCGGGTCGACCTGCCACGCGACGATGTGGAAGTCGTCGGCGTCGAGCGGCGTGTCGTAGAGCGAGGCCCCGTCATTGAACCGGAATCCGGCCCCGCCGTTGCTGGTGGACGTGCCGCTTGTCGAGGCATCCAGGCCGACAATCTGCCCGCCACCGCCGCCGCTGGAGCCCAGCTGGGCGAGCCGCTCTGCCGGGTCGCCGGATCCGTCCCCCTTGGCGACGGCAAACACCGTGACGCCTGCCTCTGGGGAGGGCAGCGAGTTGCTGGTGCTCGACAGCAGGGAGTCGTCGCCATCGAATTGGACGACCGCCTTGCCGTTGAGCGCGCCGATCACAACGGTTGGCTGGGCCGACGCGTTGGATTGGTTGACTGTGCCGTTGAACGAGTCGCCGCCAGCGGCGTCGGACCACGACGAGACCGACGCGCCCGACCCGAGCTCGGCGAGGTCCTCGGCTTTAAGCTGGACAATCGCGTCGACCGCGTCCGGCAGCGTCCGCGACGGGGTCGAGTAGCGGATGGCGAGCGCCTGGGCCGCGAGGCCACTTGTCCGCGACGCCTCGGCGGTGGCCAGGTTGGTGGTCTCGCCCGGGTCTTGAGCGATATTGTAGAGTTCGGGCGACGAGCCGCGGGCGTTGAGGATCAGCTTCCAGTCGCCCGACCGGATCGCGAGCACCTCCTGGCCGCCGGCCCCCGCGCCGCTGGCGTCGGGGTTGTTGTGGCGGTCTTCTGTTCCGCGGTTCATGTTCCAGAACAGCGGCGTGGTGCGGGCCTGAGTGGCCTGTCCGAGCAGGGCGGTGCTCATGTCCTCGCCATCGAACGCGGCGTTGGGCGGCGGGCTGACGCCGGCGATCGCGGTGAGGGTCGGGAACAGGTCGGTCTGCCACATGACGGTCTGGTCGTCGACTCGGTTGGCGGCGACATTGCCGGTCCAGCGAGCGATCAGCGGCTCACGGTAGCCGCCTTCGAACAGGTCCCCTTTGCTCCCCCGCAGCGACGGTCCCGCGGAGCCGATGTTGTTCACATTGACCCCGGTGGCGCCGTTGTCGGCGGTGACGAGGATGAGCGTTTCGTTGCCAAGGCCCTGCTGGTCGACGTAGTCGATGAGCTTGCCAACCTGGGCGTCGGTCGCTTCCAGCACCGCCAGGTAGTTGCGGGACTCTGCCGGGAGATTGGGGTAGAGGGCGTCGTACTTGGCTCTGAGCGCCGGCGGCGGGTCGTGCGGGGTGTGCACCTCGTCGAGCCAGACGTTCATAAAGACCGGCTTGCTCGGGTCGGCCTGCTTCGACTGGCCGAGGAACTCGATCGCCCGGTCGACCATGAAGTTGGCGTTGAATTCTCGCTCGAGGTAGACGATCTGGTCTTGTCCGCCGTTGGTCCCGAGGTTGTCGGTCGCCTGATTCAGCCCGTTGTAGTAGGCGCTCGGACGGGTGCTGACGCCGGCCGCGTCGCCGCCGTAGTCCACGACGTTGACGATCCGGTTGCCGAGCCCCTCGAACTGCGTCCAGGCGACGTCGTACCCGTACTCTACGATCCGCGGCGCCGACAGGTTGGTCGACGGGGTCGGGTTGTCCGCGTAGCCCACGTCACGCCCGCCGCCCAGGTGCCACTTGCCGAAGTGGCCGGTGGCGTAGCCGGCCTGCTGGAAGGCCCCTGCCATGGAGGGCGCCTGCAGCGACAGGTTGTTGGCGTTGTCGCGGTTGAGGTTGCTTGTCGAGTTGTCGAGGAACGAGTTGATGCCCGACCTGGCCGCGTACTGCCCGGTGAACAACGCCGCGCGCGACGGCGAGCAGATCGGCGCCCCCGCGTAGAAGTTGGTGAACCGCGTCCCCTCGGAGGCGAGTCGGTCGATGTTGGGGGTTGAGGAGTACTGGCTGCCGTAGACGCTGAAGTCGCCTGCCCCCATGTCGTCGATGTTGACGACGATTACGTTGGGCGCCGCGGCGCCGGGCTGGGCCGCGCAGCGCAGCGGAGGCACGCTCAGAGCGATCGCGCCGAGCGTCAGGGGAAGGGATCGCCGTGCCGCCACGCGCACGAATTGGAAGATGGTCCGCCGGACGCTCATCGTTGAGGGCCTGTTCAAGGTGTCGATCGGTGAAGCAAGAGCCGCCCTGAACCGATGAGGGTCCAGGGCGGCGGTCTCAGTCAGCCTGCCCGCTTAGTGAGAAACGCTCGCTCGGCGACGCCGGAACGCCGACGCGGCTGCGAACGCTGTGAGCCACAACGCCGAGGGCTCGGGGACGGCAAACGCGGCCCGCAGTCCCGAACCAAAGCCTTGTTGGAAGGTCCGGTTGTTCGGGTCCGAGGCGTAGTCCGCCAGGCTCAGGAAGCCCTCGAGCTGGCCGTTGCCGGCGATCTGGAAGTAGTTGGCCCCGGGGGTGTCGTTCGGTGCGTCCCGGTTGCTGGGCGCGTCCTCATCGGGGTAGTAGAAGTTCAGCAGGTTGCCGCCGTACGGAGCGGCCAGATTGGCCCCCGTATCCGTGAGCAGATCGGCGAGGCTGGCGTACTGGCGGACGTCGCCGTCGGTGTCGTCATCTGCCTCGAGGGTCACGTAGAAGCCGCCGGTCCCGCCGTCGTAGCTGAGGCCGTGGATCGTGCCCGCACCGCCGCCCGCAGCGGCGCCGTTGCCGTTGGTCTTGTCGGCGAAGACGTCGGCGGCCAGCACGGCAGGGGTGGCGTTGGCCAGCCAGTCAGCAATGCCCGACCACTGCACGACGTCGCCGCCCGGGTTCACGCCCAGCACGCCGCCGCCGGGCGCGAAGGTCATCCCCTGGTACTCGCCGTAGCCCGGGATCGTGGCGACCAGCACGCCCGAACCGCCGCCAAAGGAGCCGTCGGTAACGGGGTTGGCGCCGCTGGCGATGCCGGAGAACCGCTTGACCAGGCCGATGTCGTTCACGGCGTAGATTGTCGCCGCCGAGCACTGCGCGGCGAGCGCCGCCGCGAGCACGCCGGCCGCGATGGCTGTCAGACTGGTGGACCTCATGAGGACTCCTCTCAAAGTTGCAGAACTAGAATTAAGGACAAGTTGAGTTGAAAACGCTGCGACTACGAACGGCATCGCGCCAGAGCAGTCGTTGGCCGCCGGGTGAAGCTAGCAAGGGCCACGCCGAACGCTAGTGCGGCGAGCAGCGCGCCGCGCGGCTCGGGCGCAGCGGTCGCCGAAGGCGAACCAGAGGTGCGGCCGTAGTTGTCCCGCCACACCAGGTAGTCCGAGTCGGTGATTCCGCCGCCGTCGCCGTTGTTCATGATGGCCGACTCGTCCGCGTCGCCCTTGTTGTCACGCCACTGCGTGTAGTCGGCGGCGTCTACGACGCCATCGCCGTTGTAGTCGCCGGGCAGGCCGGCCGCGGCTACCAGCGATAGGACAACGTCATTGCCCGTGCCGCCGAGGTAAGAGATGGTAACCTGACCACCGAAGCCGGTGCCGAGGATCGACTCGCCCTCTTCGTACAGGTTCATGGTGGCGCCATTCTCGAAGTACCCGAGGATTGCCTCGGCGCTCTGGTTGTCGATCAGCGTCAGGGACTGACTCCCCGACAACGCCGACAGGTCGAGCGACAACGCGATGCCGTCGCCCATCAGGTCGCCGCTGCCGTCGGTACCGGTGTTGGCCGCCAGCTCGACCGGGTCTTGGATCTGCACGACCTCGGTCTCGGATAGGCCGGTGACGACGATCGGCGTGACGCCGGACGTGTCGGCGACCCAGCGGATCGTCTCGTCGTTGCCGGCGCCGGGGCCGGCCGTGCCGGGCGCGTTCTCGAGCTTGTTGATGGTGAAGCCGGCCTGGCTGCCGGTAATCTCAAGCAGGCCAACCGTGCCCTGACCGCCGGCCTCGGCGATGAACAGGCGGCCCTGCGAGCTGAAGTCGCCCGTGCCGGAGACCCTGAGCGTCCCGGTTCCGCCGCCGCCGCCGATGCGGACGTCGCCGCCGCCGTCATTGGCGGCGAGTACGGAGCCGCCGCTCAGCAGGTACTCGCCGACCGAGTCTTCGCCCTGGCCGATGGTCAGCAGGTTGTCGACTTGCAGCAGCCCGCCCTCCTGATTGACCGAGCCAATTCCGCCGGTTCCGTTGTTGCGGTAGCCGACAAACATCGGCGCGTTTTCGCCAACTAGGCGGAGCACGCCGTCGGCTTGGATCTCAATCGCGCCCGTGCCGCCAGCGGAACCAATCCACAGGTCGTCCTCGCTCTCGAAGACAGCCGTTTCCGCGGCTCCGGCGCCGTCGCCTACGCGTAGTGTGCCGGCGGCGCCGTTGTGGCCGACGCGGAACTGGCGGAGCGGCGCCCCGGCGCCCTGCCCATCGGGGTACAGGGCTCCGCCGTAGAGGTTGTAGGTCCCCTGGCTGCCGGTTCCGTCGCCGATGCCCAAGTACTTGCCTCCGCCGCCAGTGGTTCCGCCCTGGACGACGCCGGCGGTTTGATTGACCACGCCGGTCCCGCCGTCACGCCCTACCCGAAACTGCCCCTGGGCGTCGAGCGTGCCGGCGCTGTTCCAGTTCACGGTTCCCGTGAAGCCCTGTTCGCCTACGGTGAAGAAGCCCTCGGCGCCTGCGGCGGCGGAGTCGTCCACGGTGAGGTTCTGCGAACCATTGACCGTGAGGGTCCCGTTGCCGTTGCGTCCCGCCACGACCGCGCCGGCCTTGTTGGTGCCAACGAACACGTTGTTCACTGTGGTCCCCGCCGAGGTGTTCGACGCGCCGTCGAACGTCGCGTGGCCGTTGTTGCCGAGGTACAGATTTTGCAGACCCGAGAACGGGTCGACCCCCGTCGCGGCGACGCCGAACGAGCCGTCGCCGGAAGCCCAGCCAGAGTCGAAGTTCGCTGCTCCGGCGTTCCAGACCAGGCCGTTGGTGCTGCTGCTCGGCAGCGAGCTCTGCAGCACAACATCGTTCCCGTTGCCGCCGAACAGGTTCAGGTAGAAGTCGGCCCCGCCGGCGTTCTGGCCGACAACCTGGCCCTGAGTGTAGTTCCCGAACGTACCGGTCAGCGAAGCCGAGGGGTCGAGCTGGTCGAACAACACGATGTCCGCCAGCGACGCGTAGCTGCCGAGCCCCGAGATGTTCAGCGTGGGGCTGCTGAGCGTCATCGAGTTCCCGGCGTCGACATCGCCGGCGGTGTTGGTGTTGCCCTCCACGTTGATGGTGGTGGCCCCGCCCGCGTCGAGGTTGAAGTTCAGCTCCACCGACTGGAAGGCCTCAAAGGCCCGCACGTTCACCGAGCCTGCAGAGCCGTTGAGTGTGTAGGCCGCCTGGCCGGTGTTGAAGCCGAGGCTCATGAGGCCGTCGGTCGCCACGCTGCCGCCCGTCTGCACGATCGAACCGGTCGAGCCGCCCTGGTTTCCGATCTGGATCCGCGAGGAGCTGGCCAGCCCCGGGGCGTAGTTAACGGTCAAGGCGCCGTCGCTAAACAGGTTGAGGACGCCCGTGCCGCCCGCGCCGCCGATTGTTACGTTGCCCCACGTTTCCATCGAGGCGGAGCCCGCGGAACCGCTGCCGTCGCCGAGATTGAACACGCCCGAAGAGGATCCGCCTTCGACGCCGATGCCGACCGTGACGGTCTTTTCCAGCCCGCCATCGCCGCCGTCGGAAGAGCCGATCTGCAGGCTGCCTGCATTCAGGTAGTAGGTTCCGGTCCCGCCGCCGCTGCCGACGCGGGTGGGGTCCGCGGGGCCGGAAACGGCTGAGATCTCTACCGCTCCGCCGTTCTGATTGAAGACGCCGACCCCGCCCTGGCCGACACGCAGTTGGTTGTTGGCGGCCAGGGTTTCACTTGAATTCCAGTTGACCGTTCCCGAGATTCCGCTGGCGCCGCCGACGATAAGGTTGCCAGATCCTACGCCGTCGTTGAACAGCAGGAGGTCGACGCCGTCGACGGTCAGGGTTCCGTCTCCCCGGTGGTCGGCGCCCCCCGCAACGCCCGAAAGGTCGGCGGCGCCGGCGAGCGTGCCGACCCGCAATTCGTAGAAAGAGTTGTCCGAGTAGGGGCCCTGGCCGGCCGAGCTGAGGGTAACCTCCCCGCCGCCGCCGATGAGCACGACGTTCTCACCGCCTACGCCGCCCGGTACACCGATGTGATTGAACGGGTTGTCGGTCGTGGCGACCACCCCGGCGTTGTCGTACGACCAGGTCTGGCTGCCGACAAATGCGCCGGTCCCATTGTTCCAGACAAGCGTGTCGGCATTGACGGCGGCGGCGCACGTTAGGGCCAGCGATAGCGAGAAGAGCTTCGCGACTTTGCTATGCATGAGATGAGTTCCTGTGTTGCTGATCTGGCGCCGGCGAATCGACTGACTAAGTCAAAAACACGACGGCACATTGAGTGACAAGTGAGAACGCGCCGCTGGGGTTCTCAGGCGGCCCGGTGCTCGCGTTACTGCTCGCTCGGGATCTCCTCGCCCGCGCGGCTGGCCAGCGCCCGCCACACGGGCAGGTCGATCGCCTGGCTGACGAAGTGCACCGAGGCGTCACAGCGCACGACGTTGATCCCCCCGGTGTGGTTGCTACGCCCGCCGAGGGTGTAGGCGTCGGCCGCGTTGCCGCGGTCGCAGTGCAGCCCGAGATCAGGCCGGTCGATGCAGAAGCCGCGGTCCTTGCCGCAGCCGGTCTTCGGGTCGACCGTCACCGACCCGCCGCCGCGTCCGCCGCCAGCCTGCTGACAAGGCGTGCTATTGGGAGACAGGAGCGTTGAGATCTGGTGCGTCGCGGACCCCGGGATCCAGAGCCGGCCGCGGCGATCGATGCCGGCGACCCCTTCGTCGGGGCCTCCTGTGGGCGCCGCGATAATCTCAATCAGCAGCAGCGTGTTGCTGACGCCGTCGGTCAGGCGTTGCAGCTTGATAGTCTTGGCTGGCTCGAAGGGGCCTGGCCTGCCGGGCTGGTTTGAGAGGGACGTAAAGTCCCAGACGGCGCGGGACTGGTCGAAGTAGCCGGTCCCCCAGTTGATCCCGTAGTTCCCCTTGTAGTCGTAGGCGGTGTCGCCGACCCCGGCGTTGGCGGCGTCGAACCCCTGGGCGAAGAGCACCTGCACTGGTTCGTCCGACGGGCACAGCATCGAGGGGTCGGGGTTGCTGAAGACATTGCGGAGCTGCTTCCGCGGCTGCACGTTGGGGTCGTACAGGTCGGCTAGCACCGAGGCCTCGATATACGGCAGGATGTGGATGTAGTAGGTGCTGCCATCGAGGCCCCCCGCGGGCGCTGGCGGCAGGGTGCCCCGCGCGCTCTCGTAGTTCTGTGTGGCGATTCCCAGCTGGCGAAGCTTGTTCTGGCACGAGTTACGCCTTGCCGCCTCGCGGGCCGCCTGCACCGCGGGCAGCAGCAGGGCGATCAAGACTCCGATAATCGCAATCACGACCAGCAACTCGACCAACGTGAAGCCGGGCCGTCGGCGGCGGTGTCCCACGGCCGTTTGCCTTGGTGGGTTGGGTTCCATCGACGAGTCCTGTCTACGGTGTGCGGCTGGCCGCGGCGGTAGCGTACGAAACGCGAGGAGCACGGCGGCGAACACGGTAACGTGTTGGCAGAGCGGACGTTCCGACGACCGCTCGGGCGACGACGAGTCTTGCGATGAGTTAGGGAGGCCATGAGCAGGGCCCCGCACCCTCTAAGTTGCCGCTGGTCCTTGCAGGTTGCGCCGAAAACAGAAAAATTTCCAATCCCGAGTTTTCACCTACTTCGTTTGAAACCAAACGGCGCCAGCGGCAACTTAGTAAAGAGGGAAGGCAGGTTAGTGCGACTCGTTCTGCCCTCAACGAAGAACCGCTGGACATTGCGCAGGCGATGGCTCCAAGCCGACCAGCGGCAGGTCGTACCGGTGTTCGGAAGCTCCCAGCCAGGGCTTCTTTGCCGCGTAGACATTCGCAATCTCGTACGCGAACTCCTCAACTCACTGCATTCAACGGGCGATGGAAAACCCAGACAAGCTTGCGTCGCATGGCTCAGATCCACCGGATCGGCCCGAGAGCGAACTCGGGCTCGCTGCGCTTTGGGAGAACGCCAGGCACGCGGTCTTCGCCCAACTGATTGCGTCGGTGGGCTCGATCCACGACGCCGAGGACCTGTTGCAGGAAGTAGCGGTGGCGGTCGCCAAGAACTACCACAAGCACGATCAGGGCCGGCCGTTTGTCGCGTGGGCATTGGGCATCGCCCGCAACCAGGCTTTGATGTACTTCCGCAAACAGCGGCGGGACCGACTGGCATTCGGCGAAGACATGATGCGGGTTGTCGCCACTCACCTTGAGGCGACGCCCACTATCGGCGACGACCGTCGCCGGGACGCTCTGCACGAGTGCCTGGCGGCGATGTCGGGCGAGCGGCGGTCGCTGCTGTCCATGCGGTACGGGCGGGACATGAACCTGACCGAGATTGCGAGGTCGCTCGGGAAGTCCGTTCCCGCGATCAAAGGTAAGTTATTCAGGGTCCGCAAAATCCTCGGCGACTGCGTGCACCACCGTCTGGCGGCAAGGTAGCCAACCGACCCGGATCCGAGCCCGCAGAAACAAACAACAACTCAATGTCGATACCTGAACACATCTTTGGTCATCTGGAAGACTACGCCGATGGTGCGCTCAGCCAGGACGGGCTCGAGGAGGTGCAGGCGTGGTTCCATGAGTCCGAAGAGAACCAGCGGCTGTTTGCCGAATGGTTTGTCGCCCAGGCCGAACTGCGTGACGCCGAGCGTCTTGCCGACGCCCGGGAGGTCTTCCCGGACTCGCGCCTGCAGCAATCGACCTACCCGTCTAGGCAAGCCCACCCCCAGATTGGCGACTGGCGGTGGGCGTCCCTTGCAGCGGGCCTGCTGCTGGCCATTGGGATAGCCGCCTGGTTTTCTGGAGCGGAGCGACAGCCGCAAGCAATCGCCAACGCCCGTCAGGCCGCCGAAGAAACTGCTTCTGAAGGGGCGGTGACGAGCGTCGCCTACGTCGGCCGAGCAATCGGCGGCGTCTGGAAGGACGCGTCATTGCGAGAGGGAACCCCGCTCGCGCCGGGAACGCACCTGAGACTCGAGAGTGGCCGCGCCGAGCTCGTGTTCGGTTCGGGCGCCCAGGTCACTGTCCGTGGTCCTTGCGAACTGGCTATCGAAACCGATTCTTCGTTTGGTCTGCTCGTGGGTGACGTTTCGGTAGAAGCCACGTTCGGGTTCAAGGTGACCACGCCGAGCGGCGTCGTGATCGACCTCGGCACCGCATTCGGAGTGTCGGTCGACAACGAGGGGGGCTCCGAGGTCCACGTCTTCGAGGGTGAGGTCGCCTTCCAGCCTGCGAACAGCGACCGGCAGAAAACCAAGTCGATCGTGCTCTCGAAGGACCAGGCCTGCCGCTACTCGGTCGCCGGCGTCACCCTCGATCAGTTCCAGGCCAACGAGGCGAAGTTCGCCTGGCGCCGGCGCCAGCTGCTGGGCAGCAGCGACGTCCCAGCGCTGCCGGTGCGGGACGAGTTGGTGCTGTGGCTGGCGGCCGACCGGTTCGTGGAAACGGATCCGCAGGGCAGGGTGGAGTGCTGGCGAGACCTCGTGATCGACGCCAACACCTACCCCGACGACGCCCTGCAGCCGGCGCCGCAGTACCGGCCGCTGCTGACGGCCAACGGCCTCAACGGCCGGCCGTCGATACGCTTCGGCGAGCCGGGGTGCTTCCTGCTGACACCGCCGCTCTACACGACCGACGAGCAGACGGCGGTGGTCGTTTGCAGCCTGAACGCGACTAGCCCGGCGTTCCAGCAGATTCTCAACTACAACGGCCCGCCCCAACGCCAGGTCGGCCCGCTCGGCGGAGCCATCACCCCGTCGGTATTTCAGATCTTCCTCGACGACGAAAACCGAGACGGGCGTTTCTCGGCTAAGGGTCACCTGTTCGCGGGCCTGACCGAGGGACGCCGTGAAACTGTTTTCGCCGAGGTGATTGCTCGCGACCGCGTCGACAAGGGGCGGCCGCTGGTGATCGCCTTCCGCCACAGCCTGAAAGAACGGCAGATGGCCCTCTTCATCGACGGGGCTCAAGAGGCAGAATCTCCGTCCGATCAGCCGATCGCGATCACCTCACGGAAGCTGATTGGCCGCCACCCGATTTTTGATAGCGAGGTTGGCGTGTTCGAGGGCGACATTGGCGAGCTGCTCATCTACAACCGCGCACTGACCGACGACGAGATCGCCAGCGTGTCGCAGTATCTTGGCCGCCGGTATGACCTCCCCAAATAACGGCTGCCTTGCGGTCTCAATACCAGGCGATCCAGCCAGGCGAGGCTCCCGCGACGGTTGGCGAGCCAACTGAACCACGCCTGCAGCGTGGCGGATCGGCCGGAGTCCGGGACGCCCTCGAAAACCTAGAAGAGCTTGTCGAACCCCTCGGACGCCTCGCCTGCAACCGGCTGACGCTGCTGGGGGGACGCCGGCAGCGGTGTCAGGATTACACGAAGCAGGTCGGGCCGCGCGGGATCGCGTTCGAGGGTGGGGAAGCGAGCCCCACCGGTATAGTCAATCTGTCGGGCGGCGTAGCCGCGGCCGTCCTTCACGATTAGCTCGATCGGCTGGTCGGAGTCGCTGGCCGCGATTGCCTTGTGCAGGCGGCTCCGCGAGTAGTCACGCCCGTTGACGGCGACCACTTGGCTCTTGAGGGTAAGCCCCGCGTCGTCGGCGGCGCCGCCACGGAGCAGGTGTTTTATGGTTCCATGCTTGTCGGCAATCAGTCCGATCGATCGCTCTGCCGACGCAAAGCCCCAGACCGCTTCGTACGCGTCTAGGTGGCTAGGTTTGACGGGAGTGGTTGCGAGTCGGTAGCCGGCCATTTCTAGCACGGCGAGGTCGAGCGTCCCCTGCGGTTGGTAAATCAGCCGGTTGATGAGACCCCGCCAGGGGCCCGGGCTGAGCGAGTCGAGCGTGGCGACAATCTCGTCGACATCGAACCCGCGGGGCCCACGTTCTGAGCCGACACGGAAGAACGCTCTGCAGAAGTCGTCGAGCGAGGCCTCGCCGTTGGTGGAGTCCCGCAGCGCGCAATCGACCCGCAGCCAGAACAGGGCGCCCTCATCGTAGTAGTCCTGAGCGCGACGCAGGTCGCGATACTCGTGGTCCTGGCCGCGGAGCGTCCGGGCCGCGATGGCTGTGTCGGCGAGCGAACGCCAGACGCGGCCCTCCCGCCGGGCCTGATCCGCCACGCGGTCCGCCAGGTACCCGAGATGGTGCCGGAAGTCGACCTGGCCCGAGCGGACCGCGATCAGCTGCATCAGGTACTGTGTCAGCCCCTCGTAGACCCACAGCAGTTCCGTATCGAACGGCGAGTGGAAGTCGTCCGAGAGCATCCCCTCGGGGGTTCTGAGCTTGCCGCACCAGGCGTGCGCCAGCTCGTGCGGGAGCAGGTAGGCCGGGCGGTAGCTGAAGAGCTGGTTGTCGACCAGCGCCTCGGGCCGGAGGGTCATCAGCGAGCACTCGCGGTGCTCGAGGCCGAACCGCGGCGTCTGGTCGGTGCAGACGACAAGAAACATGTAGGAGGGGAACGGCGCCCCACCAAACAGCCGCTCGGCTTGAGGAAGGATCCGGCCGAGTTGCCGCTCGCGGCTGGCGCCGATGGCGGTTCCGTCCGCGGAGTCGCTGAACAAGCAGACCCGCGCGGCAGGGGCGGCGTCGCTGGTGAAGGTCAGCTCCTTAAAGTGGCTGCCGGCGACAAGAGGGGAGTCGATAAGCCTTTGGAGCGGCGTGCGTTGAAAGTCGAGGCTGCCCGCCTCATTCTTTTCTGCTCTCAGGGCACAGGCGTGCTGTAGTCCGTTGGGCAGGCCTAGGTGGAGCCGGTAGTCGAGGTCGCCGGGGTGGGGGACGTCTGGGTAGAGCAGGCAGCAGTTGAAGTTCAGCACCAGCAGGCTCTCCGACCCGTAGCAGTCTACCGCCGACGAGAGCCTGTCGGGGTGGTTCATGACGTACTGCATCCGGGCGCGCACCGAATCGGCGCCCGCCGGGACCGTGACACAGAACAGATTGGCCCGCTTGGGGTCGCGGCGCCAGGGCAGCCGCTCGCCCGAGGCGTCTTCGAATACGAGCCCGACGACGTTGCTGATCTGCTCGGTGGCGCCGCTGACGCCGGGCAGCCAGTTGGGGTGCCAAAAGTAATTCTCACCCGGCTTGGCGGGCAGCACTACCTCGCTGGCCAGCAGACCCTGCGGCGCCCGGGTGGCGTCGATCGAGAGCTCGATCTCGGCGCTGGCGTGGCCGACGTCCAGCAGCAGAACGAGCGTGGCGAGTGTCGCCAGGCGGCTGTTCATCGTACCCTCCCTGCGTAAGCAAGCGCTAGCGCACCAAGCGCCATCAGCCAACCTGCGGCAGGAGCGGGGACCGCCGCCGATGACGCAGTGCCGGAGGCGGCTCCGTAACGCCCGCTCCAGAAGTCGTAGTCGAGACGGTCGACCTCGCCGTCCCCATTGCCGTCCGCGGCCAGCAGGCCGGTTCCGGTTTGATCTCGCCAGAGGGTGTAGTCGGCGGCGTTGACGAGCCCGTCCAGGTTGTAGTCGCCTGCCAGGCCGGCCGGCGCAAACGTATCGAGCACGTCGTAGCCGAGGTCCTTGAGCAGCGCGGCGTCGACGGCGGTGAGGTACTTGCGGACTCCAGAAGTCGAGTTGGGATCGAGCAACGCCTCGGAGACAATGCCGTCCGAACCCCACACCACGGACTGCAGGTTCTGCTCGAAGTGGCCGCCGTCGCCGGGGACGGGTCCGCCGTGCTCCTGCACGAGGTTCGAGCCAACGAAATCACCGCCGCTGTCGACGCCCACATACTGTTCGATCGGGCTTGAAGTTGCGCCCAAGGCGTGGAGCAGCTCGTGCAACGCGGTCCCGTAGAGGTCGGTCTTGCCCGAGGCGTTGGCGTCCACCGAGCGCAGGTCAAAGCCCTTCCAGGAGTCGGAGCTCGTCGACCAGTCCCAGTTGTCGCTGCTGCTGTCCTGCGTGGGGTTCTTGCTGCTGTCTTGAATGCCGTAGTTGTCGGTGGGGTCGGCGCCGGGGTTCTGGCCGAGGTACCAGGTCTTGTTGGTGTTGAAGTAAACCCGGCCGCCCCAAGAGTTGAACGCCTGGCCCGCGGCGCCCGCGGGGTTGCGGTCTCCCCCGAACCAGCCCCCTTTGGCGCTGGCCGTCGCCCCGGCGTCGAAGGCGAACGCACCGACGTACACGACATACTCGTTGGCGGCCGCCGCGGTGCGGTTGGAGGTCGGGACCCCACTCGCTCCCGAGTAGCTGTAGCCCGCGCCGTCGGTTTCAGCGACGCCGGCGATCGGCTGCCCGTCAACGCCGTACAGGACGCCGGCCGCGATGTCGGTAAACGTCAGAGGGGCCGACCCGGTCGCCGCCGCGGTCCAGTCGTCGGTGACGATGATGTCCGAGAGGAACTGAGCAGCGGACTCGACCAGGCCCCGCCGCACCTGCCCGATCGGCGATAGCGGGTCAAACCAGTTCTCGTTCTGGGCGTCGATGGAGAAATCGAGGGTGATCTGCAGCGCCACGCACCGCTTGCCGCCGACGCCGCACGCCACGGCTAGCAGCAGGCAGGCAGCGAGACTCCTCAATCGACGATGGCGGTGTTCGCGGTTCAACGGTCGTTCACTCGGTATCACCAGGGGAGGGGCGGCGGATGGCGCTCAGGACGCGCCGCGTGAAAAGACCCCGAAGCAGCCGACCGCCGCGAGCACGCCGCCGCAGACCTTCATCCAGAACGCGCCCGAACCGCCCGACGACCGGGCCTCAACCGCCTGCTCGCGGGCCTGGCGGTACTGGTCCCGGACCTCCGCCATCCGACGGGTACGCTCTTCCTTCGATTTCGCCGAGGCGGCCTGTTCCATCGCGTGGGACGCCTCGAGGAACTCGGCGGCCTTCGACTTGGCGTCATCCGTAGGCGCGCCTCCCAGCCGCGGAATGATGAAGCCGGCCGCTAGCAGCAGCGTCCCCAGCACGAGGCAGCCGATCCATGCGGCGGCCGATTGGCTCTCTGAGTTTCTGCTCAAGGCTGCTCCAGGGTCGTTTGGCCGTCGCGGATGTAGACCTGGTAGGCCATGACGATCGGGTCGATGTCGTCGGCCGCGAAGCCGACGTGCCCGTCGAGGAATGCTGTGTTGACGCCGCCGATGTGGTTCGATCGGGGCGCCGCGGAGCGGAACGAGCCGGAGCCTTCGCGTCCGTCGCCGGAGCAGGGCATGCCCTCGAAGAAGGCCGCTTCTTGGTCGGCGCACTTGTCGATCGAGTCGTAGATGGCGGCGTTCGGGGTGCGGGCCAGACCATCGGTCGCCCAATCAGGGATCGGCTCGAAGCCGTCGATGTTGCTGGGACCCTGTTCGCTGTGCATGTCGAACGCCAGCACCGACGCGCCCGACCACGGCAGCGCCCAGGCGCCGCGGACGTCGGTTGTCAGGTCGCGTGTCCGTACCTCGGAGACCAGCAGCGTGGAGGAGAGCCCGTCGGTCACCTGTCGGAGCTTCTGCCCGAACAGCGGCAGGGCGCCGGGGAAACCGAGTTTGTTGGAGTGGTACACACTGACGTACGCGGCGTAGTTGCCCTTTCCGAACCGCGACGGCTCGCCGTCGGGGGCCTTGATCAGCCGGTGTTCGTAGTACTTTCCGTCGGATCCCGCCGACGGGCACAGCAGCGACGCCGGCTGGGCGGCGGCCGGCGATCCAGGCGTCAACGCGACGTTCACCGACTTGATGTCGAACTGGTCGTAGATCGCCCGCTCCTCTATCTCGTTGAGGATGAGCACGACCCAGCTGTGGTTCAGTCCGGAAATCTCGTTGACGGACGCCGTCTTCGAGGCGGGCTTGGGTCCGAACGACCCTGCCGGCGGGAGCTCGCTTCGCGACGACTCGTAGTTCAGCACCGCCAACGCCAGCTGGCGGAGGTTGTTGGTGCACTGCGACCGCCGCGCCGCCTCGCGGGCGGACTGCACCGCGGGCAGCAGCAGGGCGACCAGCACCCCGATGATCGCGATCACGACCAGCAGTTCCACCAACGTAAAACCACGCCGGCCGCCCGACCCGAATTGGGTGGGACGCTTACCATTCCATTTCACTTGGTCAGCTCCTGTCGCGGTGCAGAGACTCGACTTGGTTTCCGGATTGGCTACGCCGCGTCGCGGTCGCGCCGGCCGCGATCAGGAGGATCGCGAGTGTTGTCGGCTCGGGGGCGGACGCGAGTGACGCGCTGGCCGCGGCGGCGTTTGGGCCACCGTAGTTCTGGGACCAAAGCGTGTAGTCGCCGGCGTCGACGACCTCGTTCCCATCGCCATCGGCGCGGAGGTCCGTCGTCGAGTCGAGGGTGTCACGCCAAACGGTGTAGTCGGCCGCGTCGACGAGGCCGTCGGCGTTGTAGTCGCCGGGGATCGCCTCGTAGAGTGGGTTGTCGACCAGGTAGATCTCGTAGGCTTCGTTCACCTCGCCGTCGGCAAGGTACAGCACTTGGCGGCTGTCGGGCGTCCACACCAGCGAGCGGCCGAGCGGCTCACGCAGCACGTCGCTGTCGATGACCCCGTCCGAGATATCGGGCACCCCGTCGCCAGTGATGTCAAGGTCGATCGCCTCGGCGGTGAACTCGTTGTTGATCTTGATCGCCTCACCCCCTGCGATCGGCACAACGAACACCTCGAAAACGCCGATAGTCTCCAGGTCGGCCGTGAAGGCAATTGTTTTGCCGTCGGGTGAGATGACGAAATCGTCGATATCCGAACCAGACGGGAAATCGTCGACAACAATCTCTGTGGGCATCCCGCCGCTGAGGGGGAGCCGGAGTAGCCGGTTCTCGCCGTTGACGGAGTAGTCGGCCTTGAAGACGACGTTGGTCCCGTCGAACGCGACGGTGTCGATATCGAAGTTGCTCAGCCGATCGGCCGGTATCGTCAGCGGTATCGAGGTCGGAACGCCGCCCGCGACCGGCACGTAGAACAAGGCCGTCTCATTCGCCGAATCGAGCGCGTTGTCGGTCGCGAAGTACACGGTCGACCCATCGGGGCTGAGGTTGAAGGTCTCGGTGTCGGCGTCGCCCTGACCATTAACCGTGGAAAGGGTGGTCACCGAGCCGCCGGCAAGCGGAAACGACCGCAGCACGTCGTCGACGCCGTCGCGGGTCAGCGCTACGACCGTCTGGCCATTGGAGCCGAGGCGGAAGCCGAAGCTCACGACGAGGTCGTTGACCACAGTCCCGACGCCGCCCGATGTCGGAGCGCGATGCACCTTGTCGACCCCGCCGTCGGAATCGACATACACAATCGTTTGACCGTCTGGCGTGAACGCGGGGATGTCGTCGACCTCCGAACTGGTCGCGACCTGGTTGATCACGCCGCCAGCCAGCGTAGTCGTGTAGAGGCGGTCGGTTTCTAGACCCGGCTGAAGGTTGGCCACAAACGCGATCGTGACGCCATCGGGGCTGATCGCAATTGCGTCGACTCCGTTGACGGGGATATCCCCCTCGGCCTGGCTCACGCCAGGGATTGGAATCTTCACTGCGAGGGCCGCGGCCGGCGCCAGCGCAACCGCCAGCCCGGCCGCAAGCCGACTGAAACACCGAAGAACTCGTAGCATTGGCGGAGGCCCTGCAGGAAGGGTTTTCACTTCGTGACGATCGAGCCTAACCAGCGCGACGGCGTCCGGCGGCCGCCAGGCCCAGGCCGCCGAGGATCGCCAGCACCGCCGATCCCGGCTCCGGCACCAGCCGCAGCGTCACGGCCGAAACGCCGTCCCAGTCGTTCGGAGAGAACCCGCTCGGGTCGAGGGCGTAGGTCGTCGGCGCCAGGCCGTTGAAGATCCGTGACCGTGTGTCGGCCGTCTGGTCGTTGGCGAAGGTCAACGACGCGCCGGTCGAGTCGAGACGCACCAGCGCGTTGTCGGTGAGCCAAGAGTCGCCGTCGGCGTCGTCGAGGTCGTCGGTGAAAGTGGCCGTGGAGTTGCCGCCGAGAAACAGTGCGATGCCACTTTGCAACTGATCGGCGACCAGCCGCGAATCACCGAGCAGCGAAAATTGGTGCACGCCGCCGTTGGACGAAGCAAAGATGTTCTCCACGTCGCCGTCGAACTCAAAGATCGAGTCGGTAGCTTCAAAGAGCGTTGTCGTGCCCACGCCGTCGGTGAGTACACCGAACCGCCCGCCGCGGAACGTAGAACCAAAGACCGCGTCTGTGGAGGTGCGGAAGTAGATCACCTGATCGAAGCCGCCGCCCGACCCGGTGCTCGAGGCGAGGAAGTCGCTGTCGTTGATCGACACGACCATCGCGCTGCTCTGGAATTCAATATCATCGCCGGTGCTCTCGATCATCGAGCCGGCGATCGTCAGTTCGCCGCGGAAGAAGATGTCGTCGCTCGCGGTGACGCTCGATCCGCTCAGCGAAATCGACGATCCGCCGTTGAAAGCAATCTGCCCAGAACCGCCCGCGTCGACCGCAAGGCTCGCCTGGTCCATGATGAAGCTGCTGCCAGAACCGAACACCAACCCGCCGCTGCCGACGCCCAGCGAGGCGCCCGGACCCAGCGTCAACGACCCCATGCCGAAGTCGACATCGGCGCCGGCGCTGACGGTGTCGCCGTCGACGATGAACGCGAGCTCGATCGCACCAGTGCCGCCGTCGATGACGGGCGTGGCGAGGAACGCGCCCAGCCCGTCGGCGGAGTCGTTCCAGTTGGCTTGGTCAAAGAAGTCGCCGCCCGCGGGGCCGACATAATAGAAGGGCTGTGCCGAGAGCACGGCGGGGATCGCGGCCATTACGCAGGCCGCAAGGAGGATCAGGGTGCGATTCATTGGGTCATTACCTCGGAGTGGTAGCAGGGGTTGCCGATAGGACGCCCTGATTTGCCTGTTGCGCACGAGAAGGCGCGAGCAGGATAGATCAGGCGACCGCGCGGTGCGGAACGAAAGGGATCAAACGCCGCGTCGGCGCGGCATGGCCCGGTGAGGGATTACATAGAAACTACCAATACTCTGCGCGCCGTGGTTGGGGCGCGCCGCCTTGCTCCTCTCGCCTGTGCCCCGATGGTAGCCAACCCGGCAGAGAATGAAATACGGAAATGCACAAAAATGTGCAAATAAAATGGCCGTGTTACTTGCAACCAGGCAGGACGGACGGTTAGAAAATCAGGAGGAATCTGCGACCTGCCGCGGGTCGACCATGCCGACAACATCGCGCCGAGCAGCTGGGGACATGAGCAAGACGCTAGTGAATCAACTCTCTCGACGAGAACGGGAGGTTCTCTACGCTGTGTTCGAGCTTGGCGAGGCGTCGGTCGCCGACGTTCGAGAGCACCTGGCCGATCCTTCCTACAACGCGGTTAGACGGCAGCTCGACGCGCTCGCCAAGAAGGATCTGATCACGCCCCGCAAGGCCGGCAGACGCTTCCTCTACGCGCCGACGGGTCCCAAAATGGAGCAGGGGGTCGCCGCGCTCAAGGAAGTCCTCAAGGCGTTTTTCGAAGGGTCGCCGGCGCTGGGGTTCACCAGCGTGTTGCGGAGCAAGGACCAGCCGCTGCAAGAGCAAGAAATTGAGCAGGTCCGCAAGCTGCTGGCAGAGGACCGCAGCGAGGACCCGCCCGGGTAAATAGTCATGTCCAACGGTCAACTCGCCTACTACGCCTGGCTGTTTGATTGCGGGCTCGATGCGGCCTTGTTCCTAGCCTCGCTGCACCTCCTGTACGGGGTTGCTCTGAAGGGCGTCTCGGCTCGGGATCGTCACTTTGTGCTGCTGGTAGGATTCGCCGCGTTGCTCGGACTACCGCTGGTCAGCGGAGGCGCTCTGACGGGAGTTTCGATTAAGGACGCGATGCCTGCGATCGGCGTCGCGGTGCTGAAGACGCTGACCACGGTCTGGATGATAGGGGCGGCCTTGCTGCTGTTGCAGCACGCGCTGCGGATCTTCCGCATGGAGCTGCAGACCCACCGGCTCGTCCGGGATCGGACGCCTTGGAGCCCAGGCTTCTACCAGGCGCTCGCCGCCCAGTTCGGCATCGCACGGCCGCCGGTGCTGATCGTTGACAGCGAGGCCTCTTCGGCCTCGATCCAGGGCGTCCGGCGGCAGGTAATCCGGGTAGGGGGCGATGTCGCGGAGCTCCCGGTAGAGCAGCAGATGCAGATCGTCCTGCACGAGCTGCAGCACTTCAAACGCCGCGACCTGCAGACCACCATCCTCGCCCGGCTGGCCGTGGCGGTCTACTGGCCGATCCCGATGGTCTGGTGGTTAGCGGGCCGGCTGGCGCTCGAGAGCGAGCGGGCCTGCGACGACGCGGTGCTGGCGGCGGGCTACGCACCGCGTGACTACGCCGAGACGCTGATCTCGGCGTTTGAGAGACAGCCGCTAGGCGACCAGCGGGGGCTGCTCGCCCTGTCGGCGACCCCGTCGCGGCGCCCCGTGGACACGCCCGGGCGTCGGTCGGGCCGCTCGCTGTGGCGGCCCGAGTCGACGCTCCACAGTCGTCTGATCTCGATCATCAGCCCCCGCCGCCAGAGGCGGTCGTACGCCTCGTGCCGGGCGGCGGGCGCCGGCGCGGTCGCGCTGGCGGCGGTTGTCTGCGCAGACGCCAATCTGCTGGCTCGTTCGCTCACCCCGTCCGAGCCGGTCCTGATCCGGCAGGCAGTCGCCACCACGAGCGACGACGCCGAAGAGAACGTGGCCACCGGCGAAGTGATGGTGGCGAGCCGCGACCTCGACTTCAGCTACGACAAGCAGCAAGAGATGCACCCGCTGGTCGGCATCCGCTTCTGCGATCTGCCGATCCCCCGCGGCGCCCGCATCCGCTCGGCGCGGATTGTGTTTGTCGGCGATGAGCTGCCGGCCGGTTCCCCCGAGCTCTCGATCGCGTGTCAGCAGGACCCCGAGGCCCGCACCTTCCTGAAGCTGCCGCACGACATCTCGCGCCGCTTTACTGGCGACGAGGCCCGCATCGGTTGGCGGCCTGGCTCGGACTGGTACGAGAACTCCCGCACCAGCGATTCAGTGACTCCCGAGCTGCGTGATCTGGTGCAGGAGCTGGTGGACCATCCCCGCTGGCGCGAGAAGGGGACGATTGTGTTTGGCATCTCATCGCGGACCAGCAGCCCGGACACCTACCGCGAGACCGCCTCGTTCGAACACGAGCTAGGCCCCGAGGTCGCCCCTGTACTCGAGGTCGAGTTTCAGGCCTTCTAGTTCGTCGCCCGGCGCCGGACCTACGCGGCACCCTGCCTTGCGGTCTTTCTCGGCGTCATTTTCGGCGCCAACGGCGCCGTGTTCGGGGACATGCTCAGAGCGAACGGCGCGGAGATGTGCCTACCGGCTCGGCCGATCGATCCGGCGGGTCGTCGGTTCGGTCACTAGGGGTGAGCGGGGATGCCGCGGTCTGCCGGGTCGGGATCCCGAATCATTGGAGCGATCGGCGGGGCTGCGATGGGCCGATCCTGCGCGGTCGGCATGTGGGAAGCCACGAAGCAGCGGGCCAGCAGGCGAGCGGGGCGATCGGGGCGATCGGGCGCCCTAGGGTTTCTTGTCGAAACGTGTAGGCGGATCGACCGGAACTACAGGCTGGCGGGGCGTGCCCCGTCCAAGGCGTCTTGTTCGCCACGCCAGGCCATGCCCTTTAAGGCAAGTCGATGTCATCCCCGATACCCGCGTCTCGCAGCTTGCTGCTGGCGCTCCTCATCACGTGCTGGCCCGCCAATGCGGCGTCTGGCGAGGGGGAGCTCCTGTTCGGGATGAGCACGGCGACTACCGGACCGGCCGCGGAGCTCGGCAAGAACATGCGGGACGGCGTGCTGGCCGCGTTCAACGAGGCGAACCTCAACGGTGGCGTCCACGGGCGGGAGGTCAAGCTCGCCGTGCTGGACGACGGGTACGAGCCGGCGCTGACCGCGCCGAACATGCGAATGCTGATTGATCAGCAGCGGGTGCTCGGCATCATCGGCAATGTCGGCACGCCCACGGCAGTTGTCGCGGCGCCGGTCGCTATCGAGAAAAAGACGCTGTTCTTTGGCGCCTACACCGGCGCGGGAGTGCTGCGCAAGACGCCCCCGGACCGCTGCGTCATCAACTACCGCGCGAGCTACGCCGAAGAGACGTCCGCCATGGTTGAAGCGCTCATCGAGCACCTCGGCGTCGCGCCGAACGAGTTCGGGTTCTTTACTCAGCGGGACGCCTACGGCGACGCCGGCTACTTCGGCGGCGTCGAGACCCTCCGCCGCCACGGCCTGGCCGAGGAGAACGCGGTCACGCACTCGCGCTACGACCGCAACACAGTCGACGTCGAGACCGCCGTGGCGGACCTGCTGATGGCGGAACCGCCGGTCCGGGCAGTGATCATGGTAGGGGCCTACCAGCCGTGCGCCGCGTTCATCCGCCTGGCGAAGGACGCGGGCCTCGATCCGCTCTTCCTCAACGTCTCGTTCGTGGGCGCCAACCCGCTGATGCGGTCCCTCGGACCCGTTGGAGATGGCGTGATCATCACCCAGGTGGTTCCGCACTACGGCGCCGAGCTGAGTGCGGTCGACGAGTACCTCCGGGCAATCAATGCCCTGGATAAAAGCATCGAACCGTCGTTCGGGTCGTTGGAGGGGTACCTGGCCGCCCGGATTCTGCTCCGCGCGCTGGCAGGCATCGACGGGCCCATCGATCGGGAGTCGGTCGTGGACTCTCTCGTGGCGTTGGGCCGGTTTGACCTGGGGATCGGCGAAGAGCTCTGCCTGACGCCCAACGACCATCAGGCGTGCCACCGCGTCTGGCCCACCGAGATCCGATCCGGCGAAGTCCGGCCATTGGAGTGGGCAACCCTACGAGATCGTGAGGTGCGAGAGTGAGCGCAGCTGGGGCAGAAGAGGCGACCTCCAAGGTCCCGCGGTTGGTGCTGCTGGTCGCGTTGTTTGGCGTTGCCGCCGGCGGCGCCGTGCTGGCGGCGGTCGGGGCACGGTTGCGGGCGGTCGAGAGCCACTACGAGCAGTTCAACCAGGCCAGGGCCGGCGTGGCGGATACCCTGCGTGACCTCCGCAACTACCGACTTGACCTGATGCAGGGGCTATCTGACCTGCGTCTGCGGTCGTCGCTGCCGGGCGCTGCGAACGCCGGGACCGTTCCGCCACGGCCGTTCGATCAGGTCCGTGTCGATCAGGGCGCCGACCGGTTGCGTGACTGCCTCAGCCGGTTTGCCGTCGACGACGCCGGCGAGGACGCGGCGATTGCAAGCCTGCAAAGCGGGCTGCGTGAGACACACCGCGCGCTCTCCGACGCGTGGGACGCCAGCACCCTCGCCGCCACGATCGAGACGCGCTGCGCCCAGCTGCAGGACGCGGCGCGGGCAGAGCTTGCTACGCTCGCGCGTCTTGTCCAGAAGGAAGTTGGGCGGCACCGGCTGCAAGTCGCGAAGCAGCTGATCCGGGCGCGGGGCGACGAAGCCGTTGTCGATGCCGCCGCGCTGGATGACTACACCGAGACCTACCGCACGGGGCGGAGCCTGTACCAGCTAAGAGACGACCTCCACGAACTCGTGGTTGACGTCGAGAAGATGTTTGGACTCCGCGACGCGGACAACCTCCGCAGCCACAAAGACAACCGGCTGCGACTGACGCTCGGCAGGCTTCGTCAGAACAGCTACCGCCTGCGTGGAAACGCCGATGAGTTTCGCACGCGGCTCCAGCAGCTTGAGGAGAGCCTGTTCGGCTCTGGCGTGCGGGACGATCTCGCGCACCAGATGCTCGTGACTTCGGACGACGGGCTGTACGTGCAGGAGCTCCGTCAGATTGCTCAGGCCGAAACCCTGCGCGAGACGCAGCGTCAGGCGGAGCAGATCTCCAGGAGCTGCCGCAACGCCGAGGAGCGGGTCGGCGCCACGGTCTCGAGGCTGCACGCCCAGGCGTCGGAGATGGACGCGGTGATGATCCGCGGTGTGTCGCACACGCTGATCGGGTTTGCGGCTGTGGCGTCGGTGCTGTTTGGAGTCGCCTCGGCGTGGGTCTACGCCCTGGTGAAACGGAGCATCCAGCAGTCGACCGAAACCCAACGCGAGGCGCTCGAGCTGGCCCGCATTATCCGCGAGTCTCCCACCGAGATCTACGTGTGCGACCGCGGGTCGCTGCGGTACCTGCAGGTCAGCGAGGGCGCCCGCACCAACCTCGGCTACCGCCAGGAAGAGCTGCTCGGCCTCAGCCCGGGCGACCTCAGCCCCGACCTCGCCCCCGAGGCGATGCCGGCGCTGCTCGGTCCGCTGTACGACGGGACCGCCAGGCGGGTGGAGCTGCGGACCGAGCACCGCCGCAGCGATGGTTCGACCTACCCGGTCCAGGTGGCGGTATCGCTCGCGACCTTCAAGGAGCAGTCGGTCTACGTGCTGTTCGCAACCGACCTCACCGAGATGCGGCGGCTGGAAGAGCAGCTGGGCCGCTCGCAGAAGCTCGAGTCGCTGGGTCAGCTCTCGGCCGGCATCGCCCACGAGATCAACACGCCGATGCAGTTTGTGTCGAGCAATGCCGAGTTTCTCGAGATGGCGATGGAGCGGTTGTTTGCGGTCTACGACTGCTTCACCGAACTGCTGCTCAACGACCAGCCGCTCGACTGGCAGACGCGCCGCGACCAGCTCGAGGAGATCAAGAAGCGGCACCGGGTTGATCGCATCCTCAACCAGATCCCCGCCGCGCTGGAGGAGAGCCGCGAGGGCATCGGCCGGGTCGTCGGGATCCTCAACGCCATGAAGAGCTTCTCCCACCCCGGGGGGCAGCAACGCAAGCCGATCAACCTCAACGAGGCGGTCGAGAGCACGATCACCATCACGCGGAACCGTTGGAAGTACACGGCGGAGCTCGAGACCGAACTCGACCCGGAGCTGCCGGCGGCGCCGGCGTTCGCGGCAGAATTGAATCAGGTGCTGCTGAACCTGGTCGTCAACGCGTCGGACGCGGTTCGCGAGCGGTTCGGCGAGACCACCCTGGGCAAGATCACCGTCCGCACCCGTCGCGCCGGTGACATGGTGGAGGTCGAGGTCGAGGACAACGGCTGCGGGATCCCCGAGGCGATCCGCCGCCGCGTGTTCGACCCGTTCTTCACGACCAAAGAAGTCGGCAAGGGAACGGGGCAGGGGCTGGCGATCACCCACAACGTGGTGGTGAACATGCACGGCGGGCGGGTGAACGTCAAGTCGGCGCCCGAACAGGGCGCGGTCTTCACGGTCAGCCTGCCGATCGAGCCCAACGACGCGCCCGGGTTTGAGCACGACACGAATCCCGTCGAGCTGGCCGCCGCCGGTGAGGCGGCGAACGAAACAACGACCACCGCAACCTAAAAATGGGGACGAACTGACATGGACTTCAAGCTGCTATTTGTTGACGACGAGCGCGCCATCTTGAACGGGATCGAGCGCCTGCTCGGCTTCGACTACGATCTCGACACGGCCGAGTCCGGCAAGGAAGCGCTCGAGACGATCGCCAACAATGGCCCCTACGATATCATCTTTACCGACATGCGGATGCCGGCGATGGACGGGCTGCAGTTCGTCGCCGAGGCGCGGAAGATCGCGCCGGCCTCGACCTTCATCATGCTGACCGGCAACACGGATAAAGAGACCTTCGTCAAAGCGATGCACGAGGCGCGGGTCTTCCGGTTCCTCAACAAGCCGTGCGACGCGGGGACCCTGCAGCTTGCCATCGCCGACGCCGCGGAGCAGGGCGGGCAGGCCACCCCCTCGTAGCCGCACTCTGTAAGCGACTATTGATCGCTGCGCTGCCAATGGACCGAGGCCGACGGCCTCGGTCCGTTGGCGGCGCAGGGAGTAATAAGGTTGAACCCGTCACGCACCGACCAGGCGTCGATGTCGGATCTACGCCGACCTCGGCGACTGCGATAACCTGCTCGAGCTGACCGGCGGGATCGTCGAGTCGCTCGTCTACCGCGGGGGGGACGGCGCCGACTCGGTGGCGATCGATTCGACGATCGGATCGCGGGCGTCGGTGTGGCTGGGCGGTGGAGCCAACGAGCTCGCCGTCAGCGGCGAAGTCGGCTCGCTCTCGGTGCGGGGCTCCGACGGCGCGGACCTGATCTCGATCGCCGAGGGCGCGGTGGTTGCTGGGGGAGTCTCAGTGCGTTTGGGGGGCGACAACTCAGTCGACATCGCCGGCGCGGTCGACCGCCACCTTATGACCGCCGCGCGCAACGGCGCCATCGACGGCAACGTCAGTGTCATGAGCACCAGCGAGAACGACTCCATCACCCTTGCCGAGAACACGGCCGTTGGTGGACCGCTCGAGCTTGGACTGGGCGAGAAGACCGCCCGCCACGGCCGCGACGGTTGCTCGGGTGGCCTGCACGACCTGGTCCACGAGGGACGCCACGTTGGCTTTTTCTTGCGGCGCCCCGGGGACGGCGAACCGACCACCCGGGCGGCGTCTTGCGGCGTTCTCCGCGTGACTACCGCGACAATCCAACGAGGAACCTTCCGATGAAATTGATTCTAGCGGGCACGCTCCCCCTTTTGCTGGCGGTTCCGGCCGCCGCCGATCATATTAGTTTTGACGGGCGCGGCCTGTGCGGGCGGGGCCATGGCGGCGGTCACGACTTCTCGATTCACGGCCATCGTGGCTGGGACTACGACGGCGACCTCCAGTCGTACTTCGAGGACGCGTTTGCCCAGATCGTAGACGACTACGACACCGGCCTGGCTGAGATTGAGGACTACTACGCCTCGGACAACTACGTGGGGGTCCTAGACAGCCTGGAGCGGCTCGTCACGCGGTGAGGCTTTTTTGTTGACGCTGCCGAGCATCGGCTCGACCGGCTCGATTCCTTGATCACCTTCACCACCGAGGAGCTCGAAGACTACACGCTGCTGCTGGAGGAGTATTCCGTGACCGCAGACGCGGACGGGTGGCTGACGAACGCCGTGAGTCGGCTCGAGAACACCACCGAGCGGCTCGCGTCGCGTCTGTAGTCGTTGACAGAACGGCAGTCGTCGCTCGCAATCGACGTGGCGGGCTACGCCACACTCGGCGACAGCCTCGACGCCTACCTGGCGACGATCAGCGAGGCCGGCGGCGGGGTTTCCACCGACGTCACCCCCGACGCCGCGCTCGCAGCGACCGCCAGGGACGAGTCGACGCTCGGCGCCCAGGCGGCCGTGGCGCCCGAGCCGCTTGGCCGAGTGCTGGCGCTGTTGGCGTCGTGCCTGCTGGCGGCGGGGCTGCGTCGTCGGTCAGCCGCCTAGCGTGT
Source organism: Posidoniimonas polymericola (assembly GCF_007859935.1). Lineage (NCBI taxonomy): Bacteria > Pseudomonadati > Planctomycetota > Planctomycetia > Pirellulales > Lacipirellulaceae > Posidoniimonas > Posidoniimonas polymericola. Next base: position 114,423 of record NZ_SJPO01000004.1, on the reverse strand, counting down.
TGTTCCGTTAGCTACTAACCTTCGGGGCGCCAGCGGCGTGCTGGTTGGCGGTGGACCGCCAACGGCCATCAGCCGCCGCTGCGTCCCCGCTTGCTCACCGGATACCACCGTGAAGACTACTTGGCTCATTGCACTCGTGCTGGCGAACTCGGCCGCGACCGCGGTGGCCTACGTGCCCGACGACGCGTGGACGACTACCGCGTCGGGGAGGGTGTCGGCGGGACAGGGCGCCACGCTTACTTGGGGCATCGCCGAGGACGGGACCACCATCTCGGGCGAGGACCCGAGCGACCTGGTCAGCTACCTCGACGACCTCTTCAGCGAGACCTCCTCCTCGTCCGACCTAACCTCGCGCAGCTGGTTCAGCGTTTTTCAGCAATCGGTCGACCGCTGGTCGGAGTTGGGCGGCATCACGTTTGTCTACGAGGAGAACGACAACGGGTCGATGGTCGGGGGATCGGCGGGGCGGCTCGGCCAACTGGCCGACGTCCGGATTGCCGGCTCGTACAACGACGGGCCCAGTGGCACGCTCGCCTACACCTGGTTGCCCAACAACGGCGATATGGTTATCGACACCGGTGAGACCTCCTATTTCTCTCGCACCGCCAGCGACTACCGGACGTTCCGCAACACCGTCATGCACGAGCTGGGCCACGCAATCGGGCTGTTGCACATCGAGTCCGACACGTCGTCATTGCTGATGGAACCGTACATCAACACCACTTTTGACGGCCCGCAGCTCGACGACATCCGTGGGCTCCACGGGCTCTACGGTGACGTCTACGAGAAGGCGTACAGCGGGCAAGGCAACGACACCGCCGCCCGCGCGACATCGCTGGGGCTGCTTTCCTCGGGCGGGGTGCTTGGCGTTGGCCTCGACGCGGCGGGCGACCAGGCCGTAGCCGCTACCGAGACCGACTTCGTCAGCATCACCGACGGTTCGGACATCGACTACTACTCATTCTCCGTCGACACGCCGCTTGAGGTCTCCCTGACGCTGACGCCGCGTGGCGGGTTGTTCCAGCAGGGCGTGCAAGGGGGCACGCAGAGTACGTTCGACGCCAACGCCCGCAACAACCTGTCGCTGGCGGTCTACGACTCGGATGGATCGACGCTACTCGAGCAGGTCGACCTCACCTCCGCGGGCGGGGCAGAGTCGATCACCGGGCTGCAACTGGCGGCGAGCGGCGAGTACTTTGCGCGCGTGTTGGGCGCGGATGACAGCGTGCAGATGTACGACTTGGTGATCTCGGCGTCCGCCATGCTGGTGGCGTTGGCGGGCGACTACAACGACGATGGGCTGGTCGACGCCGCCGACTACTCGGTATGGCGGGACTCGCAGGACGACATTGGCGGCAGTCTGGCGGCCGACGGAGACCACGACGGCGATGTCGACCTGGCTGACTACGTCGTTTGGAAAAACGGATTCGGGTCCTCCTCGAGTGGGTCGTCACCGCTGGCCGTTCCCGAGCCGGTCGCGACGCTGCTCGCGGCCTTCGGCATGCTCTTTGCTCGGCACAGGCGACGCGCCCTCTCGCGAGGCTGCTAGCCGTTTTCTAAACCTGCGGCGCCAGCCTCGAAGGCGCCGCGCCGCGACGGCCATTTCTAGCGATATCTCTTGCTCTATCGCGCAGGCGAACGCCCCGAGGCGAACAAGTCTCGATTTCTTCTGAGCAGTGGGGAACCCTCGCCCGCGTTGGTTCGTCTTAGACGGCGGCGTGGCGGGCTGCTGGGGCGCGGGCGAATTCGGCTGCTAAGTCGCGGGCGACCTGGTCCCATGGGCTCTGTTCTTGGCTACGCTGGATTTTCCCGACATCGATCCACGGCCAGCGAATAAGTGGTCCGTCGAGTTGCGAACGTGGAGCGCGTGGCTGCCGAGCGAGATTTAAACAATCTGAAAAGAAGTGAGTGAATTCTCGCTTGCGATCGTCTATAAGAAATGGTCGCAGGTAACCGCATCCGTCCCGCCGCCCGCCTCAAATAGATCCTGCGACAGTAGATCCTGCGACAGTAGATCCTGCGACAGTAGATCCTGCGACAGCGGCCGCCGTCACGCGCGTTCCCTTACTCTCTAACAGTGCCCCCAGCCTGGTCCGGTCTATGACTCAGACGTTCAATTCTGCGGCGACACCCGAATCTGCTCCCCACGCGCTTAGCGATGACGATGTGCAGGCAGTCGACGAGCTGCGTGGCGCCTACGCCAGGCTCCGCGAAGAACTCGGCCGGGTGATTGTCGGTCAGCGAGAAGTCGTCGAGCTGCTGGCGATCTGCCTGTTCGCGCGGGGGCACTCGCTGCTGATGGGCGTGCCTGGGCTCGCCAAGACGCTGCTGGTCAGCAAGCTTGCCGAGACAATGTCGCTAAAGTTCAGCCGCATCCAGTTCACCCCCGACCTGATGCCGATGGACATCACCGGCACCGACATCCTGCAGGACACCGGCGACGGCCGGCGGGCGTTTGAATTCATCCACGGCCCGGTGTTCGCCAATGTCGTGTTGGCCGACGAGATCAACCGCGCCCCGCCGAAGACGCAGGCCGCCATGCTCGAGGCGATGCAGGAGAGCCGAGTGACCGCGGTCGGTAAGACCTTTACGCTCGACGCTCCTTTCCTGGTGCTGGCGACCCAGAACCCAGTGGAGCAGGAGGGCACCTACCCGCTCCCCGAGGCCCAGCTCGACCGGTTCATGTTCCTGATCGAGCTCGACTACCCGAATACCGAGCAGGAGGAGATCGACATCGCGCGCAGCACCACGGGCGACGCGCTGCCGACCCTCGACCACCTGATGGACGCCGAGGAGATCATCCGGCACCAAGAGCTGGTGAGGCGGATCCCGGTTCCGGACCACATCTACACCTACGCTGCCCGCCTGGTCCGCAAGACCCGCCCCAATCACCCCGACGCGCCGGACTGGCTGCGGCCGCTGGTGGCGTGGGGCGCCGGGCCCCGCGCGGTGCAGAACCTGATCCTTGGCGCCAAGGCGCGGGCGGCGCTGCTGGGGAGCTACATGGTGCGGCTCGAGGACGTCCAGGAGGTGGCCAGCCCGGTGCTGACCCACCGTGTCATCACGACCTTCGCCGCCCAGGCCGAGGGGACCGACGCCAAGGCCGTGGTCCGTCGCCTGATCGAAGAGGCCGACACCGAACGCTAGCCTGTCGCAACCACGGAAGCCGCGCCACACGAGGAAGCCGCCGCTAGTATGGCCGCCCCGGATCAATCCCGATCGTTCCTAGAGCCAGCCGTCCTCGCGCGGCTGGCGGCGGTGCCGCTGTTCGCCCGCCGGGCGATGCAGGGGAGCGTCTCTGGCCGGCACCGCAGCCCCCACCGCGGCGCGAGCGTCGAGTTCGCCGAGTACCGCAAGTACGTCCCCGGCGACGACCTCCGACGGCTGCACTGGCGGGCGCTCGCGCGGACCGGCAGGCAGTACGTCAAAGAGTTCGAGGCCGACACCAACCTGCGGTGCTGCCTGGTGGTCGACACGAGCGGCTCGATGCGGTTCGGCTCGCACCGCCAAGCCGATTCTGGACGGGGCGGGCTGAGCAAGATCGACTACGCCCGCCGCCTGGCCGCCTCGCTGGGGTACCTCGCCATCCAGCAGGGCGACGCCGTGGGCCTGTCCTGCGTGTCGGAGAAGATCACCACCGAGATCCCCCCCCGCCGCAACCCGGCGCACCTGAGCTACCTGTTCGACACGCTGGAGCAGATCCGCCCAGCTGGGGCGACCAAGCTGACCCCGGCGCTGCACGAGCTGGCCGAGACCATCCGCCAGCGGGCGCTGGTGGTGGTGATCTCCGACTTGTTTGTCGATCCCACCGAGTTGCGCGAGTGCTTCGAGCACTTCCGTTTCCGCAACCATGACCTGGCCGTGTTCCACCTGCTGGACCAGCAGGAACTGAACTTCGAGTTCAAGCGGCCGATGCGGTTCGTGGACCTGGAGGGGGGCACGAGCATCCTCGCCGAGCCGACCGAGATCGCCGACCGCTACCACAAGGCGCTCAAGGCCTACCTCGACGCGCTCAAGCAGGCCGTGCTCGAGACCGGCGTCGACTACCACCCGGTCCGCATCGACGAGAGCTACGAGAGCGTGCTGCGTCGGTTCCTTGTGCGTCGCACCCAGAGGACCGGCGCCCGATGAGTTTCCTCCAGCCGTGGCTGTTGTGGACGCTGCCGATCGCCGGCCTGCCGATCCTCATCCACCTGATCAACCAACGCCGCTACCGCACGGTCGAGTGGGGGGCGATGCAGTTCCTGCTCTCCGCCAACCGCATGTCGCGCGGCTACGCCCGGATCCGGCAGTGGCTGATCATGGCGATGCGGGTGCTGGCGATCGCCGGGCTGATTATGGCGATCAGCCGCCCGCTGTCGAGCGGGTGGCTCGGCCTGACCGCGGGCGGCCGGGCAGACACCACCGTGGTGCTGCTGGATCGCTCGCCGAGCATGCAGCGTCGGGTCGACGGCGTGTCGGGCATCGACTCCGCCCGGCGGCAGCTGGCCGACGTGCTGGCGACGCTCGGCTCGAACCGCTACGTGCTGATCGACAGCGCCACCGCCGAGGCGCAGGAGATGGAATCACCAACCGCGCTGCTCGAGTCGCCCGCCGCGACCGGCGTCAGCGCCTCGGCCGACCTGCCGGCGATGCTGCAGACGCTGCACGACTACATCAAAGACAACAGCCCCGGCCGCACCGAGGTGTGGATCGCGTCCGACCTGCAGGAGAACGACTGGCAGAGCGAGGACGGACGCTGGGCGTCGCTGCGGGACGCGTTTGTCGAGTTCCCGCAGGAGGTGCGTTTCCACTTGTTGAACTATTCGCCGCAGACCAGCCCGGCCGCGGTCAGCGCAGCGCGGCCCAACCTTTCGATCCGCGTCACCGAGGCCCGCCGCGTGCTGGTCGACAACCAGCCAGAGCTGCTGGTGTCGGTCGTGGTCACCCGCGACGCAACCGGCGTCGACGAGCTGCCGCCGATCAGCCTGCCGCTGCAGTTCGAGATCGACGGCTCCCGCACGCAGATGCGGATCGACCTGACCGGGGGCAGCTTCGAGCTCAAGGACCACCGGATCCCCTTGGCGGCCGATGCGGTGCGAGGCTGGGGGCGCGTGAGCCTGCCGGCCGACGTCAACCCGGCCGACGACGGCGCGTACTTTGTGTTCGACGAGCCGCCGCTGCGGCGGACCATCATTGTGTCGGATAACCCCGACGCGGTCCGGCCGCTCCAGCTGGCGGCCTCGATCGCCCCCGACGCCGCGCCGAGCGAGGCCGAGGTGTTGTCGCCCGACACGCTCCAGACGCTCGCGTGGGAGGAGCTCGCGTTGGTGGTCTGGGCCGCGGAGATCCCTGCCGGCAAGACCGCGGAACAACTAACCGACTTTGTCGCCCGCGGCGGGCAGCTCCTCTTCCTGCCGCCAGAGTCACCCGGCGGCGAGTCGTTCCTCGGCGTCCGGTGGGAGGCGTGGCGACAGGAGCCGCGCCCGCTGACGCCGGACAACTGGCGGAGCGACCAAGACCTGCTGCAGAAGACCGCCAGCGGCGCCTCGCTGCCGGTTGGACGCTGGCAGGTGCAGCGCTACTGCTCGCTGGCGGGAGAGTTCAACACGCTCGCCAGCCTGCCCGGCGGCGCGCCGCTGTTGGCGCGGGTGATCACCGAAGCCGGCGGCGTCTACTTCCTGGCGACCACTACCGAGCCGGACGCGTCGTCCCTCGGGGCCGACGGGGTGGTGCTGTATGTGTTTACGCAACGCGCGATCGAGGTGGGACTCGGCGTGCTCGGCGACACCCGCAGTCAGCCGGCCGGCCCCGCGCTGCCGGCGGTGGTCGACCCATGGCGGCGGCTTGCCGGGGACACTGCCCCCGCCGGCGAAGAAGTGCTGTCGACCGACTACCAGTACCACCAGGGCGTGTACGTCGCGGGCGATAAGCTCGTCGCGCTGAACCGGGTCTTGGGGGAAGACACGCCGCTGCAGGTCGCCGACGACCAGATCGGGCGGCTGTTCGCGGGGCTCGATTTCGATCAGGTCGACACGCAGCCCGGCTCCGACGCCAACCTGGTCCAGGAAGTCTGGCGGCTGTTCCTGGGGGCGATGATGATCGCCCTGACGGTCGAGGCCGGGCTCTGCCTGCCCCGGGTAGTGAAGCCCAGCCAGGAGTTTGTGTTGTCTCCTCGACCCGCGGCCGCCGCCCCGGAGCGGTCCCTGGAGGAGGTGGCATGAGCACGCGCAGCTCGCTGCTGTTCCAGACCGGTCCGTTCACGATTGCGATGGCGGTGGTCTCGGCGCTCGCCACGGCCGCCTTCGGCTACATCGCCTGGCGGCGGAGCGGCTACCGCCGGACCATTGGTCTGCTGGAGCTGCTGCGGTTGTCGATCGTGATCGCCGCTGGCTTGCTGTTCAATCAACCGGAGTGGGTCAAAGAATCTCGTCCTACTTCCAAGCCTGTGGTCGCCGTGCTGTGGGACAACTCGGTCAGCATGCAGACGCGCGACGTGGTGGCGAACGGAAAGCCCGGCGCCCCGGCGCAACGGAGTGAGAGCATCAAGCCGCTCACCGAACCGGGGTTCTGGAGCGAGCTGGCCGATCGGTACGAGGTCGTGCTGACGCCGTTTTCTTCGGCGGCGGGCGACACCGCGAGCGACCTGCACACGCCGCTGTCCGACGCTATTTCGCAGCACGGCCAGCTCAGGGCGGTGGTGCTGGTCTCTGACGGCGACTGGAACACGGGCGCCCCGCCGGTCGACGCCGCGACGCGGTTCCGGCTCCGCGAGACGCCGGTCTTCGCCATCCCGGTCGGCAGCGCCATCCGGCTGCCCGACGTCGAGCTGGTGAGCCTCGACGCGCCGACCTTCGGCATCGCGGGCAAGCAGGTGCGGATCCCGATCACGATCGAGAGCTCCCTGCCGCAAGACTACGTCACGAGCGTCCGGCTCGAGACCTCCAGCGGCGAGACCGTCGAGAAGCAGGTGCTGGTCGGCGCCATGAGCCGCTCGACCGACACCCTGGTCTGGAAACCGGAGCAGACCGGCGACTACACGCTTAAGGTGGTCATCCCGGAGCACAACGACGAGCAGATCCTGACCAACAACACCCGCACCGCTCCGATCGCGATCCGCGAGGAGAAGCTGCGGGTGCTGGTGGTCGAGTCGTACCCGCGGTGGGAGTACCGGTACCTGCGCAACGCGTTGTCGCGGGACCCGGGCGTTGAGGTGTCGTGCCTGCTGTTCCACCCCGGGCTGACGAAGCAGGGGGGCGGCAACGCCGACTACATCAAGGAGTTCCCGTCGGGGCTCGACGAGCTGTCGAAGTTTGACGTTGTGTTCATCGGCGACGTCGGCTGCTCCGGGGACCAGCTTACCGCCGAGCAGTGTCGGCTCATCAAGGGCCTGGTCGAGCACCAGGCGAGCGGGCTGATCGTGATGCCGGGCTGGCAGGGGCGGCAAGTCAGCCTGCTCGACACCGAGCTGGCCGACCTCTACCCCGTGCAGCTCGACGTGTCGCGGCCCGAGGGCTGGGGCGCACGCACGCCCAATCACTTCCAGCTCACCGAGACCGGCCGCCGCAGCCTGCTGACCAAGCTGGCCGACACCCGCGACGAGAACGCCGAGATCTGGGCCGACCTGCCCGGCTTCCAGTGGTACGCGCCGGTGCTCCGGGCCCGCGCCGGCAGCGAGGTGCTGTGCGTGCACGAGTCGGCCAGCAATCAGTACGGCCGTCTGCCGCTGCTGGCGACCCGCACCTTCGGCGCCGGCAAGGTGCTGTTCATGGGGTCGGACGGCGCCTGGCGGTGGCGCAAGGGGGTCGAGGACAAGTACCACTACCGCTTCTGGAGCCAGGTGATCCGCTGGATGGCCTACCAGCGGAACATGGCCCGCGGCGAGACCATGCGGCTGTACTACTCGCCCGACCAGCCGCTGCTCCGGCAGACGCTCACCATCAACGCCAACGTGATGGAGAACTCGGGCGAGCCGCTGGCCGACGGTGAGGTCGTCGCCCGCATTACCGCGCCGTCGGGCAAGGCGGAGACCATCCGCTTCCAATCAACCGGTCAGGAGTGGGGCGCCTTCAGCGGGCGGTTCACCAGCAGCGAGCCGGGCAAGCACACAGTGGCCCTCTCGGCAAAGCCTACCGGCGGCCTGCTCGAGACCTCCTTCTACGTCCAGGGCGACCTCGCCGAGAAGATCGGCCAGCCCGCCCGCATCGAGGTCCTCGAGGAGATCGCCCGCGTCAGCCGGGGCCAGACCATCACCATCGACAACGCCGACGACGCGATCAACCGGCTGACCGCGCTGCCCGACCCGCCCGCCGCTATCCGCCGCCTGCAGCTGTGGAGCAACCCGTTCGTGGCCGCGTCGATCGTGACGCTGCTCGGGGTGTTCTGGGTGCTGCGGAAGGCGGTCGGCCTGATCTGACCACACCCAGAAACCAAAGCAACTCGATAGCATCTACCCGATACCAAGGCACGCGACTCCCGCCGATCCGAGCGGGGCGACCAGGATCCTTCTTCCCTCACAAGCAGCGAACCCATGAACACGGATGACAACAAGCTGTTCGTTCCCGAGTCGCTCCAGCAGCAGCTCGGCGACTACCGCCGCCGCGTGTGGCTGCTGAAGATCACCGAGGCGCTGGCGGTCGCGCTGTTCAGCATCGGTTGCGCCTACGCGGCGGTGTTTGTGCTCGACCGGTTGTTGGACACGCCCCGCGCTGTCCGCGCGGTCGTCTTTGTGGCGGCTCTGGCTGGCTGCGCGACGCTGCCGTGGTTCCTGCACCGCTGGGTCTGGCGCCGACGCACGCCCGCACAGTTGTCACGGCTGCTGGCCCGCCGGCTCCCCCGCATGGGCGACCAGCTGCTCGGCGTGATCGAGCTGGCCGAGAACCGCTCGGAGCAGGCCCGCTCGCGGACGCTGGTGCGGGCCGCTATCGAGCAGGCGGCCGCGGACGCGACGCGGAGCGACTTTGCTGCCGCGACGCCCCCCTCCCGGCGGGCCATGTGGGCCGGGCTCGCCGGCGTGTTCCTGTTGATCGCGGCCGGGCTGGTCGCGGTGTTCCCCGCGGCCGCCCAAAACGCCTGGGCACGGTTCCTCCAGCCGTGGGGCTCCACGGCCCGCTACACGTTCGCCGCGGTCGAGCCGCTGCCGAGCGAACTCGTGGTCGCCCACGGCGAGCCGTTCAACCTGCGGGTGAACCTGGCGCCCACCACCGAGTGGCGGCCGGAGAGCGCCGAGGCGCGCATCGGCCGGCAGCGACCCGTGCAGGCGCCGCAGGCAGACGACGCGTACGAACTGCTGATGCCGGCCCAGATTGGCGAGGACGAGATGCGCATCCAGGTCGGCGATGCGTCGCACAGCGTCCGCGTGAAGCCGACGGTCCGCCCCGAGCTGACGGGGCTCGCCGCCCGCGTCCGGCTGCCGGCGTACCTCGGCCGCGAAGAGCCGGTGGAGAAAGAGATCCGCGGCGGGGCCGTGTCGGTGGTGAAGGGGAGCACGCTCGGCGTCACCGCGACCGCCAGCCGCCCGCTTGAGTCGGCGACCGTCGACGCCGAGCCGCAGGCGCCACGGGACGCGTCGTTCGACGTGCCGGACGCGCTGATCGAGGAGTCGCAGCAGCGGGAGTTGGCCTGGGTCGACGAGCTCGGACTGTCCGGCGCGGATCCGCTGCGGGTGTCGATCACCGCGCTCAATGACGAGCCGCCGTCGCTGATTGTAGAGAACCTCCCGAACCAAGAAGTGGTTCTCGAGTCCGACATCATCAACTTCACCGCCCGGGTTCGCGACGACTACGGCGTCCGCCGGGTAGGTTTCGAGTGGAGCAGCCTGCCGTTCTCGCGGCGCCCCCCGGAGAAGGGCGAACGCTACCTGGCCGCCGGCAACTCCTACGCCGAGGCGCTCAACGCCCAGGGCGCGTTCTCCGCCAGGTCGCTTGGCATCACGCCGCAGCCGCTGGCCGTGCGGGTGTTCGCCGAGGACTACTTCCCCGAACGCGGCCGCGTCTACTCGGCGCCCCACGTGCTCTACGTGCTGACCCCCGACGAGCACGCCATCTGGATCACCGAGCAGCTCAGCAAGTGGCGCCGCCAGGCCCTCGAGGTGCGGGACCGCGAGCTGCAGTTGTACGAGGAGAACCGGGCGATCCGCGGCCTGGCCGCCGACGACCTCGACCAGGCCGACACCCGCCAGCGGATCGAGAAGCAGGCCGCGGCCGAACGCGCCAACGGCCGCCGGCTCCGCCGCCTGACCGCGGCCGGGGGCGAGCTGATCCGCGAGGCCGCCCGCAACGCCGAGATCGGCGTCGGGCACATCGACCGCTGGGAGTCGATGATGAAGCTGCTCGATGAGATCTCGGCCAACCGGATGCCGTCGGTGGCGGACCTGCTCAGCGAGTCTTCGGACGCGCCGAAGGTTGCCCAGAGCCAGCAGCCGTCGGCGCCGAACGCCGGGCAGAACCGAGATGCGTCGGGCGGCAAGCCGGGGCAGAGCGACCCCAACTCGAAGCCGAAGCCGGCCGTTCCGACGATCGCGGACCGAGAGTCGAGCTTCCGCGGCCCCGATGAGCCCGGCGGCGAAGGCAACCCGACCAAGAAGAAGAGCTCCAAGGCCAAGCTGACCTTCCCGGTCACGACAATCGCCGGCTCCGCCAAGCCCAAGGCCGGGGGCGACAACCCCGCGGGGCAGAAGATGGAGCAGGCGGTTACCGAGCAGCGGGACCTGCTCGATGAGTTCAGCAAGATCGCCGACGAACTCAACGAGATCCTCGCCAACCTCGAGGGGAGCACGCTGGTCAAGCGGCTCAAGGCCGCGGCGCGGGCCCAGTACCAGCTGGCGGGCGATCTGGGCCAGAGCATCCCGGGATCGTTCGGGCTGATCAAGCAACGCATCGACAAAGAGGTCAAGGAGGTCCTGAGCGGCGCCACCGCGCGTGGGGACGAGAACGTCCAGGCGGTGTCGTACATCATGGACGACATGCACGCCTACTTTGAACGCCGGCGGATGACCCGCTTCAAGCTCGTGCTGGACGAGATGCGCGAGCTCGACATCCTGCAGGGGCTGCGACGCGTCTCCGGCGACATCGAGAAGAAGCAGGGCCTGGCCATCGCGCAGAGCGAGTTCTGGTCGGACACGCTCGACCGCTGGGCCGACGACCTTGTCGACCCGGCCTGCTCGGGTCAGTGCCCAGGCGGCGCCTCGCCCGAGAGCCTGCCGCCGTCGATCGTGCTCGAGGCGATGCGGATCCTCGAGGCCGAGATCGGCCTCCGCGAGGAGACCCGCGTCGCCGAGCAGTCCAAGCCGGCGGTCGAGGAGCTTGAGCACAACCGCGAGGCGGTCCGGCTGAGCGAGTCGCAGCGGGGCCTCGAGCTCCGCGTCGGCGAGCTGAGCGACCGCATCCTCGAACTCGAGGAAGCCGAGCGGCACTTCGCGAAGGAGCTGCGGCTGCTGCAGAACGTCTCGATCGTGATGGACGACGCCGTGGACATCCTGTCCCGCCCCGAAACCGGCTCCGAGGCGATCGCCGCCGAGACCGAGGCCATCGAGCTGCTGCTGCGTTCCAAGAAGCTCAACCCACGCGGCGGCGGGGGCGGCGGCTCATCGCCGGGCGGCGGCGGCGGCGGCGACACCGACACCCCGGCCCTCGAGCTGGCCGGCGAGGGCAAGAACGACAAAGAGGTCCGCGAGCACCACGATGTCTCGCAGGTGACCGGCGAGTCGGGCCAGGCGTTGCCGGCCGAGTTCCGCGCCGGCCTGGACGAGTACTTCAGCCGGCTCGACAGCCCGGGGGGCGCCTGATGAGCGGATCGATTGGAAGATCGCTTCTTGCGGCGGGCGTCGCGGCGGCCTGCGTTGTTGCGGCCACGGCGGCGCCAGCGGCGGCCGATGATGGGGAAGTGTTTGAGGTGGTCGTAGAAGCCGAGGCCGCGGCCGCTCCCGCGGTGCAGCTGCAGGCGGTCCAGCCGGCGCCGGTGATTGCGTTCGAGGCTCAACCGGGCGACGGCCCCAACGACGAGCTCGACGCGCAGGCCAAGGCGATCATCGCCGAGCTGCGGCCGCAGCTCGCCGGCAAGCTCAACGCCCATCTGCACGCGATCCGGAGCGTCGCGAATCCCACTAAGGAGCAGCAGCAGGCCATCCTCGAGCGCACCAGCAAGGTGCTCGACGAGTCGCTGCGGGAGTACGCCAAGCAGATGGTCAAAGGCAACCAGAACATGGCCCAGTTTATGAACGGCGTCGTGTTCAACGGACAGGGGAACGCCAACGAGCCGTGGGATGTCGTCCGCGAGGCCATGGCGGAAACGCTGAAGGAGACCCTCACCGACGAGCAGTACGCGCTCTACGAGCAAGAGCAAGAAGCCCGGGAGGCGTTCCTGAGAGAAGCCACCGCAACCAATTTTGTCAGCGCGCTAGACAAGCAGCTCGGCCTCAACGAGGACCAACGCGTGCAAATCCACGACGCCATCCTCGATGGCTGGCAGGATGGCTGGCAGGGATCGCTGCGTGGCCTGCTCCACAACTCCACCTACATGCCCAAGCTGCCCGCAAGGATCGTGGAGCCGCACCTCACCAAGCGGCAGCAGCAGGTCTGGCACAAGACGCAGTGGCACGGGCAGGTGATGTTCGGCGACAACGGCTTCCTGGGGCACGGCGAGTTGGAAGTCCCGCAGTTTGAACCGCAGGAGCAGGTCGCCGCCGACGGGCCGGCTGCCGCCGTCGCCGAGGCAGAGGAGTAGCCAATGCCCATCATCCCCCATCGCAGACAGCACATTGCCGCGGCCGCCGCGTTGGTGGTCCTCGTGGCGTCCGGCGGCGTTCGGGCCGAGGACGACGGCTGGCTCGAATTCGAGGAGAAACCTCAGCAGCAGCAGGACCAATGGCTGGTGCAGCCCGAGCACTTCGACCAGTGGGTGTTCCAGAACGCCCGCGACGTGCCGGGGCAGCGGGCGGCGTTCGAGAACAAGCTCGAGGTGAACATCGAGATGCTGCGGCAGACCTGTGGACTGACCGACGAGCAGGAACGCAAGCTGCGTCTGGCGGGGGAGCTCGAGATGCGCCGGTTCTTCCTCCGCTATCAGAAGGTCAAGGACCACTACATCCAGAGCAAGCCTAACCAGAACGAGTTCAATGAGATCTGGCAGCTGATCGAGCCGCTGCAGCAGCAGGCCCAGGCGGGGCTGTTCGGCGCCGGGTCAACCTACAAGCACGTCGCCCGCAACGCCCTGAAAGAAAATCAGCTCAAGGCCCACCGCGAGGTCGAGCGGCAGCGGCGGGAGTTTCGTTACCGGGCGTTGGTCGAGATGTATGTCATGATGCTTGATGAGCACGCCACGCTGACCGCGCCGCAGCGTGACGGGTTGGTTGATCTCCTGCTCACCAGCACGGCGCCGCCCAACGAGTTCGGGCAGTACGACCAGACCTACATCATGTACCAGGCCAGCACCGTAGGCCCCGAACAGATCAGGGAACTGGTAGACGGCCCGATCGGCGAGATCGTGGTGGGCGCGTTCCGCATGGGCCGGGGCTACGAACGCCACCTGGAAAGCCAGGGTATCCACCCCTTTTCGGAGGACGACGAATGAAACCGGGAATGAGCCTGACGGCCTGGGGGGTGTTGGCGATTGCGTTTGGCGCGCTTGGCTTGCCGCTGGCCTGCCGGCGTGCGGCAGCGCAGCCGCCGATGGCGATGCACGGCGAGGCGGTTCCGCGTGACGTCCGCGAGATGTACGACCGGGGCCTGCAGTACCTGGCGGGCGCCCAGCACGAGGAGGGCGGCTGGGGCGGCAGCTACCAGGGCGCCGGCACCACCGGCATGGCGGTGATGGCGCTGCTCGCCTCGGGCGAGGACCCCAACTTCGGCGTCTACAGCAACCACCTGCGGCGTGCGCTGCGGAGCATCATCCGCCAGCAGGATGCCAACACCGGCTACTTCGGCAACAGCATGTACCACCACGGCTTCGCCACGCTCGCGCTGTCCGAGGCCTACGGCGCCGTCGACGACCGCGACCTCTGGCCCGAGGGGGAGGCCCGCGACCAACGCTCGATCGGCGCCGCGCTCGAGCTGGCGGTCCGCGGGGCCCTGACTTCGCAGCAGGGCAACCCGACCTCCGCCTGGCGGTACTCGCCCCAGGCCAACGACGCCGACACCTCGGTCAGCGGCGCGATGCTGATGGGCCTGCTGGCGGCCCGAAACGCCGGGATCGAGGTCCCCGACGAGTCGATCGACAAGGCGATCGAGTACTTCACCAACATGACCAGCGAGAACGGCATGGTCGGCTACTCCGGCGGCTTCGGCGGCGGCTTCGACGAGTCGATGGCCCGGATCTCGATCGCCACGCTGGTCTACGCTATATCCCGCCGCAAAGACCTGCCCGAGTACGAGGCGACCCTCAAGCACCTGATGCAGAACCTCGAGAAGACCGGCGGCGGGCACTACCAGCAGTACACCGACTACTACCAGGCCCAGGCCCTGTTCCAGGGCGACATCAAGTCCTGGGAAAAATGGAACAAGCTGCTCGTCCGTCGGCTCAAGGAGAGCCAGCTCGAGGACGGCAGCTTTACCGGGCAGTTCGGCGGCGAGACCAGCACGCAGCTCAACCTGCTGGCGCTGGCGCTCAACTATCGTTTCCTCCCTATCTACGAGCGGTGACCGCGTGCCTGCCAAACTACTGCTGAAACTGGGCGTGCTGCTGCTGGTCGCCGCCGGGGCGTCGGCCGCGGGTCCGCCGGGGACCCTGCTGCTCTCCAACGGCGACTTCCTCGCCGGCGAGTGGCGGGACAGCGAGTCGGCCGAGTGGATCAAATGGCAGCCGTCGTTTGTGGCTCGGCCGTACGAGTTCGAATGGTCGGCTATCGGCTCGATCGCCTTCCCCCCGCCCGCCGAGCCGACGCCGATCGCCGGAGCGTTCCGCTTCGACCTGTTCAACGGCGACGCGCTGATCGGCGACCTGGTCGCGGTGTCGGACGAGCGGTTCACGATCGCCACGCGGCTCGAAGGGCAGGGCGAGCCACAGCAGCTCTCGGCGCCGCGGAGTCTTGTCCGCAGCATCCGCCGGGTCGGCTCCGACGCCGGCAAGCTGAGGTTCTCTGGGCCCGGCGACCTCGCCGACTGGAATACCATCAAGAACGTCGGCTGGGTCTACAGCCGCGGGGGGATCGCCACCAACATCAAGGGCGCCAGCGCAAGCCGCGACGTCCCGCTGCCGCACCTGGCGCTGATCGAGGTCGCGCTGTCGTGGGACAAGAAGGCCGACTTCTCGCTGGAGCTCGGGGTCACCAAACGCCGGCTCAAGGCGATCACCGACGGCTTCGAGATCTGGATCCAGGACGTCAACGGACAGCCAGTCCGAGTGCGGGAGGCCCGCAACCAGCGGCAGATCGAACGCGAGCGGCAACGCGACAACCAGGTGACCGACGCCTTCCGCTTGGAGGTGGTCGGCGACAACCTGATCGCCGTGCGCGAGACCCAGGAGTCCGCGGACCTCCAGCCGCTGCAGCAGATCGAGCCGGGGGCGGGGCGGCTGCAGCTGCGGCTGTACCTGGACCAGAACAACAACCGGTTGATCGTCACCACCGCGAGCGGCGTTACTCTGGCGGACCTGCATGTCGAAACCCCCTACAGCCCGTTTGATAGTGGTGTGCAGCTCAACAACCGCGACGGCGACATCCGGCTGGACCGGCTGTCCATTACCGAGTGGAACGGCGAGCCGCCGGTGAGCGGCGCGGTCGACCAGTCGGCTTTCCAGCTTGCCAATGGCGAGACCCTGCGGGGCGACCTGGTTGGCTTCCGCGCCGCGGACGGCGAGCTCTTGATCGCGGCCGAGGCGGACGCTTCTAACCAGCCGGCGAGCGGCGACGACCGTGACGCCGGGCAGCCCGAGCCGGGCTCCGACAGCTCGGACTCCGCCGAACCGGCGGTAGCCGAGCCGGACGCCGAAGAGTCGGACTCCGAAGAGCCAGACGCCAAAGAGTCGGACGCCGAAGAGCCAAGCACACAAGAGCCACGCACGGAGGATCCCGACGCAGAAGACATGCCCGCCCAACAATCGCCGCACGTGGTCCGCCTCGACCAGCTTGTCAGCGTTGTTTTTCCGACCCCGGCCGGCGCCGACGCCTATCGGCGCGCGGGCGACGCCACGCTGCTGACCGCCACGTTGCAGGGCGGGGTGCAGGTGACCGGATCGCCCCAGGGCTTAGTGGACCGGCGCCTTCGGTTGTTCTGCCAAGATTTTGACGCCACCATCGCGGTCCCGCTGGCGATGCTGCAGTCGGTCCGCGTGGCGTCGGCGGGCCTGCCGGCGACGGCCTCTGCGGCGGCGGGTGCGAAGCCCAGCAAGTTCCCGCGGCTCGAGACCGATGATGTCCGCTCCGTGGGAGAACTGGCCGGCGCCCCCGATACGGACGGCGCCAGCTGCCTGCTGTGGCGGCCCTTCGGCAGTCGGAACGCGGAGCCGCTGCTCGACGGGGTGTCGGGCCGGGTGCTGTTCCGTGAGCCTCCCCCCCCGAAGTCGGCCGAGCCCGACAAGGTCGCGGCCCCGCAGCCCGCCCGGCAGCGCGGCGTGCTGGGCGCGATCGCGTCGGTCTTCTCGTACACGCCGCCCAAGACCACCAAGCAGGCGAGCGCCCCCCAGCCCGCCACCATGTACCTTCGGGCGGGCGACAAGCTGCCGTGCGCCATCGAGCGGATCGACGACGAGGGCGTCTACTTCAGCTCGCCGTTTTCCGCCGCCGGTTTCGCCCCCCACAAACACGTCAAGGCGATTGAGCTGGTGACCAGAGGGGTCGATGGCCGCCTCACCCCCGACCGCCGCGACCAGCTGCTCACCCTCCCGCGCGGGCAGACCAACAACCCGCCTACCCACCTGCTGGTCTCTACCAAGGGCGACTACCTGCGCTGCCGGCTGCTGAGAGTTTCCGAGGAGACGGTCGCCGTTGAGGTCCGGCTGGAGGAGCTGGAGATCGACCGCTCGCGCGTCGCCCGCATCATCTGGTTCGATCCGCCGCCCAAGGATTCGGAGGAAGCCGCCGCCGGAACCGGCCGCGACGAACCGGGCGACCACCCTCGGGTCCAGGCGGTCCGACGCGACGGCGTGCGGCTGACCTTCGACCTGCGGCGGCTCACGTCCCCCCAAGGCGAGGACGCGCCCGCCGCTCGGCTCGAGGGCGTCAGCGAGGTGCTGGACGAGTGCAGCGTGTCGCTTGACGACATCGACCTCTTGCTGATGGGCCACCGCGTCGAGCAGGCGGCCGCGGAGCTGTCGTATCAGCGGTGGAAGATGAAGAACGCCATCCTCCCCCGCGAGCCCGAGGAGGGCGACGCCGGCGACGCCTCGGCCAGCTTCCCGCTGGTCGGCGAGGTCGCCCCCGAGTTGCCGCTGCCGTTCTTCGACGGAGGCGCCGAGCCGCCCGCCAAGGAGCTCGACCTAGCGAGCTTCCAGGGCAAAGTGGTGGTGCTCGACTTCTGGGCCAGCTGGTGCGGACCCTGCATGCAGGTGATGCCGGTGCTGCACAAGCTGGGCGAGGAGTACGCCGATCGGGACGTGCTGGTCGTGGCGGTGAACCTGCAGGACCCGCCCGAGGCGATTGCCGCCGCGCTCGACCGGCTGGGGTTCAAGCCGGTCGTGGCCCTCGACCGCGACGGCGTGGCGGCCCAGCGGTACCAGGTTACCGGGATCCCGCAGACGGTGGTGATCAACCGCGAGGGCGTCATCGCGAATGTCTTCGTGGGGGGCGGCGCAAAGTTTGAGCAGCGGCTGCGGGCGGCGATCGAGGCCGCGGTCCAACAGGCGAAGGTCGAAGAATAGCGTCCCCGGTTGACGCGCGGCGGCTTCAAAAGCCGGCCGCGGCCGGACGGGAGGTTGCAGACGCGGCTTTTGTTAGCCAAGCTGGTTGGTGGGCGGTTCATCCTCTTACCACGATTATTCTTTCGTGCCTAAACGACAGCAGATTGCATTGGCGTTCCCGCGCGGGGCCCACCAGGAAGCGTTCATCCACGGGGTGTTCCAGTACTCGTCCGACAAGGGGCTCGACTGGACCTACACGATTGCGCCGGAGTCGCTGGCGTTGTCGGTGCTCGACCTGGTCGACTGGCCGGGCGACGGCGTGCTGGCCGCGCTCAACACGGCCGAGGAGGCCGAGTACGCCAAGGCGATGCGGCAGCCGGTGATCAATATCTCCAGCGCGCTGCCCGAGTCGCCCGTGCCGCGGGTGATGGTCGACAACATCGCGGTCGGGCGGGTCGCGGCCGACCACCTGATCACGCGGGGCCTGCGGAGTTTCGCGTTCTACGGCCTGGCGGACGTCGAGTACTCCAAGCGTCGGTGGATGGGTTTCGTCGAGCGGCTCGCCGAGTCCGACTTCACCGCCACCCAGCACCTGGCGACCCCCACGTTCGGGTTCCGCGGCTCGGTCTGGATGCGGCAGCACAAGGAGCTGGCCGCTTGGCTCAAGTCGCTGCCGACGCCGTGCGGCGTGTTTTCGGTCTCCGACTACCGGGCCCGCCACGTGCTGGACGCCTGCCAGCAGGTCGGCCGCAAGTCGCCCGAGCAGATCGCCGTGCTGGGCGTCGACAACGAGCACGTGATCTGCGAGCACATCTCGCCGACCCTCAGCAGCGTCGCGCGTAACGACGCCCTGGAGGGCTACCGCGCTGCCGAGCTCTTGCACCAGCGGCTCAACGGCGAGTCGTCCGACGACGCCGAGGCGCCGGTTCCCCCGCTGGAGGTGGTCTCCCGCGAGTCGACCTCGGCGTTCGCGGTGTCCGACCCGCGGATGAAGACCGTGCTCGAGTACCTGCTGTCGAACGTGGCGGAGCCGATCACGATCGACGAGCTGGCCGAGCACGCCGACGTCTCACGGCGGTGGCTCGAGTACGCCTTCCGCGACGCCCTCGGCGAGACCCCCTACCACTACCTGCAGCGTCAGCGGCTCCTGCTGGCCAAACGCCTGCTGCGCGACGACCCGACCTCGCCCATCTACCGCATCGCCCAACGCACCGGCTTCTCGTCGGTCAAGCAGCTCAACAAGGCGTTCCAGAAAGAGTACGGCGCGACCCCGGGCGAGTACCGGAAGCTGTCGCAGTAGGGTGAGCACGCGTGGCAACGCCTATCGGCGTCACTGTCTTGCTTGCTGGCAGTGCGACGCGTGCGCCGGATTCGCACTGCCAGACGAGCTGGCAGTGGGACCCGGCGCCGCGGTCGTGCACGCGACCTCCAACGGGCTTGCCGACGCCTTGCTCGAGATCGAGGTGCGCTAGCACCGACGGCCTCATCCGGCGGCCGGGCGTTCGCCCTGCGAGTCAGGGCTCGGAAGATGGAACCGCCAAGTCGCCAAGACGCCAAGTACGGGTGTCGCGCCCTGTCAGGGCGTGGTGAGTCACTAGTTGGGTCTCGCATCGACTAGCGAGGCGCCAGAAGCGGTGCGTAGTTCCCGTCGGCGGATCGAGCGCAGATCCGGCTGGGGAAAGCTGTTACGGGGGGAGCGGGCCTGGTCGCGGTTGGGGTGGGCGCGGTTGTGCCGATCGTTGGGCGGCCGTCATTTCTGGCAACGCCGGCACAAACGCGCAGGCGATACACGAAGCAAAGCGGGGTCTCCCGAGGTAACCGATCGAGAGAGGTTCGTGCAATGAAGGCAGGGAAGCTGGCTGGTCGTCTCGTTGCCGCGGGAATCGTCGCGTTCACTCTCGGCCGGACGGTCAGCGCGAACGGCGATCTCGGCGGTTGCGGCAGCGACCGTTGGGAGGTCGCCTGTGGCGACTCGGTAGAATCGAGCCGGGTGCGTCACGATCCCGTAGTGGGGATGTTTGGCGACGGCGGTCTCGTCAATCCTCGGGCCAATCCGCTGAACGGCGGCCTGCAGGTCTTCTTCCAGAACCACGCCTACAAGGCCGCGGAGAACAACACGGCGCTCCCCCAGGACCGCGTCGGATTCAACTTCAACGCGATGCAGGATGTCTACAGCGGTCAGTCGGGCGGCCCGGTTGAAAACGACATCTACGAGTACCGACTGTTCGGAGAGAAGACGCTTGCTGACGGTCGACTCTCGGTCGACCTGATGGTCCCGTTCTACACGACGTCCGTGTACGACTACGACCCGCTTGACCTGGCGCTCAACGGGCCGAGCACCGACGGCTCGTTCGGTGACCTGGCTTTTGGCTTCAAGTGGCTGGTGCACGAATCGTGTGCATCGGCCTGCTCGCTCGGGTTGCGAATCGAGGCCCCGACCGGCGAGGAGATGGTCGCACGAGGCGCCCTGAGCAGCTTCTACACGTCTTTGGACGACGACGTCTGGCACTTTACGCCGTACGTCGCCAACCTGTGGACGCCCTCGGACAGGACGTTCATCCAGTCGTTCCTGTCCTACCGCCTGACTTCTTCGAGTCTCCAGAGCTCCTCGGGCGCCTCGTCGATCCGGGAGCAGAGCTACTTTATGGGCGACATATCGGCGGGATACTGGCTCTTCCGAAACCGATGCGGGAGGCGGCTGACGGGGCTAGCCACGGTCCTGGAGCTGCACTACACGGGGGCGTGGGACAGGGAGACCGCGCTCAACAGCGGCATCGCGGTCGACACCAGCACCAATTCGATCTACGGAAGAACCGACCGGCTCAGCCTGACCGCGGGCCTCTCGGCGTTCTTTGGTCCGCGTTGCTCGGCCGGCGTTGCGGTGGCGGTGCCGCTCCGCAGCAAGGAGGTAGGCATCGCTGGCCCCGCGGTCGTCGCCACCGACCGGGCGTACGACTGGGCGGTCCTTACGCAACTGACGTACTACTACGGGCGCTAGTTAGGCCGATTCGAGCGTCGGCCGCCCGTGGCGGGCGGCTGAGTAATCGAGGACCGCTACGAAGCACGCCGGCAGGTGGCGCCAAAGAGCCTGCTTTGCCGCTGCTGTGAGAATCCTTCTTCCTCGAACATTTTCTTGTGGCAGGTCACCACTCCGCGCGGTCCAATGGTGGTAGTCACACGCTCTGTCGCCTGAGGTCGCTGCTCGGTATCCACCGTGCGCTCGGTTCGTGCTGCGCGGTTGGGAAGGTTGGCTGTTCCGTTGGGTGATTGCGGCGTGGTTTTGTCCCCTAGGGCAGGCGGACAAAACTGGCGGACAAAACCCTCGGCCCCGGCGGAACCGCTCGAGCCATTCATACTGGTATAGAAGCGTGAAACAAGAACGAGGGGGAAATCGGCTCGGGGGTTTTGTCCCCTCCACTCGATATTCCGGACTTTACCGTGCAGGCGGCTGGCAGCGGGGGCACCAGTAGGTGGTGCGGCCGGCGTCGCCCTGGCGGCGGAGGCGGATCGGGGTCTCGCACTTGAAGCACGGCTCGCCCCGGCGGCCGTAGACCCAGAACCGCTGGCCGTCGCCGGCGAAGCGGGTGGTCCGCTTGCCCGACTTGCGGTTGATGCGCATCAGCCGGTGGGTCTCGGCCAGGTAGTCGGTGAGGCGGAGGTCGCTCAGCTCGCCGACTAGCGTCCACGGGTTGATCCGGCAGATAAATAGGGTCTCGGACTTGTAGACGTTGCCGATGCCGGCGGCGATGGTCTGGTTCATCACGGCCTCGCCCATGGGGGCCGCGTTGTGCACCCGCAGCCGCGGCAGCACGGCGGCGAGCTCGACGCCCGGCAGCATCAGGTCGGGGCCGAGCCGCTGCAGGTAGTCGTTGCGGCGGAGCGTGGTGGCGGTGACCAGCTTGAGCAGCTTGGGGTTGAAGTTCACGACCTCGTGCGTGGCGGTGCGGAGGGCCAGGCCGGCCTGGCGCGGCGGCTTGCGCCACGGGTCGCCGATGCGGTAGGCGTGCCAGGAGCCGGTCATGCCGAGGTGCGAGTGCACCACGCGGTGGTCGTCGAGCGTGATCAGCAGGTGCTTGCCGCGGGCCTCAACCGTGGTGACCACCCGCCCGACCAGCGACTGGGCGTCGATCGCGGGGACCTGCGGCGAGGCGTTGCTCAGCGCGGCGGCGATCGTCTGGCCCGCCAGCACGGGCCTGACGTTCTCGGCGATGCGGTAGAGGGTGTCGCCTTCGGGCATGGTGGTAGGTCGGCTACCGCGGGTTGGCGGGGAGTTCGGACGCGTCGTCGAGGCTGCGGGTCCAGCGGTCGCGTTTGCCGCCGGCCATGAAGTCGCTGCGGCACAGCAGCCCGCGGGTGGTCGGCGAGAACCCGGCCGCGACAAACGCCTGGGAAAGGGGTGAGGTGATCGCCGGTCGTTTGTCGATCTCCTCGATCAGCAGCGACCGCCGCCGGTGCGATTCTTCGGCGAGACACTCGGCGAGCCGCTTCGCCTGCGTGGCGCGGCGGGCCTCGTCGGCGGACAGGAAGGTGGTGAGCGCGCGGTCGCCGCGGCTGAGGTAGCCGAGCAGGTCGCCGCCAAGCAGCACGACGCGGGCCCCGGCAGTGCGCTGCGGCCGGGCCGACTCGTCCTCAGCGGCGGGCCAGGGGAGGGCGGCGCCGTAGGCGTTGGCCGGGTCGGTGGCGGCGAGCAAGAGCGTCGGCTCGTCGTCCTTGGGGGCGGAGCGGAGCAGGTCGTCGGCGCCGGAAGCAGCGAACTGGGCGCCCCCTTGGCCCTCGACAAAGTAACCGCGGCGGATCTTGCCGGCCTCCTCCATCGCTTTGAGCACGGGGTAGACCGCGGAGAAGCCGCCCTCGATCTGTTCGCGGCTGATCTGCTCGCGGGTCAACACGCCGTGCCGCTCAATGAGCTGCGCGGCGAGGGCGGCGGCCCGTTGGGTAGGGGTTGCCGGCTCGGCGTCGGCCAGCGGGAGCAGCGACCAGCGGCCTTCGGAGCCCGGCAGCCGCTGGCGGCGGCGGGAGCGGTACGCGCGGCGGCCCCGTCGGGTGGCGGCGCCGACCGCCTCGCGAGAGCCGCTCCCGCCGGAGCCGATCAGCGAGCGGAGCGGCGCGAGCGTGTCGTTGGTGACTTGGCCCCGCCACACCAGCCGCCAGAGCGCAGCGAGCAGGTCATTGGGGAACGAGCCGGTCGCGCGGCACAGCTCGTCGAAGAACAAGGCGCCGCGTTCGGTGAACAACTCGAGCAGCCGCGCGGCCAGCGGGTCTTCCTGCGGGTCATCGGCCACAGGGAGGCGGCCGAGCAGCGGCAGCTGATCAGGCAAGTACAGGGAGACCCGACCATCCGAAACGCCGACACTCTCCAGACCCTGCCACGCCACCTCGCCGGCAACGAACAACTCGTCGAGCAGGCCGGGCTGGTAGTCCTTGACCCGGGCGGGGAGGATCTGGGTCTCGAGCACGCTGGCGGCGAGCGGGGCGCCCTGCAGCTGCTCGACCGCGTCGAGCACGCCGTCCGGCCCCGCGCGGCGGTTGGTCACCCCCTGCCACACCGGCAGGAAGCGGGCGTAGGCCTCGGTGGGGACGGCCTCGACCTGCTGGCGGAGGGCGGCGAGTGATCGGCGTTTGATGATCCGCAGCACGCCGGCGTCGCACCACTCGCGGCCGCGGCGGCCGGGGAGGAACTCCCCCTCGACCACGCGGCCGGCCTCGCGGAGCTGCTCGAGGGCGGTGCGGACCGGCGCCTCGCCGAGGGCGAACCGCGCGGCGGCCTCGGCGGCGGTGAACGGAGCGTGCGTGCGGGCGTAGCGGGAGAGCAGGTCGCCGAGCGGCGCGGCGACGCTCTCCAGGAACGCGCCGGGCAGCCCGGCCGGCGGCGCGACGCCGAGCGCGTCACGCAGCCGCGCGGCGTCTTCGGCCGCGGCGTAGCGTTGCTCGCCGGCGATGCGGACAAGGATGATCCGCCGGGCGGCCTGCAGCTCGGCGAGCCAGGCGTCGAGCGCCGACCGGTCGGCCGCTTGATGGTCGCAGCGGGCCCACAGCTCGTCGGCGGTCTGGTCGCCAAGCGAAAGGAGCAAGTCATGCACGGCGTCGGCGCTGCGGCAGGTCGGTTCGACGAGCCGCTGCAGCTCGAGGGCGACCTGGTCGATCACCTCGCCGCTCAGCAGGTCCCGCATCTCGTCGCCGCCCAGGAGCTCGCGGAGCTGGCTGTGGTCGAGCGCGAGGGCCTGGGCGCGGCGTTCGGCGAGCGGCGCGTCGCCCTCGTAGACAAAGTTGCCGACGTAGTTGAACAGCAGCGAAGCCGCGAACGGGGAAGGCTGCTGCGAGCGGACCTCCTCGACGCGGACCGCGCGGCGTTCGATGTCGCGGAGCACGCCGATCAGCCCCGGCAGGTCGAACACGTCGCGGAGGCACTCGCGGTAGGTCTCCAGCAGGATCGGGAAGCTCGGGTAGCGGGCGGCGACCGCCAGCAGGTCGGCCGCGCGGCGGCGCTGCATCCACAGCGGCGAGCGGCGGCCCGGCTGCCGCTTCGGCAGCAGCAACGCCCGGGCGGCGTTCTCGCGGAAGCGGGCGGCGAACATCGCGGTCGAGCCAACCTGCGAGGTCACCATGTCCTCGACCTCGCTGGAGCTCGGCACGAAGAACTCGACCGGCGGCGGCTCGGGCGACTCCGGCAGGCGGAAGATCATGCCGTCGTCGGACCAGCTGTAGTCGACCTCGCCGAGGTCTTCCTGCCGCAGCCGGGCCGCGATCGCCATCGCCCACGGCGCGTGCACCCGCGAGCCGAGCGGCGAGAGCACGCAGACCCGCCAGTCGCCGATCTCGTCGAGGAACGACTCGATGATCACGGCCTTGTCGCTGGGGGGCTCGCCGGTCGCCTCGGCCTGGTCACGGATGTACTCGATCAGGTTGCGCGCGGCCTTCTCGCCGAGCGCGTGGCGGGTGGTGAGCTGGTCGTGCATGGCGTCGGCGTCGCCGTGGGCCAGCTCGCCTGCGAGGCGGCCGATCGCGCGGCCGAACTCCAGCGGCCGCCCGGGGCCGTCGCCCCGCCAGAACGGCATCTTGCCCGGCTCGCCGGGGGCGGGCGCCACGAGCACGCGGTCCTTGTCGATCTCGAGCACACGCCAGCTGCTGGCGCCGAGCAGGAAGACGTCGCCGGCGTGGGTCTCGAAGACCATCTCCTCGTCGAGCTCGCCGACGCGGCTCCCGCCCGTCCCGCCCGGGCCGTCGCCGACCAGGAAGACGCCGTACAGCCCGCGGTCGGGGATGGTGCCGCCGTTGAGGACCGCGATCCGCCGCGACGTATTACGAGGCGACACGACGCCCTGCACGCGGTCCCAGGTCACGCGGGGGCGCAGCTCGGCGAACTCGTCCGACGGGTAGCGGCCCGACAGCAGGTCGAGCACGCTATCGAACGAAGTGCGTGGCAGCTCGGCGAACGACGCCGCCCCGCGGACGGTCGCGTACAGCTCGTCGACCTCGATCGGACCGTCGGAGATCAAGGCGACCATCTGCTGGGCGAGCACGTCGAGCGGGTTGCGCGGGTAGTAGGTCTCTTCGACGTGGCCGGCCAGCATCCGCCCAGTCGCGCCGGCGCAGGCCAGCAGGTCGCCGCGGTACTTGGGGAAGATAATGCCGTTGGACAGCAGGTCGACGCCGCGGCCGCTGCGGCCGATCCGCTGCACGCCCGACGCGATGGTGGGGGGCGCCTCGATCTGAATGACCAGGTCGACCGCGCCCATGTCGATGCCAAGCTCGAGCGAGCTGGTGGCGATGATCGCCGGCAGCTGACCCCGTTTGAGCCGGTCCTCGATCTCGGCCCGCTTGTCCTTGGCCACGCTGCCGTGGTGGGCCAGGCAGATCTCGACCGGCGCCGTGGGCGGGGCGTCGTCGGGCTGGTTTTTGTTCAGCTCCTCGTTGGCCAGCTCGTTGATGGCCGCCGCGAGCCGCTCGGCCAGGCGGCGGCTGTTGACGAAGATCATCGTCGAGCGGTGCTGCTGGATCAGCTCCAACAGCCGCGGGTGCAGCGCCGGCCAGATGCTTGGCGTCGACGGTCCCATTGCGGTGTTGGCGTTCTCTGCCGGGGCCGCCGGCGCCGGTTCCGCGGGCTTGCCGTCGGCCGCTTCGTCGAACCCACTGGCGTACTTGGCCTGGCGGGTCTCGTCGACTTCGTCGTCGCCCAGGAAGGTGTGCATCGGCTGGGCGAGCCGGGCCATGTCCTCGACCGGGACCTCGACGCGGATCTCCAGCCGCTTGGGCTCGCTGGCGTCGACGACACGCACCGGCCGGGGGCGGGCGGGCTCTTCCGGGTCGGCGGTTGTCTCGGCGCCGCCGAGCAGCCGGGCAACCTCGTCGAGTGGGCGTTGGGTGGCGGAAAGGCCGACCCGCTGCAGCGGCTGGTAGCTGCGTTGGTCATTGTCCGCGGCGAGCCGTCGAAGCCGCTCCAGGCGTTCGAGCGTGAGGAACAGGTGCGCGCCCCGCTTGGACGGGACCATCACGTGGATCTCGTCGATGATCACGGTCTCGACGCGCGACAGGATGCCGCTCGCCTTGCTGGTGAGCATCAAGTAGAGCGACTCGGGCGTGGTGATCAGGATGTCGGGCGGGTTGCGGGCGATCCGCTGCCGCTCGCGCTGGTCGGTATCGCCGGTGCGGATGGCGATCTCCGGCACGCGGAAGTTGCGGCCGGACCGTTCCGCAGCGGCCCGCAGGCCGGCGATCGGCGCCCGCAGGTTGCGGTCGATGTCGACGCCCAGCGCTTTGAGCGGTGAGAGGTACAGCACCCGCACATGCCGGTCCGCCTTGCGGCTGCCCTTTGTGGGTGACGGCGCCGACGGATCGAACATCAGTCGGTCGAGCAGCGAAAGGAACGCGGCCAGCGTCTTGCCCGAGCCGGTCGGCGCCAGCAGCAGCGTGCTCTCGCCCGATCCGATCGCAGGCCAGGCGAGCTGCTGGGCCTTGGTCGGACCGGCGAATGACTCCCGGAACCAAGTGCGTGTCGGCTCGTAGAACGAGTCGAGTGGGTCGGCGTCGATCGGTGTCGGTTTGCTCACCCCACTAGTGTAGAAAGATACAGCGGGGTGACCATGCCGTGGCCGACTAAACCCTGCGCCGAGCTGGAGTTAGCACGCGAATAGACACGCCCCGGACGGGAAGCCCGACCGGGGCGTGCTGGGCAACTCAGGGTCCTGGCATCCCGAGTTGCTGACTGGTCTCGATTTCGGAGAGACGCTAGCTTCCGAACGGCCCGCCGCCGCCGGAGCCGACCGCCTGGGCCGCGTCGACCTCGCCGCCGGAGATGGTCGCCTTGGCCTCGAGGACGTAGATGTCGGTGTCGGGCGTCAGCGAATCGACGTGCCCGTCGAGGTAGGCAAACTGCATCACGCCGGCCGAGTGCTTGGACGCATAGGCAAAGCGGCACGGCTGGTCGACTAGGCCGAGCTCCGACTTGCACTTGGCGAAGTCCGGCGTGCCGATGGCGCCGAGCATGTTGCTGCTCGAGTAGTTGGGGCTGTAGACCGCGCCCATTGACATGTACGCCCGCCAGCTCGACCACGACGCGTAGTTCCAGTTCGATTGGTTGGCAGGGTCGAAGATCTCTTCGGTGTGGTACTCGCCGATGGCGAGGGTGTCGCTCGTGCCGTCGGAAACCATCCGCAGCTTAATCCGCTTGATGCCAGTCGGCTCGAAGACGGTGGTGAACGCGCCACGGAGCCGCTTGCCCGCGGGGTTGGTCGCGAAGCCCTGCGGCTTGCCGGTAGTGGTGTTCATGACGCTCTTCACGCGTCCCCACGGCCACTGCCCGCTCGCGACGCCCGAACTGCCGACATACGACGAGCGGCCGAAGTCGTACGGCTGCTGCCCGTAACCGCCCGGCAGGCCGTCGGAGGGGCAGAGGAACTCGGGCAGCTCCTTGTTGAGCAGCGAGCGATTGGGCTGCTGGTCGAGCCGCAGTCCGTCCTGGAACGCGTCGCTGAGCGCCTGGTTCTCCATGTACGGCAGGGCTTCGACGCACCAGGTCGCCCAGACCGCCTTGAAGGTGTTGTCCTCGGGGACATCCGCCGGCTGGCCGTTGGCGTTCTCGAACACGTTGATGCCGGCGGGCAGCTCGCCGTGGGACGACTCGAAGTTCAGGATCGCAAGTGCCTGCTGCTTAAGCTTATTGGTGCACGAGCTACGCCGGGCCGCCTCGCGGGCTGCCTGCACGGCGGGCAGCAAGAGGGCGATAAGCACGCCGATGATCGCAATGACAACGAGCAACTCCACAAGCGTGAACGCCCGGTTGCGGCTAGGTGAGGTGGTCCGTTTCATTGCGAAAATCCTTTAGGGCTGGTTGGGCGGTAAGGGACGGGACGCTGCCCCGCGTCCCGTCCTGGGTGGCGTGCGATCGCCTGTCGTGATTCCTTCGGGTCGATCGGTGTGGCTTACGGGTTTGCTCCGGGACTCCCCGGTTGATGGTTAATGATTGCGCCGACGCGGGCCGCAGCAGGCGAGAGCACCCGCTGCGAGCAGCACGCAGGCGGTCGGTTCCGGTGCGGCGTTCAGCTGCGCTAGCGACGGCAGCGATCCGAGCGGCGGGTTCAGCAGCCGCAGCACGACCCAGTCGTCGACGTCGGTGTCGCCGTCGAGGTCGAGGTCGCCCAGGGCCAGCGTCTGGTAGTCGCCGACCTGCAGGCCGGCGCCCGGCAGGTCGGGCCGTCGGGAGAGCCAGCCATCGATGAAGACCTGCACGTCGTCGGCGTCGAAGTCGCCGTCGAAGTCGATGTCGCCGTCGATCCACTGCTGGCTGTTGTGCCCCGTGGATGCATTCAGGGTGAAGCCGTAGCCCGACTGCGACGGAAGGAAGACGTCCGTGAAGTAGCCGTTGTCGGTCAGGTAGTCGAACTGGCCGTAGGCGGAACCGTCGTCGATGACGAACATCTCGATCTCGTCGATGATGCCGGCGTAGAAGCCGGGGTTGGTCAGGTCCGCGGGGGGAATCTGCAGGTCCGCGTCATCAGTCTCGGAGTTGGCGCCGACTAGCAGCTTGGCGACCGAGCCGGAGTCGTAGCCGAGCCCCTGCGTCGAGGTAGCGATGCCGTTCACGTAGGCGGCGCCCGTGCCAAGGCCGGCCTCGTCGTGGACTACCATTAAGTGGTCCCACCCGTTAGTCGTGGCCATGACGCCGGAGTCGACGTTGTCGTCACGGAGCTTGGCCGACCAAGCGCCGCCGGTGGCGAGCGACACGCCGTGCTCGTCGCCGTCGTCGACGAGCCACTGGGGGATCTCCCCGGGGCTGAACGGGTAAGCCCACAGCTGGAAGCCGCGGTCCTGGGTGCTGTAGCTGACGTTCGAACCGGGGGCCGTGACCGACGGGTCGTTGAGGGCGACGCCCTCGAGATAGTCGTCGACACCGTCCAGGCGGATGCCGAAGCTGTTCATCGAGCTGGCTCCGGCGACCGGGGCGGCCGGGTTGCCGCCGACGCCGTACTGGACGTAGGTCGGCGCGCCGTCGGCTCCGATGGCCGTCAGAGCTTGGAAGCTATCGTTGTCAGTTGCGGCGCTGTCGTAGGTCACGCCCGCTATCGAGGCGTTCGATCCGACCTCGGCGCCGTTTGAGGCCGACTCGGCGCTGCCGGTGCCGGCGAACAGCATGTCGTCGCCCATCTGGTACCAACGGTCGAGCGTGTAGGCGGCTCCGGCCCGCTCTGCCGACAGCCCGATCGCCATGCAGGCGAGGGCGCCGAACGCGGCAAGCTTGACGAGGCTCATCGAGCGAGGGTCCTGATTCATGGCTTCCAACTCCATCGTGTTGGGCTTGGTGAGAAGATTCATAGTGTGTTTCGCTTGTCTGAGGCGGGGCGGCCGCCAAGGTGCGACGACCGCCCACGCTGCGATTTCGGGTTACTTCGACAGACCGTTGCGACGGCGTCGCAGCAGCGGCAGCAGTCCGAAGGTGAGCAGCACTGCCGAGGGCTCGGGGGCCGACACGGTTCCGCTCGGCGCAACGAGCACGGTGGCGCCGTAGTTGGCCTTCCAGATCGAGTAGTCGGCTGCAGTGACGTTCCCGTCGCCATTAGCGTCGCCGTCGGCGAACGCGGCGCCGCCAATCGTGCCCTCATTGTCACGCCAGACGGTGTAGTCGGCGGCGTCGACTGTGCCGTCGCCGTTGAAGTCGGGCAGTGAGGTCAGGCTGAGGTACTCGACAAATCCCGGCACCGTCGAGCCATCCGGCAGGTCGTAGAAGAACTGCAGGTCGCGGCTGTCCGCCGTGGTGTCGTACACAGCGCCGAGCGAGGTCGCCGCCGCGCCGGCCGACACGGTCGACGATGCCTGCAGGTAGCTCTCATTCAGCAGTCCGCTGGTCTGCACGCCGCCCTGCTCCCAGCCGTTGCCCGAGCCGTCGCCGGCGGGGAAGCCGGCGGCGCCGGCCAGACCGGTGAACGCTCCAGCGACCAGGCCGCCCGTGGCGCTGCGGATCTCGTAGTAGTCGAGCTCGTTGGCGACGTCGCCGCCCGCGATCGAGACGCTGCCGGTCGCGGTGTCGACCTGCAGCCGCAGCGGGTTGATGGCGGCGTCGGTGACGGTCTCGACCGCGAAGTTGTCAAAGATCACGGCGCCGCCGTCACGGCCGTCGATGCCAATGTAGTTGCTCTGGTCCTCGGACCACTGGAAGGCGCCGTAGCCCATCGACACGTCGTCGACGAAGACCTCGTAGGCGACCGCGTCGCCGGCGTTGAAACCGGTCGGAGCGAACGTCGCCGACACAACGCCGGTCTTGGCGGCCAGGGCGCCCTCGGCGGCGCCGTAAATCGGGCCGTTGCCGCCGCCCCAGGCGAGCGAGTTGTTGCCGCGGATCGCGACCCAGAAGTCGGAAACTACGTTCTCGGGCGCCGGCAGCGTATTGCCGATGAAGCCGAGGTCGTTAAACGCGGCGGTCATCATCACGTCGTCGCCGCCGGCCGCGTCGCCGGCCGAGTCGGCCCGGGCCTGCGACATTCCGATCGCGAATCCGCCGCCCTGGCCACGGGTCCCGCCGCCGTAGCCGAGCACGCCCAGTGTGACCCTGAAGCCGCCGTCGGCCAGGATCTGGTTGTTGACGAAGTTGTGGTTGACATACGCGTTAGACGTTCCCGCGCCGACCGCCAGCTGAAGCTGGCCGCCGAGGATCTGAGTGCCGCCGCCGTTGACGGCGTCGCCGTCCTGGGGGCCGGGGTCGTTGGCCGGGTCGACGAACGGCTGCGAGTAGACGCCGCCTACGCCGAGCGTCGTGCCGGTGTTGTTGGCGACGCCGGTCAGCTCGGCGTCGATGTTGCGGGAGTCGGCGCGGTCGAACGTGTCGGCGAACAGCGTCACAGCCTGGGCGCTGGTGGCGCTCAGCGAGAGGCCAAGCACCAACGCGACAACCGCCGCCCCGCGGCGACGCGCCGCACACGGGGCCGCCAGCAGACCCAGGGCCAGCAGGGCGATCGAGGTCGGCTCGGGGGCCGCCACCATCGCGGCGAAACTCATCCCCGGGTTGGCCGCTTCCCACAGCCCCTTGAACTGCCGGAAGTCCGCGCGGTCGACCACGCCGTCGCCGGTCAGGTCGCCGCTCAGGTAGGCCTCGAACGGCGTCAGGGACGAGACGTCCGAGACCAGGTTGTCGCGGATGGTGGGCCAGTCGCCGGCGTCGATCGTGCCGTTGCCGTTGTAATCGCCGGCCTGAATCGGGTCGCCGACGTACTGAACCACGACGGGTACGTCGTTGCCATTGACGTCACGCAGCTCGAGCTGGACGTCCTCTGCCGGGCCGGGGATCCAGGCATCCCCGAAGTTGATGGAGTCGTTGGCCGAGCCGGACGCGCCCAGCGCGTACGAGCCGACCGTGCCCTCGGAGATGTCTGTCAGCACAGGGCCGGTGGTGTCGGTGAGGGTGATCCAGTCGTCGTCGGCGTCGATGCCCTGAGACTCGATCGTTGCCCAAGCGTCGCGGTCGAAGCCGCCGTTCTGCGAGGTAATCGAGTAGACGATCATCGACAGGGGCTGGGCGGTTTCGTTGGTCAGTGTGATGTTGCCGGTGGCGCGGTCGATCGTTAGCGACGGGACCACGGGCGGGGTCGATGTCTCGACCGTGAAGTTGTCGAGGCTGAGGGCGTTCCCCGTGCGGCCGTCGAGGCCAATGAAGTTGGCGTTGTCGTTGCTCCACTGGAACGAGCCGACGCCGACATTGACTCCGTCGAAAAACACCTCGTAGGTCACAACCGATCCGGCACTGAAGTCGGACACGCCGAAGTTGGCCGAGACCGTGCCAAACTTATTGCCGACCGGGGCCGACTGTATGGAGTCGCCGTCGCCCCAGGCGATGGTCGAGTCGCCGCGGATGCCGACCCAGAAGTCGCCCACGGGCGTGCTGTCGGGGTTGAAGGCGTCGGAGAACGTAGGGCCGCCGCTGCCGGCGCCGTTGGCGTCGCCCGCGGTGTCGGCGTCGGCCTGGGTCATGCCAATCCCGAAGGCCGCGCCCTGGCCGGCCGACGTTCCACCGTAGCCGTCGAGCACGTCGAGCGAGACGCTGAACGCGCCGGCGGTGAGGATGTCGCTGTTGGTGAAGTTGTGGTTGACGTACGCGTTGGATGTGCCCGCGCCGACCGCGAGCTGCAGGTTGCTGTTGAGGATCTGGGCTCCGCCGCCGTTGGTGGCGTCGCCGTCCTGCGGGCCGGGGTCGTTGGCCGGGTCGAGGAACGGCTGGCTGTAAACGCCGTCCACGCCGAGTGTGGTCCCGGTGTTGTTGGTGATGCCGGTCAGCTCGGCGTCGATGTTGCGGTTGTCGCTCCGGTCAAAGGTGTCGGAGAATAGCACGACCGCGGAGGCCTGCCCCCCGATGAATATGAGAGCCAGTGCGGCCACAACCGCCGCCTGCAGACGATTTCTGCGAGATCCAAATAATTGCATGTCCGATGTTCCTTAGCAGTGTGGCCGTACTGGCTTGATTCCTGCGATTGACGGAGGAGTTAATTACAGGCGGCGGCCCACCAGGCCGCAGCCGCTGATCATGGCGAGCAGGGCCAACGAGCCGGGCTCGGGGAGCGTGCTCACGCTGAAGTTGTCGAGCGACACGATCTGCGCGTCGCGGGTGTCGATGCCGATGTAGTTGGCGTCAGAGTCGCTCCACTGGAACGCGCCGGTTCCCTGCAGCACGCCGTTGAAATAGATCGAGACCGCCACGTCCGAGCCGGCCGCGAAGCTGCTGAAGCTGAAGTCGGCCGAGATCGTCCCGGTTTTCGAGTCGAGGTCGACAACCTGGAAGCTGGGGTCGCTGACCGGCACCGGGCCGTTCCCCCAGGCGAGCTCCTTGGTCCCGTCGCCGCGGAGACCGACCCAGAAGTCGGAGACCGTGTCGGTGAACTCGGTGGGGAAGGCGTTGGTCATCTTGGCGTTTGAGGGGTTGCCGTTGAAGGCGTCGTTCGTGGCGGCCGCTTCGGCGGCGGTCATGCCGACCGCAAAGGCCCCGCCTTGTCCCTCGCTGTTCTGGCTGAAGTCGTTCACGTCCAGCGAGACGCGGAACCCACCGGCAGCGAGGATCTCTGGGTTGATGAAGTTGTGGTTGACGTAGGCGTTGGAGGTGCCGGGGCCGACCGCCAGCTGCAGCTGGTTGTCGCCGATCTGGGCTCCGCCGCCGTTGCCGGGGTCGCCGTCGTAGCCGGTGGTCTCGTTGGCCGGGTCGACCCAAGGCTGCGAGTAGACGCCGTCGGCCGACAGGGCCGAGCCGGTGTTGTCGACGATGCCGGTCAGCGATTCGTCGATGTTGGCGCTGTCGGCGCGGTTGAAGCTGTCGCTAAACAGCACGCCGGCGTTGACGGTTGCCGGCATGGCGGCGAGCGCCGCCGCGCCGATGGCGAGCCGATGGATCCAGTGGTTACGCATTAGCTGTCGCTCCCAAGTTGCAGAAAAGAATCGGTGGATCAAAGAGGAGATGAGGTTGATTGGGCTATTTCTTGCTGTCGGTCGAGGGGCGTTGGCGGCGGTGGAAACCGAGCCGCGCCAGCAGCATCGCGGCCACCGAGGCGGCGCCCGGTTCCGGGATCGACAGGGAATTGGCGAACGACTCGACCGCCTGCGCCTGGCCCAACTGGCCGAACGCCTGGTAGACGAGCACGAAGTCGTCGATGTCGGTGTCGCCGTCGAGG
Organism: Posidoniimonas polymericola; assembly: GCF_007859935.1. Lineage (NCBI taxonomy): Bacteria > Pseudomonadati > Planctomycetota > Planctomycetia > Pirellulales > Lacipirellulaceae > Posidoniimonas > Posidoniimonas polymericola. The sequence continues at coordinate 80,536 of NZ_SJPO01000004.1, read as the reverse complement.
TCGACGTCGCCCAGGGCGAAGGTCGAGTTCGAGCCTAGCGCCTCGCGGTGCAGCCAGCCGGTCTTGAACGCGGCGAGGTCCGCGGCGTCGAGCACGCCGTCCTTGTTGAAGTCGGCGGCCGACCAGGGCAAGGCGGACGACACCTTGTTCTGGTATGCCCACCGCTCGTAGCCGGCCAGCATCAGGCTGAACTGGTCCGCGTACGCGGCGTTGTCGGCCAGGTCGACGCTCTCGGTCGGGTCGGTCGACAGGTCGTACAGCTCCCATTCGTCGACGCCGGCGCCGCCGGGTTGAGTGCTGCCAAAATTACTTGAGACCAGCTTCCAGTCGCCCAGGCGGAAGGCGCGGTTGCCCTCGTGCTGCCAGCCGAGCTCGCGGTCGCCGGTCTCGACGCCGGTCGCCAGGTATTCGGCCAGGCTCTCACCAAAGATGGGCTGGGTGCCGTAAGTCTGGCCCGACAGGTCGGTCCACTCGGAGGGGTACTGGGCTCCGGCGACCGCCAGCAGCGTCGGCATCAGGTCGCGGACGTCGCCGACCTGGGTCCCGACCTGGCCGACGAGCGACGGGTCGAGCCCGTTGTTCCACTGCACGATCGCCGGCGAGAGGATGCCCCCCTCGTGGGTGTAGTGCTTGTAGTTGCGGTAGGGGGACTGCCCCGCGTTCGCCCAGCCGGAGCCGTAGAAGATCTTCTCGTCCACCGCGTTGGTGGTCGTGCCCATGCTGTCGAGGTCGGCGCCGGTGCGGGGGACCTCGCCGGCGTTGAAGCCAAACTCGTGCCACTCGGCGTCGGCGCCGTTGTCGGAGAGGAACATGACAATGGTGTTGTCGAGCTCGCCATTGGCCTCGAGGTCGTCGAGGATACGGCCGACGTTGTAGTCGACGCGTTCGACCATCGCCGCGTAGATCGCCATCCGACGCGTCAGATCGGCCTGCCGGGTCGAGTCGAGGGAGTCCCACGCGCGGATCTGGTGCAGCGCCTCGCCGTGGCCGGTCTGGGCGACGTCGCCCCGCGGAGTTAGCTCGATGTTCGGATCGATCAGGCCCTCGTCCTTGAGGCCCTGCAGGCGGCTCTCGCGGAGGGCGTCCCAGCCCTGCTCGTAGCGGCTCACCAGCGGGTCGACCCACTCGTCGCGGGCCTGCAGCGGAAAGTGCGGGGCCCCGAAGGCGACGTACTCGAAGAACGGCTGGTTGTCGCCCTCGGCGTTCTTCTGCCGATTGTGCTCGAGGAAGTCGAGCGCATAGTCGCCGATGGCGTCGGTCTGGTAGAACGTGCCGGGTTGGCCGTTGCCCGAGGTGGTGGTGTAGCTCCGCTCGGGGACCTCGTCAGAGAGCAGCCGGTAATTCCCCTGGAAGTTGTCCTGGCTATGGTTCTCCGTGAAGCCGTAGTAATGGTCGAAGCCGCGGACGCGGGGGTCACGGTCGTGCCCGTCTGGCAGCGAGCCAAAGTTGGTCGTGTTCCCCAGGTGCCACTTGCCGGACATGTAGGTGCGGTAGCCGCTGTCCTGCAGCACCTCGGGGATGAACACGTTGTTCTTGGGGAGCCGCGTGCCGTCCCCCGCCAGGTTAGGCAGGCCGACCGCGTGCGACTGCTGCCCCGTCAGCAATTGGGCGCGGGTGTTCGAACAGCGGGGCGTGACGTAGAAATTCTGGAAACGCACCCCCGCCGCGGCCATCGAGTCGAGGGCCGGCGTGTTCATCTCGCTGCCGTAGGGACCGATGTCGGTCCGACCGAGGTCGTCGGCCATGATGACCAGGATGTTGGGACGCGTGGCTTGCGCCGCGGCCTGATTGCCGAGCGACGTTGCTAGCAACGCCGCGGCGATCATCGCCACTCTGCGGCGAGCCGCGTTGGTGGAGGCGACTCCGACGAGCTTCATAGGTGCTTCTTCTCTGCTGTACACAGCCGTCGGCACGCCTCAGGGGGAAGGCCGGGTGCGGCCCGCAATCCGGGAAAACGTGCGACAAATCACCGTGTTCGATAAGACGGCTGCCGCGGCGGCCCTGGTTGGGGATGCCACGACAGGTCTGATAAGCTGCTGCGTAGAGGCCGTGTGAAACGGGCGCCTCTGCTGGAGTAATGCCTGGGGCGGGGGCGATCTGAGTCTGAAAAGCCAAAAAACGCGCCGCACATCGGTCGTTCGAGGCCGCGGTGGTGTTGGCGGTAGGGACCCCGCTTTTTTCAGAACTTTGTGAGTCATTTTGGGGGATGGGACGGCATATAGGGTTGGTGGCCGTTGCGTGCTGATTCCCCTGGTTCGGCTAGGCGCAGGGCTGAAACTACTGCCCGGACTCCAGTCCTCACTTATCTGCGGCGTGGCGAATGTCTGAACCAGACGGCAGCGAGTCCCGTGATGAAGAATTCCTGCAACTGTTTGCGCAGTCGCAGCGGGCGCTGCACGCCTACCTGATCGCCCTCGTGTTTGACCCGAACACGGCGGCCGACCTGCTGCAGGAGACCAACATCGTGCTGTGGCGGAAGTTCGATCACTACGAGTCGGGGACCAACTTCTTCGCCTGGGCGAGAGAGGTCGCGCGGCTGACCGTGCTGCGGCACCGCCGGACATCGTCGCGGCGGATCGCGACGCTCGACCCGCAGCTGCTCGAGGAGTTGGCGGGGCGGTTCAGCGAGTCGCAGGAAACGGCCGACACCAACCTGAACGTTCTCAGCGGGTGCCTGGATCGGCTAAGGCCTGGGGACCGTGAGTTGATTGTCGGCCGCTACGCCCCGGGCGCGAGCGTCACCGGACTGGCCGAAAAGCTGGGCCGGCCGGCCAACAGTATTTCCCAGTCGCTCTGCCGCATCCGCAAGGCCCTGGCCGACTGCGTGCAGCGGCAGGCGTCTGCCCTTGAGCGGGGCGCCGATGGCGTCGGTGGAGCCTGGTCCAGTGTGGACGCGTAGCCGCAGATAGCGTTAGATAGCGACAGGCGAGAGTTTCAAGATCCCGTGATGAGATCGTCGGACCAATGGACCGCAAGACCATACAACTACTGAACGACCTGATCGAGAGTCGTCTCGACCAGGAGCAGGCCAAGCAGCTCAGCGAGCTGCTGCGCGACAAGCCCGAGGCCGCCCGCGCCTACCTGAGGCTGCTTGGGATCCACCTCCAGATGGCAGAGTCGGTCGCGCCGGTGCGGCCGTTCTCGCTCGAAGAGCTTAAGGCGATGCGGGCGGTAGACGCCACCTTCGGTGGGGGTGACCCGGACACGGGCGTCGAGGCCGCCCCTGCCGCCCCTGCCGAGGCTAGCCGGGGCCGCTCGGCGGCCGCCGATCCATCGGACCTGCGTCGGTCGCAGCTCTGGACGCTGGTGTTGTCGCTCGCCGCGGTGGTCTTGCTGGCAGTGGGGGTGATGAACTGGGGGGGAGCGTTGCTGGACGGGGGAGGGGATCCCAAGGAGGCGATCGCTCAGGGCAGCGTTGGCGTTCCCGGAGTTGAGCTGAACCCGGTGGTGGCGCGGATTACCAAGAAGATCGATTGCGACTGGGAAGACGACCGCTGGAGCGTGGCGACCTCGGCAGAGATCACGGCCGGCCAGCGGATCAACCTGTCGCGCGGCCTGCTGGTGCTCGAGTTTACCTCTGGAGCAGTAGTGGCGCTCAACGGACCCGCGACGCTCATCCCGACCTCGCCGCTAGGCGCCCAGCTGCTGGACGGCACGCTCAGCGCGAACGTCCCACCGAGTGGGCGCGGCTTCAAGATTGAGACCCACGCCGGGCAGTTCATCGACCTCGGCACCGAGTTCGGAATGGTGGTCGGCGACGACGGCGCCGTCGAGACCCACGTCTTCAAGGGGAAGGTGATCGCGGAGCCCAGCGGCCTCGCCAACCGCCGCACCGAGCCGGTAACCCTTGAGGGCGGGGCCGGCTGGACGCGTTCCGGCATGAACGGCGTCGACTCGATGATCAAGGCCCGGCCCGAGCGGTTCCTGCGGCCCATCATCGACGGCGAGAGCGAGGGGCTCAATCAGCCGCCCGATGTCGGCAAGGTGGGCGTCTGGTTCAACGCCGAGAGCCGGGTCCAGCAGGACCAGCGGGGACGCGTTTCTGCGTGGGGCGACAGCCAGTGCGCCGGCAACCCGACCTCCGAGGACGCCTGGCAGGTGCTGGGAAACAAGCGGCCGCGGTACGTGGCCGACGCGATGAACGGCCGCCCGGCGCTGCGGTTCAACGGCTACCAGTCCTTGGTTACCGAGCCGATGCCGCTCGGCGCCAACCAGTCGTCGGCGGTGGTGTTCCGCGTCAACCGCGAGGCCGCCAGCCGGCTGGTCCGCCGTCGCCGGGACTACAAGCACTTGGGCGTCCAGCTCTTGAACCTCAACGGCCCGCCCCACACCGTTGTGCAGATCAACGGCGACGCCCGACTCGAGGCCCGCGTCCACCTGGCGTGGTTGCGGAACACCAAGATCCCCGAGGACACCGGCCTGCTCCGCAGCGCCACGCCCGTCAGCGATGGTCCCCACGTGGCGGTCTACTCGTACAACAGCGATCAGTCGACCGCCACGCTCTACCTGGACGGCGAGTTGATTAGCGAGTCGGCCGACGCGCCGGTGGTCAACTCCACCACGTCGCCACGCTATATCGGGTCGCACTTCGACCGCGACGGTTTTGGTTTCACCGGCGACATCGCCGAAGTACTGGTTTACGACTCAGCGCTCTCGCACGACCAGTCGGCCCGCCTCTCCGCCTGGATGGCGGAGAAGTACGGCATCCCCGGCGTCGAGCAGCCCGCTGCAGGGCAAACGGAAGTTCAGCAAGAGTCTCCCCCAGAGGAAGGCTCACAGGAGTAAATATGCGGACCAAGTCTTTTGTCGAGTTTTGTCTGGCGGTGGCCGTTTCGGGCGCCGCAGTAGCCGCGGACGTCGGCAACGCCGCCGACGAACGGCCCGCGCGGCGGCCGAACATCGTGGTCGTCATGGCCGACGATATGGGCTACTCGGACGCCGGCTGCTACGGCGGCGAGGTCGAGACCCCCAACATCGACGCGCTGGCCAGCGAGGGCGTGCGGTTCACGTCCTTCTACAACTGCTCGCGCTGCTGCCAGACCCGCGCCAGCATGGTGACCGGAGCCTACCCGCACCGCGTCGGCATGGCGGAGTTTGGCCAGACAATGGACCGCACCGTGCCGACCGTCGTGGAGAGCCTCAAGACCGCCGGCTACTCCACCGGAATGGTCGGCAAGTGGCACCTGACCAAGCTGCCGGCAACCGACAATGAACAGGACCGCATCCGCTGGATGAACCACCGCTTAGACCTCAACATCCCCTTCGGCGACATCCGGAGCTACCCGACCCGCCGCGGGTTCGAGAAGTTCTACGGCATTATCTGGGGCGTCGTCGACCACTTCGACCCGTTCAGCCTGACCGACGGCGAGCAGCCGGTCCCCGAGGTCCCCGAGGACTTCTACTTCACCGACGCCATCACCCGCCGGTCGGTCGATCAGATCGAGGAGTTCAGCCAGCGGGACAAGCCGTTCATGATGTACGTCGCGTACACGGCGCCGCACTGGCCGCTGCACGCCCGGCAGGAGGACATCGCCAAGTACAGTGGCCGGTACGACGCGGGCTGGGAGTCGATCCGCAAGAGCCGCAGCCAACGCCAGGCCGAGCTGGGCGTGATCCCCGCCGACGCCCCGCTGGGTGAGAACTCGGCGCGTCGTTCCAACTGGGAGCGGCTCAGCCCCCGCCAGCAGCGTTTCCAGGCGGCCAAGATGGAAGTCCACGCCGCGATGATCGACCGCGTCGACCAGGGCGTGGGGCAGATTGTGGAGAAGCTGCGCAGCACCGGGCAGCTCGAGAACACGGTGGTGTTCTTCCTGTCGGACAACGGAGCCTCGCCTGAGATCCCCGGGCACGCCGGGTACGACCGCAACGGCGGCACGCGCGACGGCCGCGACTCGCTCCGCGAGGCAGAGTTGCGGCGTGGCGACAATGTCGAGAAGGTTGGGACCGAAGAAAGCTACGCCGGCATCGGCCCTTCCTGGGCCAGCGTCAGCAATACCCCGCTCCGCTACTGGAAGGGCGAGTCTTACGACGGCGGCTGCCGCACGCCGATGATTGTGCACTGGCCCGCCGGCCTGCGTGTCGCGGCGGGGGAGATGACCAGCGAGGTGGGCCACGTTATTGACCTCGCGCCGACCTGGCTCGAGCTGGCCGGCGCCGAACCGCTGCCGGGCTCGCTGCTCGACGGCGTCAGCCTCGCGCCGGTGCTGGCCGGCAAGGTCCTCGACAAGGAGCGGACCCTGTACTTCGATCACCAGGGCGGGCACGGCGTCCGCAAGGGTCGCTGGAAGGCGTCCAAGCTGTCACGCGGCGATTGGCAGCTGTTCGACATTGTCGCCGACCCCGCCGAGACGCGCGACCTTGCCGAGAGCCGACGCCCCGTGCTCGACGCGCTCGTGCAGCAGTGGGACAGCTGGCTGGAACAGGTCTCTTCGGAGCGGAAGAAAGAATTCGCCGCCCGGTGATGCGGCAGCGCCGCCCAGCCCTCAAGCGGTCGAGCTACTCGGACAGGTTCCGCATGGCGTCGTCGATGCGTCGGATAACGGCCCAGTCGTCCTTGTAGTCGACCGCCACAAACTTGACGCTGCCGGTCGGGCCGAATCGCTGCTCGAGATCGGTGCCGGCCCAGTCCAGGCCGACCAGTGCGGTGCGGATCTGATCGACCATCTCGGCCGGTAGATCGTGGGCGCAGCCAATCACCGCCGGTGGGAAGGCCTCGGACTCGTAGAGGATGGTGTACTCGGCCTCGTCAATGTCGCCCTGCTCGAGCATCTTAGCGAGGATGTCGCTCGCAACCGGCGCCACCCGGGCACGCCCAGCGACCACGTCCTTCATCGAGCCTTCGTGGGACATCGAGAAGCTCCACTCGTAGTCGCGTTCGGGCAGCAGCCCGGCGTCGTTGTAGAGTTGGACCAACGCCGCCTTGAAGCCGGAGTTGGAGGTCGGGCGGACAAATACCACCTTGCTGCCCTTGATGTCGGCGAGGTCCTTGATGCCCGCATCGGCGGCGGCCACCAGCAGCATCTTGTAGCCGACTTCGCCGTCGGCGTTGGCCATGGTGCACAGTGGCACGTAGCCGGCGGTGTTCACCGCTAGGGGCGCGGCCCCCGTTCCCAGGCCGAGGATGTGCAGCTCGCCCGTGCGCATCGCCTCGAGCTGGTCGTTCACCTGCTCGTAGGCCCGCACCTTAACGGGCAGCCCCGTGGCGTCGCCGACCGCGGTGGCCAGGGCGCCCCAACCATCGGCTTCGGTCGTCTGGTCCGACTCGTCGCCCTCTTCGGCGATGTAGGAGAAGACCAGCGTTTCAGGCGACTGCAGCTTCGCCTCATCGGTCGGCGTGTCGGCGACCAGGTCTTGGTTCGCGTCCTTGTAGTCGGCGGCCAGCTTGGAGCTATCGGCCCAGTCGGGCAGCATCACCGAGAGGACGTTCTTGTTCAGCTCGTCGGTGGCCGACTGCTGAAGCGAGGCCCCCCACCACTGAACGGCAAAGGCAGTGACCGCTGCCGCGGGGACGGCCACCAGCAGGGTTCGCAGCACCGACGAGCCCTGCGAAGACTCCGTATTCGCGTCCATCAACGATCCTCTCGCAGTCATGCGGTTATGAGAATTGAGCCTCACGCCACCGGACGAACCGAGGAGTCCGCTATTCTGCGAACGACTCTCCGCCGTTGCGAGAGCCCGACGCCCGCCACACATTGAGGTCGACGCTTTCGGTGACGAAGTCGACGTGACCATCGCCATACGCGACATTCACCCCGCCCGGATGGTCGCTCCTGGCCGCCACTACAGCGTGCTCATGAGGGGCGTCCGGGATAGAGTTCACGCCGCAGTCAATACCAGACCAGTTTGGCGGAGCGACGTGGTTATACTGCGTGCTGTCGTAACCCGCAAAGGGCCAACCATTTGACCAATCTCCAACCCAGCGTCCGGCGGCTCCGAAGACGTAGCCCATTGGCTCGGCTGGCGGGGTGCTCTCGGCGATGAACGCGCTCTCGATAGCCGTCGCCTGCGCCCGCGGATTCACCAGAGTTGAGCTCCGGCACCGAAGCATGTCGGCGCGGGTCGGCACGACCTCGGCGCCGCTCTCATAGTCGTGGCCACTCCCCTTGATACGTTCCGAGAAGAACGCGGTCTTGGAGAGTCCGTCGATGTACTTGCCGACCTTCAGCCCCTTCGCGCCGCTGGTGAACGCCCCGTTGCCGCCGACATGCCAGGTTTCCGTGGGGACGATGCCGTAGGCGGCGTTGCCGTTCTGGCCGCTCCTTCCTCCGGCGCCCGGAGTGCTCCCTCCGAAGTTAGATCGGTAGTTGTTCTCCGAAATGACGATCCCGGTGTTCGCATCGCTGGGGCAGATGAACAAGTCTTGAGCGGTCGAGTAGGCGTCGAAGTGGGGGTTACGCGGGTTCTGCATCTTCTTGTGCTGACCGATACTGAAATCGATCAGGTCGAAGACGTTGCCTGCCTCCATGTAAGGGAGCAGCCAGATATGAACCGAGTAGAAGCCGGTGCGCGACCGCGGCGAGATGCCATCATACTCGGTGTAGCCGAGCGGCAGCTCCTTGTCGACGATCGCCCAGTCGGGGCGCAGCCGGCCCGGGGGGAACCGCCCCTGACCGCTCTCGTAGTTGATCGCGCCCAGCGCCATTTGCTTGACGTTGTTCACGCACTGGGTGCGCCGTGCGGCTTCGCGTGCCGCCTGCACCGCGGGTAGCAGCAGTGCGATCAGAATGCCGATGATGGCGATCACCACCAACAGTTCAACGAGCGTAAATCCATTGCGTCGCATGTGTGCCTCATATGCGAAATACTCTTACTTGCCTGTTCCGCTAGAAGAAGCGATTGTAGCACTCGCATCGCCGACGGAAACGATATTTAAGGAAAACGCACGCTGCTGACAGCTGATCACCGCTAGGGCCGCTACCAACTGCATGGGATGCAGCTGTCTCGCAATAGTGAGAATGGCGTGCGCCTTTCGATTGGAGCGTGCCGGGACTGCCGCGTTGAGGCCAGGTCGGCGTCACCGGTTGGCGGTGGTCCGTGTTCTTGCGGGAGGCCGAAGGGGTTCTTCGCTGATTCTTAATGCCAACATGCTGGTGAGGGTTGTGCCGGTTGCGCTATACTGAGCAATTGTTCCAACCGGCCGCCCACCTGATCCCACCTATACGGCCGACTCCGCCCAAGAAGCCGCACCACTTCGGAGCCAGATTGCCATGACCAGTGTTCGTTTGAGTTTCTGCGTCGCGTCGCTCGCGATGGCCCTCGCCACCAGCGCCGCGCTAGGGGCCACCCCGTTTGCCGGCGAAGATTTCGATAGCGGTACAACCAATGGCGGTTTCACCTCGATCACGCAGACGCTAACGCCGGACCTAGGGCAGGGCGGCGCATTCTCGAGCTTCTTCGACCGTTTTGGTGTGATGAGCCGCGCCGACGGGCTTCCGTTCGACTTCCTGGACGATTCGGCTGGTGACTTCACTGCAGACACCTTCGGCATCATCCGTACCGGTAAGACCGACAACTTCATCGGCGTCTCCGACCCCGACAATGGCGACAACCCCGGCGGCGCCGTCAGCGGCGTGTGGACTTTCGATATCTCCGGCCGCTCGAACATTGAGCTTAGCATCGATCTGGCGATGATTGGTGACTTCGAGGCATCCGGCGACACGTTCGATTTCAACTACTCAATCGACGGTGGAGAGGCGACGAACGCCTTCAGCATCCGCGCCATAGACGGCGTCCAGTACGGCGTCACCCTCGAGTCGGGGGCGTTCAGCCCGGTCTACACCGACCCGTTCAGCGGCTTCGACGAGCCGTTCTGGACAGACCTCTCGTTGGGCGGCATGTTTACCGACCCGAACGATGACGTCATTTACGACTTCCTAATGGAAGACGACGGAACCACCAACGGCGACAGCACCGCGAATGACGGTTTCGTTCCGATCGAGGCCGGCGGCGGCTTCGTCGAGGTGCGGGCCTACCGCACTTCGGATGACAGCGGCGAAACCTTCGACCTACAAATCGAGAGCGAACCGTTTAAGGACCCGCTGTTCCTAGGCGACACGCAGCTCACGAACAACCTGACCACCTACACCACGCCGTTGTCCGGCGCCGGCAGCACTCTGACCCTCGAGTTCGCTGGCGTCTCGAACGGCAGCCTCGAGTACTTCGTGTTTGACAACATCTTGCTGAGCGAGGGTGACGGCCCCGCAGACCCCGGCGACTTCAACGGCGACGGGGTCGTCGACGCCGCCGATTACACCGTGTGGCGTGACAACGAGGGGGCGTCCGAGGGTACGCTGCTGAGTGGAAACGGCACCGGCGGCACGATCGACGGCGACGACCTCGCCCTGTGGCAGACCAACTACGGCGCGGGCACTACCTCCGCTGCGTCTGCCGTACCCGAGCCCGCTGCTCTGTGCTTCGCGGCTATCGGCCTGGTTGCTGGGCTCGCGCGGCGTCGCTAGTTCTGAGAGATTTAGAACGGATTCAAGCACCCCACCCGAGACCTCGCGAAAGCGTTGGTCTTGGGTGGGGTGCTTTTGTGAATCGAGCACCCTCCGCCCTGCACCGGACTATCCGTTGAACGCCCGAAGACTCCTCGCGCTCGCATCTGCCTGCCTGCTCTCGGCTCCGCTGCAGGCGCAGCTTCGGGTGGTCACCTACAACACGCTTGACAAGCCGGCCTCCGAAACCGACTTAGACGATCTTGGCCTGATCATGGCCGCCATCTCACAGACGCCCCGCAACGGGATAACAAAGCGGCCCGATATTGTTGCATTGCAGGAACAAACGACCTTTTCGCTAATAGACTCCACCGCTGTACGGGTTGCAGACACGCTCAACGGGCTCTTCGGCGTCGAGTCGTATGAGGCGAAGGTGCTCGGGTTTGGGGTGGATCGACTCGCGGTCGTTTACGATTCCGCCACTGTCGCCGTGGGGGCTTCATCTGGCGTCGGTACCGGCGGACCGCGGCCTGTGCAGCGGAGCTCGTTCACGCTGCCGAAATATCCTGAAAGCGGGCCGCTGTACCTCTACAACGCTCATTTCAAGGCCGGTTCGGCAAGTGCGGACAGGTTGACTAGGTCTGGTGAGGCAACTGCACTGCGGTCAAACCTGGCGGGGGTAGGTCCCGATGTGAACGCAATTGCGCTAGGAGACCTCAACATCGGCGCCAGCAGCGAGGCGGCCTTCGCGAACCTGACCGCGTCAGGCACGCCGAGCCTCATAGACCCTATCGCCCTCGGCAGCTGGCCCAACTCGGCGGCTGCTATCCACATGACGCAATCGACGCGCACCAGCTTCCTCGCCGACGAGGGCGCCACCGGCGGAATGGATGACCGCTTCGACATGCAACTTGTTACCCAGACGCTGCTGGACGGTGAAGGGCTGAGCTACCTGGGACCGACATCTGCCGGGTCGGGGGCGACTGAGCATTCCTACTATGCCTTCGGCAACGACGGTGTGTCGTGGAACACCCGGATCAACAATACCTTACTGGGGCGATCACAGTCGGCCGAAGTGATCAACGCTCTCCACGATCTGAGCGACCACCTGCCGGTGGTTGCCGACTACCAGCTCCCCGCCGTTCTCGAGGTGCTGGCGGGGTCCCTGCCGGCGACGCTGACGCAGGGCGAGGTGTTCGAGCTCGAGGTCGTGGTGCGGAACGCGGCCGACGTGCTCGCGGCGATCGGGGCCGACGAGCTCGACTACACGCTCTCGGTGACGGGCGACCTGACCGGTTCATTCTCGGGAAGCGTGCCGGCGCTGGCCGATGGAGACACGCTGGGCGTTGGTCTTGAGACCAGCACGCTCGGGCAGAAGGGCGGCGTGCTGACGGTCTCGACCGACAGCCAGGGTGCCGCCAACGCGCTGTTCGAGCTGCCGATCGCGTTCGAGGTCGTCGCGCCGATGCTGCTTGGCGACTTCAACTTCGATGGGCATGTCGACGCCGCCGACTACGCCGTCTGGCGGGACGGCCTGGCGGGCGGCGGCTATGACCAGCAGGACTACCTCGATTGGCGGGGCAACTACGGCAATTCAGCAGCGACGACCAGCTCCACGGCGCCCGAACCGTCGGCGTGGATGCTGATCGCGGCGGCCGCGGGGTCGCTCTTTGCTTCAGGCCGATCGGCAAGCGGCTTTTTTCGAGGGCCTGCATCCTTCGGCCCCGGTTCGCCGCAGCTTCCAACAGGCGGGGCGCCATCCGGGCGCGTGCGACGATCGACCGGTCTACAATGAGCCGTTCGCAGTCAACGGGCGGATTTTTGGGAAACGCAAGCAGGGTTGTTGTGTTGTTTGTTTCGAAGCAGAGTTGGTTCTCCCTGGTCGTCGTCTGGTTGCTGGCCGCCACGGCGGTCGCTCAGTTTGACCCACCGGTTGGCTACTACTCCGCGGCCACCGGGACGGGTGCGCAGCTCAAGAGCCAACTGCACAACATTATCGATGGCCACACCGACATCGGCTACAACGCGTTGCGGACCGCGCTGCAGGTGACGGACGAGGACCCGGACAATCCAGGACATATCTTGCTAGTCTACGACCGGACTTCGCTCGACTTGTCGAGGATCGGCGGCAGCCTCTCCGGCTGGGACAACGGGAACTCGTGGAACCGCGAGCACACCTGGCCACGGGCACACGGCGTCGACAGCTCGGGGCCCGACAACAGCGACCTGCACAACCACCGCCCGTCGGATCCGCAGATAAACTCGGACCGTGGCAACTTCAACTTCGGCGGCGCCTACGGCGGCCAGTCGTACGGCATCGTCAGCGACGCCGGGACCAAGTGGTACCCGGGCGACGCCGACGCGGGCATGATCGCGCGGCAGGAGTTCTACATGGCCGTCCGGTACGACGGCAGCGACTCCGCGACCACCGACCTCGAGCTCGCCGCCGGCGATCCTAGCGGCAGCCTGCTCGGCGACCTCAACCGCATGATCGAGTGGCACTTCGCCGCGCCGGCAGACGCGTTTGAACGCCGCCGCAACGAGCTCATCTACGGCTACCAGAACAACCGCAACCCGTTCATCGACCACCCCGAATTCGCGTGGAGCGTGTTTGTCGACCAGGCGAACGACAGCCAGGTCACTTTGGCGGGTGGGGCCTACACGGGCAACGGCGGGACCGCGCTGAACATCAACCTCGGCCGGGTCTACAAGGGCGGCGCCGGTCCTCAATCCCAGAGCGTCACGCTCAGCAAGGCGGGGGTGGACGGAACGTATTTCGGTGTCACCGCCGATGGCGCGGCGACCAGCACGCGTCTGGGCAGCTACAACGCCTTTCGCACTGGGCAGACCGACTCGGCCCAGATGGTGGTTGGCCTCGACGCGACTTCCTCTACGCCAGGTCTGTTCAGTGGCGAAGTCCGCGTTGACAACCTCGACGTGACCAGCGGCGGGGGCTCCGGCCGCGGCGCGCTGGACGCCGACGACGTGATTTCACTCAGCTACAGCGTGCTGGACCACCCGGTTGCCTCGTTCGCGGCGGACTCGATTCAGCAGAACCTAACGATCGACCTCGGCACGCTGCCGCGTGCAGACGAGGTGCTGCCCGTTTCTCCCTTTTCCGTCTTCAATTACGCCGGCGCCGGCGGCCCGTCTTTCGCGTCGTTCCTCGAGATCGACGCGATCATCGGGCAGGGCGACACCACGCAGTTGCAGCTTTCCGCAGCTCCGTTTGGCGATCTGGAGCAGGGCGAGGCCGGACTGCTCGACGCGGCGATCGACGCCTCGACGGTGGGGCTCTTCTCCGCCACGTACGAGCTGCTGCTCTCGGGCGAGGACCTGGTCGGCGACCAGACGCAGTCGCTGTTCCTGACGCTGCTGGCGACAATCGAGTCGGCGGGCCTGCCCGGCGACTTCGACGCCGACGGCGTGGTCAACGCGGCCGACTACGTCGTGTGGCGGGACGCCAACGGCTCGGCGGCCGACCTCAATGGCAACGGCGTCGACGATGGCGTTGTCGACGCGCTGGACTATCAAGTTTGGCGAGAAAACTTCGGCGCGGTGGCGGCCGGCCCGTCGTCGACCAAAGCAATCCCCTCGCCGGGGTCGCTCACGCTGCTCGTCAGTCTGTTGACTCACACGCCGCAACGCCGTGGCCGGCGCCGCTAATTCGCTACTCGGCGGCCTCGCCGTCGAGCGGACGGAGGTAGATATTGCGGAACCGCATCTCGCCGCCGTGCGTCTGCAACTGGATCGGGCCGCGCTCGGGCAGCTTTCCTTGGCGATCAAAGTAGTTGTGCATTTCGGCGTCGTCAACCACCAGCACGTTGTTCATGTGCACGGTGACGCGGTCGCCAACCATGCGGATCTTCAGGGTGTTCCACTCGCCCACCGGCCGGTCGGCCAGCGCCAGCGGGTCCTTGCCGGGCGAACCGGGGTTGTTGTTCCACAACGCCCCAGAGCCCAGGTGGCCGCCATGCTGCTTCTTGCTGGGGTCGGAAGGATCCCAGATCTGCACCTGGGGGCAGCCGCGTAGGTAGACGCCGCTGTCGGTGTTCGGGTCGACCATCTTCCAATCGATTAGCAACTCGAAATCACCGTAGTCGTCCACGGTGGTGCAGAACACGCCGTGGCCGTCGTTGACGATCTGTTCATCTTCGACGCTCCAGTGCTCGGCCAGATCGGCGTCGGCCTTTGTTTGGCGAGCCTCCTTCTCCTCGTCGGGCAGGTTGCGGTATTCAACCGGGTCGACCTGCTCGCGGCCGCACCAGCCGGTCAGGTCTTCGCCGTTGAACAACGAGACAAAACCCTCGGGAGCTTCTCCGGCCAGCGAGGAGGAAACGCACAATGACAAGGTCCAAAGCAGCGCGGGTACAGAGCGTGGCATGCAACAATTCCTTAAAGTTCTCCGCGGCGCGAGTCCGCAGTTGTTTGCCAAGGCGGTAGGTGGGACGCCGCCCACGCCGCGACGCGAGGGCAGGGCCGCATACCCTGGATGATAGCCTCGTTCACTACGGGTCGCGAGAGGTCAGCGGAGACACGGACCGCCGTTTTGCGCACGGCGTCCGCGCAAGTACGCAGCTGCTGAGGGGCGCGGATCGATCTCGATTGGCGCCGCTCTTAGCGACTGCCATGCGAACCCGCGAACGCCACGCTGGGCGCCCCGGCCGACTCGCCCGCGAATAGCGCCGACCCGGATGGTTCGAGGAGCATGCGCCCGCGCCACGAAGAAGTCCCAGCAAACCAGTCGAAGCACTTGGCAAGCACGCCGGTTAGTTCGGGCGTGTTGAGGCCGGTGATCGACGGGCAGAAGAACTCCGCGGGTGGCTCGAGATTGACCGCCGCAATCGACAGATCCGAGCCGACGGCTAGCCCCCGTTCGTAGCACGCCCTGATGGCGCCAATCGCCGCGGGACAGGTCGTGCCGATGAAGGCAGTCGCCTCGACTTGGCGTTGATCGAGCAGCCGCGACATTAGCCGGTAGGCCACGATGGTTGGGTCGGTCGCTACGGGCGCGGGGTCGTCGTGCAGCTCGCCCTCGATCGAGTGGCGCTCCTTCCAGCGGCGCCAGATCTCGATCCGACGCTCAATCTCGAGGTTGCGGTTCTGGGTGTTCAGGCAGTCGAGCCGCCGGTGTCCGAGGCCCCGCAGGTGATCGAGTACGGCCACGATGCAGTCGTCCGAGAAGAGCCGCACCGACGGCAGCCCTTTTGTCGAAAAGTCGCCGTCGAGGATCACGACCTTGTGCGCGTTGAAGTGGTGGAGCAGCCGCGATGGGATCGGCGGCCCGTGGGGGATAATGATCGTGCCCTTCGCCTGCGACACGTTGTCGTATACCAGCTTCTCATCCCAATGAACAAACTGCGTCGGCCGCAGATTGATCGTCCTGCGGGTCGCGAACTCTGAGACCGCAACCCGGAGCTGGGTGAGGTAGCTCGAGGGGTACGCCGGGTATAAGAGCACGACCTCGGCGGGCTTGATACGTTTGGTGTAGGTCGGGTGCACCTCGAGTGCACCGCTCTCGTCGCGGATTAGCACTTCGTCGTCGAGCAGTTGTCGCACCGCGCGGCGGGCGGTCATGTAGCTGACGCCGGTTTCTTCAGCCAGGCGGCGTTCGCCGGGGATGCTGTCGACGAGGTAGTCCCCCTCCGAGATCCGGCGCTTGATGACCGACATCACCTCGTTGTACTTGGCGGGCGCCGCCATCTTGGGTTGCTCCGAGGCTAGGGGCGGGGCCGGTCGGCATCCGCGTCGGAAGAATTGTAGCTCTCTGACACAGCAGGTTTCGAACGCGCCGAGTCCCGGCTGTGCGGTGGACCCTCAAGCCATTTTTTGGCCGGAAAGAGTTTGACACGCCGATACAGAGACTATAGCATATGTGCTATACATTGCCAGTCGGCGTCCGGCCGGCAATGGAACACCTTTTCAGTAGAGCTATTCCTGGCGCGAGGCTCCGGACGGGGTGGTGGTGATCCTCCAGCAACCTCCGGAGCAAGGTTTGAGAGTGATGAGCATGCCTTGCTAGTCGAGGCGCGTCTGGCTTGTGACTTCTTATTGCGCAATACTCTTCTACAACTGGGGACGACTCATGGCCAACAGTGACTCGATTCGGCGTTCCACGGCCGCTTGCGCGGCAGCGGCATTGATTGTGTTAGGTTGCTCGGCGGTACAAGCCGAATCATGGCTAATCGACCTAGGGAACGACGCCTCGTACCGGGGCGCTTCGACGCCCAGCGCAGACGCCAACGGCAACTACTGGACGAGCGTCTGGTCGGGCGCGTTCTACCAAGACCTCCCCAACTCGGACGGCGTCACGACAGCGGTCGATTTCGGTTTCACCACGCCCGGGGGCACCGACTCCTACAACGGTCCCGCAGGCGCGACCGATGGCGGCCAGCCGCCCTCTAATTCTGTGTACGATGCGGCGGCGCTTGGTGACCTGGGAGTGGACGAGGCGGTTTACGACTTCTATACCAACTCGACCTTTCAGATCCAGGAACTCCAAGTCGGCGGACTCTATGACCTGACGTTCTTCGGGTCGCACAAGTACAACGGCAACAATACGACAAGGTACACGGTCTACACCGACGCCTCGTTCACGACGCCGGTCGCTTCGGTCGATTTGGTAGTCGGCGTAGACGACCTGCACAATCAGGACACGGTTGCGACGCTCAGCGGCGTGTCGCCGGCGGCCGACGGGATCCTGTACGTTGGTTTTGGGGGCGCCGGAGGTGGCGAGGGGTACCTCAACGCGATCCAGCTGACCGCCGTGCCCGAACCAGCGTCCTTGGCGCTATTGGCGGCGCTGTGCGCCCCGATCTGGCCCGCGCGTCGCCGTTAGGGGTTCGCACCTACCCACTACACCGAACTGAGGCGACAGCTATGCGAAGACTAGAGTTAAGGCCGAGGTCCCCCCGGCTGTGGGCGGCGGTCGCGGTGGCGATTTGCCTGTCGTCGTCGGCCCGCGGGCAGAAGCTGCTGCTGGATTTCGGCGCCGACTCATCTTTCCGCGGCCTGAGCGTCGCGGGCGCTGACGACAACGGCAACTACTGGACCAGCATCCCGACCGGCGTGTTCATCGAGAACCTGGTCGACGTCAACAACGTGCCGACAACCGTCGATTTTGGTTTCAGCACGCCGGTTGCCACCGACAGCTACAACGGGCCGGCCGGACCGACGACCGCGGGCCAGCAGGCGTTTGATGTGTTCCTGACCGACATTGACGCGCAGGCGTTGGGAGACCTCGGCGGTTCGCTCGCCGCGGCGTTCGACTTCGTCGCCGGCCCGGGGACCGACCCCAACAACGTCCGCTTCGAGCTGCAGGGCCTCGACGCTTCGAAACGCTACAACCTGACGTTCTTCGGCTCGCACAAGTACAGCACCGACCAGACCACGGTGTACTCGGTATACAACGACAACACTTACTCCACGCTGGTGGACTCGGTGTCGCTGGAGGTGCAGGACGGCGTGGACGCGTCGTCGCACAATCGAGACGCGGTGGCCGAACTCATCGGGCTGGCGCCCCAGGACGGGGCGATCCTTTATGTCGACTTCGTCGGAGCCCAGGGCTCGCTGGGGTACCTGAACGCGATGAGCATCGAAGCCGTCGACGTCCCCGCGATCCCGGGCGACTTTAACGGCGACCTGGTCGTCAACGGCGCCGACTACACCATCTGGCGTGACAACCTCGACGGCGACGAGTCGGCGTTGGGGGGCGCGGGAGACGGCAGCGGAATTGTGGACGGCGAGGACTACGACCTGTGGGTCAGCAACTACGGTGGCCCTGCGACCCCGCCGGGGGTCGGTTTTACGGCGTCCGTCCCATCACCCCCCGCCGCGTGGCTGATCGCCGTCGCCACGGTTGTTGGGTGCGGTCCGCGGCGACGCGGTTAGCGTCGGAACTCGGGGGCTGGGGCAGGCCCCCGACTTACTGCGGGCGGCGTGCGCAGGAGCTCTCTTCAGGCCCGGATCAGGAGGTTGGAATGGCCAGTCAGCAACATCATCGGCGAGCATTCACGCTCGTAGAGCTTCTCGTTGTGATCGCCATCATCGGCGTGCTGGTAGCGTTGCTCCTGCCGGCGGTGCAGTCGGCGCGCGAGGCCGCCCGGCGGACACAATGCACCAGCAACCTCAAGAACATCGGGCTGGCGTTGCAGAACCACCACGACACCTACGGGTACTTCCCGAGTGGCGGCTGGGGGTACCTGTGGATGCCAGAGCCTGACGGCGGCGCCGGAAAGTCTCAGCCCGGCAGCTGGCTCTACAGCATCCTAGCGTTCCTGGAAGAGGGGACCCTCCGCGAAATAGGAACGGGCACGGCGCCCAACTCCGCTGCGCGCGACGACGCCATGCGACAACTGCTGGTGACGCAGATTTCCGTGATGAACTGCCCCAGCCGGCGCCAGGCCGACCCGTACCCTCTGCTGGATAACGGATCAAACAACAACAGTGGCTACCGCAACACGGGGGCCGACTTCGCTCAGAATCCGGGGCTGGCCTTCCGCAGCGACTACGCCGGGTGCCGGGGTGGCGGCACGCAGCAGGCGTACGACGCGGCGGCCGCGTCGGGCAGCGCCGTCGAGGTGCGTCGTTTCCTCATGCTCGACGGTCCGGGGCCGAGCAGCTTTGCCCAGGCCGCGGCCTGGGACAAGAGCCTGCCCGGCTTGGGCGTCGACAACTGGTTCGCGCGGATGGGGTCAGGCAGCAACGGCATGATCCTGCCGCGAACGCCGGTGCCGATGCGCAAGATTACCGACGGCACGTCGAAGACCTACATCGTCGGCGAGCGGATGCGCGAGTCGGACCTGTACTCCACCGGCACGTCGTTGTTCGACGACCAGGGCGCCTACAACGGCTTTGACCGCGACAACATCGTGTCGGCGTGGGTGCCGCCGCTGCCCGATATGAGTTCGGGTGAGTACCAGCAGTGGATGACGAAGACCGGCGACTCGGCCTACTACCCAGCGACTGCGAGCGAACGCACGTTGCAGTTCAACTTTGGTTCGGCCCACACTGGCGTGTTCCAGGTCGTGTTTTGCGATGGTTCGGTCGATAGCGTCAGTTTCAATATCGACCTGGAGGTCCACCGGGCGCGAGGGAGTCGCAACCTAGAGGACCTGGTCGCGAACTAGCCGACGCCCCTCCCGGCGGCGTGTTAGACTACAGCGGTCGACGCAGGCCCGCGTGCGTTGTCATCTCATTCCATCCGCAGCTCCGGCGTCTCGGATCTCTATGCGTATTGCCTCTCGAAGAACAATTCTCTGGCTCTTGTTGGCTCTGCTGCTACGAGTATGCTGCTGCGTGACTCCGGCGCACGCCGCTCAGGTTGAAAAGTCGAACCCGGCGAAGGTGTACATGCACTACATGCCCTGGTTCGAGACCCCCGACACCCTCGGCCCTGGACAGTGGGGCTGGCACTGGCGGATGAACACGCAGAACCCCAACGTGATCGACGCCAGCGGTCGCCGGCAGATCGCGTCACACTACTACCCCAAGATCGGGCCGTACGCCTCGAGCGACCCCGACGTGATCGAGTACCACCTGCTGCTCATGAAGCTCTCGGGCGTCGACGGCGTGATGATCGACTGGTACGGCGTCGAGGGGACCAACGGCGACATCGGCAGTCTGCTGTCGAACAGCAATGCACTTGTCGACCGGCTCGGCGACTTTGGGCTCGACTTCGCGGTCGTGCTCGAGGACCGCTTCTCCGCCAACATCGGACAGGCCGAAGCGAACGTCTCGTACTTGAACGATAACTACTTCAGCCACCCGAGCTACATCCGGCTGGGCCCTTCCGCAGAGCCGCTGCTGGCGTCCTTCGGCCCGATCAACTTCCAGACGGAAAGCCAGTGGACGCAGATCCTCGCCCAGGCAGACGAGCCGGTCGCCTTCATGCCGCTGTGGTACGAGTCCCAGGACGCGGGCGGCAACGCCGCGGGCGAGTACGCGTGGATCTACGAGGACGAGGCGCAAAACAACCACCTTGGGCATCAGGACAGCTTTTATCGCTACCGTGCGCCGAACCTCGAGTTGGCCGGCGGCGTCGCCTACCCAGGTTTCGACGACTTCTACTCCGAAGGGGGCGCCGGCTCGCCCGTGCCGTTTGAGATCCCCCACGATGGCGGCGCGACTCTCGACGCCGTATTGAACCAGGCCGCTCAGTTCGCCAATCGAGTCGACTTCCTGCAGCTCGCGACGTTCAACGACTTCGGCGAAGGGACCATGTTCGAGCCGACCAACGAAACCGGCTTCGACTACCTCGCACGCGTCCAGGAGCACACGGGAGTCGCCTACGGTGAGGCGGAACTCGAACTCGTGTACCGCTTGTTCCTGGCGAGGAGGTCCTACGCCGAGGACGCCGGGGCCATGTCGAACCTCGACGGGGTCTCCGGCATGCTCGCCGCGCTCGAACTATCGGCGGCCGCTGAGCTGCTCGAGTCGACCGCCCCCACGGGCGACTACGACCACGACGGCGTCGTGGGAGCGGGTGACTACCTCGTGTGGCGGGGAGCGTACGGAGCAAGGACCGCCGTCTACGGCTCGGGCGCCGACGGCAACTACGACGGCGTCGTCGACGCCGCCGACTACGCCGTCTGGCGTGACCACTTTGGCGGTAGAAGCCTTCCGGCGGCCGCCGTCCCCGGTCCCAGCTCGCTCGCGCTGATCGGTCTCGCGAGTCTCGGCTGCTGGGCGCGCGTAGGACGATCGTGATGTGACGGTCTGGGAGCGAGTCGGTGGCGTGCGGCGGCTGGCGCTGCTACTCTTGAGTGTGCCCTACCGCAGCCCTGCTGGGCTGGTGCGTGGCCGCTGAACGCTCCAACGCCGCCGCTCGCTCTTCATGCCCGAACGCCCAACCAGCGGCGACACGAGACCGCCCAGCAACATCTTCCCGCGGATCGCCGCGATGATGTTGCTCCAGTACTGGCCATTGGGCGTCTGGGCAGTGACCGTGGGGACGTACATCGGCGCCAACACCGGAGAGCAGGGCGCCGCGATCTTCTCCGCGGGGTTTATTGGCTTCAGCACGATCTCCGGCGCGATCGGGAGTCTGGTCTCGCCGCTGGTATTCGGGTTCCTCAGCGACCGCTTCCTGGCGGCCGACCGGTTGGTCGCGTTGCTGCACGTCGGTTGCGCGGCGGCGGCATGGTGGATGCACTCGACCGACAGCGAGCAATGGTTCTTCGTCGCGTTGCTGCTCTACTGGAACTGCTTTAACCCGTCGTGCTCGCTGACCAACAAGATCGCGCTCGAGCACCTCTCCGATCCCGAGCGGCAGTACCCCCACGCGCGGCTGTTCGCGACCGGCGGCTGGATCTCGGCGGGCCTCTTTATCGGCGTTGGCTGGCCGTGGCTCTTCGGCGCCGAGATCGAGAGCACGGGCGTTCCGCTGGCAATTGGCGCTTGGTCCAGTCTGGCGATGGCGGCCTACGCGTTGAGCCTTCCTCGGACCAGGCCCATGCTCGCCGAGCGCGGCGGCCAGCAGAAGGACCGCCGCCCCACGCGGGGGCTCGCGTCGAACCGACCGCTCATCGGCTTCCTGGTCATCGCCGCATTGGCCGTGGTGCCGAGCATGGCCTACAACAACTACGCCAACCTGTTTCTTAATTGGGCCGGCTACCCTAGCCCCGCGGCGTTGATGACCCTGGGCCAGCTGTCGGACCTCATGTGCCTTGCCGCCCTGCCGATGTTGTCCGCGCGGCTCGGGCTGAGCCGGGTCTTCTTCCTAGGCGTCCTGGCCTGGTCGGTTCGGTACGGACTGCTGACGCTCGCGTCGTCTCTCGGTTGGACCGCAGCCGTGTACGGTGCCATCATCGTCCACGGCCCCTGCTACGTGTTCGTCTATGTAGCGGGCGTGATGATCGTCGATCAGCTCTCGGGGCCGGCGCAACGCGGCGCCGCCCAAGGCCTTAACGCAATCGCGACCGGCGGCGTCGGCCACCTCGGCGGCGCGCTCTTGGTCGGGTTTATGCAGCAGGCTTCGCTCACGCCCGAGGGGGTGTCGCCACCGCCGTACGATTGGTCGACCTTCTGGCTGGCGCCCGCCATTCTCAGCACGGCCACCGCCGTGGCGTTCGCGATGGCGTTCCTCGTACGCGGCCGTGCCGCCCGACGGGCCGCACCCGACCCTCAGCGAGCTAGCTAGCGCGGCGGGTCCAATCGGGCCCCAAAAACGACGTTTCCGAGCAGCAGAAAAAGAAGTGGGCGATGAGGGACTCGAACCCCCGACATCCTCGGTGTAAACGAGGCGCTCTAGCCAACTGAGCTAATCGCCCGCAAGACCCCAAGAATAGTAGGAGGCCGGCGGCGGTGTCAATCGAGCCAACCAGGGAGTTTGACCCGAAGTCGCCGCCTCCCGCGGATTTTCGCTGCTATCCGCGGTGCAGCCGACCGAATACAATAAAGAGCTGCGCTAAGCTTTCGGGGGCGAACTGGGTTCGACCGGATGGCAGAAGCGTGCAGTTGCGTGCCGTGGTTGATCGGTGGCCCACGTAAAAAGCCGATTAAAACCTTCAATTGCCGAAGGTAACTACGCTTTGGCTGCCTAGAACTAGGCTGCCCGAGTCCCAGTTGGTCGCCGGAATCGGCTGACGACTCGTATAACCCCCTCCGGATCGTCGCGGGTCACTGCTGGGCACGCCCGCGACTAAATCAAGTTCTCGGCTAGCGTTGCGGTAGCCCTGTCGGCGAGGCGACCGTAGCGCGAAATCAAACCCGCCGACTATGCACGTAGACGCTCACGTGGAACTATTGCGGGACGCGGGTTCGATTCCCGCCGCCTCCACTTTTCATCGCCGGTCCACGCTTTCGGCGTGGCCGGCGTTTGCGGTCGGTTCCGAGGTTTCCTGCCTCCCCCTCGGCGCCGTTCTGTCCCGTGCGGGTTAGTTGGACTAGCATGGAGGCACCGCGTGGCGTGCGTCTGTCCGCCACCGAGCACCCCCGCAACGTACGCGGCTTTTGCCGCTGCGCTACCAACCCGAGGCAAGGCACTCCGTTGACGCTTGCGCACTGCAACCGCCGCGCGTTCACTCTGGTTGAGTTGCTGGTTGTCATTGCCATCATCGGGACGCTGGTCGCGCTGCTGCTGCCGGCGGTGCAGGCCGCCCGCGGCGCCGCCCGGCGGGCGGCGTGTTCCAATAATCTCAAGCAGCTTGGTTTGGCGCTGCACTCGTTCCACGCCGCCCACCGGCGGTTCCCGGCGGGGCGGGGGGCGCCGCTGCCGGAGGTCTTCTCTGCCCAGACACACCTGCTCGAGTACCTCGAAGGGGGAAATCTGTTTGCAACGATGGACCTTTCCCAGGCGCCGACGACCTTCGGCATCGGCGGCGGGGTGGTGTTCGATGGTCAGGCAAACTACCCCGCGGCGACGACGCCGGTCGCCACCTTCCTCTGCCCCAGCGAGCCCCACGCCCCGCGTGTTCCGGGGGTCGAGTTCGCCGCAACAAGCTACGCCGCCAACGCCGGTTCGGGGACCGTTGACTACGGCAGCCTGACCGACGCCGACGGCGTGTTCTATTCGGCCTCGACCACCCGCTTCCGCGACCTGACCGACGGCTCTTCGCACACCGTTGCGTTCGCCGAGCGGACCCTCGGCCCGGGAGCGGCGCCGGCGGACCTCGTCCAGCCGACCGGCGCCCAGTCGCAGGAGTACATGCTCGAGCTCCCCGGCGGCGCCGACACTCCGGCGGGTGACTGCCAGTCGGCGTCGAGCGGCGGTTGGTACGGCGAGCGCGGCGCCAAGTGGGTTCTCGGGAACTACGGCAACACCCTCTACAACCACGCCCTGCTGCCCAACGCTTCCGAGTGGGACTGCATGAACGCCCGTCAGCAGAGGGCCCGCCTGGCCGCCCGCAGCCACCACCCCGGCGGCGTGCAGCTGCTGCGGTGCGATGGTTCGGCCGCGTTCGAGTCCGGTTCCGTGGAGCTTTTGGTTTGGCTGGCGGCCGCGACACGGGCCGGCGGCGAGGCGCCGCCCTAGGCTTGCGGCCTCGTTTCTGCGAACGCTACGAGCCTCCCAGCACTACGGCCCTCCCCCCAGCCAGCCCTTCCGCCAGAAGAACACCAGCATCCCGCCGGCGGTGGCGATCATCGTGAACCACACGGCCGGGTAGGCCCACTTCATGTGCAGCTCGGGCATGTGCTCGAAGTTCATGCCGTAGATGCCTGCCAGGAAGGTCAGCGGGATGAAGATGCTGGCCATGATGGTGAGCACCTTCATCACCTCGTTGGTGCGGTTGGCGACCGCCGACATGTAGGTGTTCATCAGGCCGGTGATCATCTCGCGGTACATCTCGGCGACCTCGGCGGTCTGCACACAGTGGCTGTAGGTGTCGCGGAGGAAGACCCGCAGCTCGTCGGTGATCAGCTCGCTGTCGTCCCGCATCAGGGTGTTGACCGCCTCGCGTTGGGCCCACAGCCAGCGGCGGAGCATCACCAGGCGGTTCTTCATGTCGTTGAGCCGGCGCAGCAGCTCGGGGCTCGGCTGGCTGATCACGACCTCGTCGAGCGCATCGATCTCTTCGCCGATCGCGTCCAGCACCGGGTAGTAGCCGTCGATGATGGTGTCGGCGATGGCGTACGCCAGGTAGCTGGCGGGCTGCTGGCGGATGATCCCCTTGCCGCCCCGCAGCCGCCGCCGCACCGGGTCGAGGATGTCGCCGTGTTTCTCCTGGAAGGTGAGCACATAGTGCGGCGCCAGCACGATGCTCACCTGCTCCGCGTCCAGCTCCCCCTCGTCGTCGAGCCGAACCATCCGCACCACCAGCAGCAGCTGGTCACCGTAGTCTTCGGCCTTGGGACGCTGTGGCACGTTGACCAGGTCCTCGAGCAGCAGCGGGTGCAATTCGAACATGTCACCGAGCTCGTGCATCAGCGAGCGGTCGCCGAATCCTTGCACGTCGATCCACGTGACGTCCGACTCGTCGAAGGCCTGACGCAGGTCGTCGGTCTCGGTGACGGGTCCCTCCTGCAGCTTGTCCGGATCGTAAGTGATCATATGGATCCGCGGCTCGGGCGCCCGTTTGGGGATCGCCAAGGTGCCGGGGCGGGCGCCGATTTGGGGGCGACGCTTGCGAAACATAGGGAGGGTCCTGGAGGGAAGGCGGCCAGAGTGAGCTCGAGGGGGCGGCGGGGCAGGCGACGATTACAGCTCGTCGAAACGCTCGCCCAAGTACTTCTCCAGCGACTGCCGCCAGGCCGGCTGGCCGGTAACGCGGAGCAGGGTGCGGTTGATTGGCTCGCGGAGTTTGCTCTCGTTGGGGAGTGGGAACGCGTATTCCTGCGGAGCAAAGATTACCGGCAGCGCCGCGAGCCCGCCACCCGATTGCTGCGCAACCTGGTAGCGGAGTATCGGGGCGTCGTAGACCACCGCGTCGACCTCGCCGCTACGCAGGCTCGCCAACGCGTCCGCCGCCGTGCCGTGAAGACTCGCACCAACGCCACGCGCCCGCAGGTAGGCGTCCGCGGTCGAGCCCTCGACGGTCGCGACGCGTGCGTTGACTAGATCGCCGGGGCCCGTGATGCCTGCCTTGAGCTGGTTGATGGTCAACGCCGAGGTCACCGACGCCGTGAAACTGGCGATGATGAACAGCCCGGCGAACATCCACACCAACCCGATCAGCCGACCGGGCAGGGTCTTCGGCGCCTTGTCGCCGTAGCCCACCGTGGTCAGCGTCACCGCCGCCCACCACATCCCGGAGCCGATCCCGCGGACCGCTCCGCCGCCGAACTGCTCGGGGTTGCCACGCCGCTCGAAGAAGTATACCGCCACCGCGCTGACCAGCAGCGCCGCGAACAGGCCGGCCACGACCTTGACGAAGGTCGGCGACAGCACCGCCCGGGCGACCCCCAGCCAGCTGTCGTCTTGTTCCTGGGAGCCAATCGCGATGCCGAGGCCCGAGCTGTGGAACGGGTGCGAGAAGTCCATCCGCCGCTCCCGTTCGTAATTGACCGTGATCGCGCCGACGCCGAGGTCCACCTCGCCCTGCTCGACCGCGGCGAGCAGTTCGTTCAGGCCGAGCTCGCGGAACTCCAGCGAGACCTCGTTGTCGGTCGCCCCCTGCAGGTCGGCCTGCACCTCGCGGAGCAGGTCGATGCAGATGCCGGACCACTGCCCGTCGGGGCCCTTCATCGTGAAGGGCGGCGTTTCGCGGGCGGCGATCACGATGGTCTCGCTGGCGGGCGCTTCGGTGGCGTCTTGCTGAGAGTAGCCGGTCGCTGGCCAGGCGAGGGCCACGCTGAGCACAGCCAGCAGGGCGGGGGGGAAAAACCGCAGGGGGACAGCAGCGAGCGATGGTGACGGCATACAACTCCTTTGCGAATCGGCGGGGCGGAACTCGTGTTCGGCCGCGGCGGACTGCGTGGGGGCCGCCGGCGCCCCTCTTCGGTAACAGGCGGGGCGGCTCAGTTCAAGGCGCCGCTCGTGCGGCGGGGACTTCCCCGGTAGATTGGTGGCATGCAAACCACCAAGTACCCCTCCGGTGATCCGGAAACTCAACCCGCGGCGCCCCATCGTATCGCGATGTGGTCCGGGCCGCGGAACATCTCGACCGCGCTGATGCGATCCTGGGGCGCCCGCCAGGACACCGTGGTCTGCGACGAGCCGCTCTACGCCTACTACCTGTTGCAGACCGGCATCACGCACCACCCGGGCTGGCAAGAGGTGGTCGAGGTGCACGAGGGCCAGCTCCCCGAGGTGCTCGCCTGGCTGACCGGGCCGACGCCGGCCGGCAAGTCGATCTTCTACCAGAAGCACATGGCCCACCACCTGCTGCCCGGCATGCCGGTCGAGTGGACCGACCAACTCACCAACCTGCTCTTGATCCGCGACCCGCGCGAGATGCTGCTGTCGCTGACCAAGGTGTTCGAGTCTCCCTCGCTCGAGGAAACAGGCCTGCCCCAGCAGCTCCTGCTTTTCCAACGCGAGCTCGACCGCACCGGCCATCCGCCGGTGGTGATCGACAGCCGGGACCTGCTGCAGAACCCCGAGGCGATGCTCCGCCAGGTGTGCGAGCGGGTCGGCGTGCCGTTCGACCCCGCGATGCTGAGCTGGCGGCCCGGTCCCCACGACACCGACGGCGTGTGGGCCAAGCACTGGTACGACAACGTCTGGAAGTCGACCGGTTTCGACACGCACCGCCCCCGCGAGGGCGATCTGCCTGCGGAAATGCAGGACCTTCTCAAGCAGTGCCAAGAAATCTACGACCAGCTCGCCGCCGCGAAGCTGACCTGCCCCACCGCCGGCTGCTAAACAATCCCCGCCACGAACCCGCACGACCCCATGCTGCAGAAGTACGACGAGCGAAACGCCGACCTGATCATCAACATCAACGGCGACCTCAAGCACCGCGACCAGGCCGGCGTCAGCCCGTTCGACTCGGTCGTCCAAGGTGGGGACGCGGTGTGGGAGGGGCTTAGGCTGTACGACGGGCGGATCTTCCGGCTCGAGGAGCACCTCGACCGCCTGGCCCACTCCGCCAAGGCGCTCGCCTTCCGCGAGATCCCCACGCACGAGCACATCACGAGCGAGATCCGCCGCACGCTCGAAGCCAACAACATGCGCGACGGCGTGCACATCCGGCTCACGCTGACCCGCGGGGTGAAGATCACCAGCGGCATGGACCCGCGGCTCAACCAGGCGGGCCCGACCCTGATCGTGCTCGCCGAGTTCAAGCCGCCCGTGTACGACAAGTCGGGCGTCAAGCTGGCGACCTCCTCGTACCGCCGCCCGGCGCCCGACGTGCTCGACCCCAAGATCCACCACAACAACCTCCTCAACTCAATCCTCGCCAAGATCCACGCCACGGCCGCCGGGGCCGACGACGCCCTGATGCTCGACCCGCGTGGCTTCGTCGCCGAAACGAACGCCACCCACCTGTTCGCCGTCGACGCCGGCCGCGTGCTGACCCCGCGGACGGTCGCCTGCCCGGAGGGGATCACCCGCTCGGTGGTCCTCGAGCTGTGCGATCAGCTCTCCATCCCCGCCGAGGTCCGCGACATCAGCGTCCCCGAATTCCTCCGCGCCGACGAGGTGTTCTGCACCGGCACCATGGGCGAGCTGGCCCCGGTGCTGGCGATCGACGGCTGCCCCATCGGCGATGGCGAACCGGGTCCGATGTGCGCCCGCCTGGCCGACGCGTTCCGGGCCCTGACCGCGCAGTCCGGCACGGTGATCGTCGACTAGTTCTCCTGGGGGCTACCGGCTCTCGTTGCAGTTGCACGCAGTCCACAACCGATCTAGGTAAGCGGACGCCGACCGACCGCAGCGAGGACGCTAGCATGGACCGTGACCCGCTCTCATTCGCCAATCAAACACCCGCGCAGAAGTTCTGTTCGCACTGCGGCCAGCCCGCGGAGAACAAGTTCTGCGCAAGTTGTGGCCAGCCCCTGGCCGGGCCCGCGCCGGCCCCGGCCGACGCTAGCTGGCGGCAGGAAATCAAATTCGATCGCATCGCCTCGGTCCCCGAGGTCCGCGCCCGTATCCAGGCGAGCTCCGCCCGCAGTTCCAAACGCATGTCGGGCGAGGAGTTCCTTTCGGTCGCCGCGACGGTCATGTCGATCCCGGTGCCGCTCGATAAGCTCGCTGGCCTGGTACAGCCGATGTACGCCCGCTGGGGCGTGAAGACCGGCAAGGAGCAGCAGCAGGCGGTCGCAATCCCACCCGGCGAGGTTATCGTGCGCGTGCTTTGTTCCCTTGCCGAGCGTGGCCAGGAGCTCGAGGCCGTCGAGCAGGGGGACGACGCGTGCACCCTGGTGGCGACCTTCCCGTCTGACATTTGGGCCCTGGCTGGCAAGCTGCTGATTACGGTGTCGGCGGCTAACGGCGGCAGCCTGGTCACGGCGGCGACTAAGATCGAGGGGCAGTACTTCGACTGGGGCAAAAGCCGCCGCGGACTCGAGCGGCTGTTCGACGACGTCCGCCGGGCGGCCTGAGCGAGTCGCGGCGACTGTTTAGTCCGATTATTCGACCGAAGGGGACAAAACCCCCACGCCCGTCATCAAGGAATTGCCACAACTCCTTTCCTGGTAGCGGGTTGCGGATTCGCCGCTGTGGACGCGCCTGGGAGTTCTGTCCAAGCACCACGCGAACCCACAAGACTCTGGCCCCACTAATCGCGTCCCACCCTACGCAAGCTCAGCCCATCACGCCCACGAGCCAACCGGCGAACCCCTTAGTCTACCACGGGCCGGGGCGGACTTCTTAAAGAATCAGGGGTTGCTCGGCGCCATTACTACTGGCGCCTCGAACTTGCTTGCCTGCCGCAGGTCAGCGCCGCGGGCCTGAGAGGCGCCGCCCGTTGAAGGGCAACCGTCGCTGAAACGTGCGGCGCCGGTTGGGAGCTTGAGGCACGGAGACGCCAGTTGCGGTTGTGACAACCTCAGCGGGGTCGGGGATTCTCTCCGGCGCAGCGGACGATGCAACCGATGTGAATTGGGACGCTCTCGCCCATCCGAGCGATGCGTTGATTCAGTATTTCAACAGCTGATCGACACGCTCCGGGAAAGGTTATCGTTATTCGCTGCAGCGAACCGCATCGAATCGACGGTCGGGCTGTCGGCTGGAACATCCGCAATTCTTGTCACAAGCTAGTCTACTACCCCCTTGTGAGGGGAGAATCGGCGGCCACTTGACACAGCCAGCTGAACGAGCGCGAGCCTCAGAAGAGGTGTCGGGCGCCTCAATGATTCAAACGACGTGCGGGCGCGGTGCAAACGAACGCAGCGAGAACAAGCAACGCAACGCCTGTCGGCTCGGGCGTCGAATAGCTCACCAGCAATGCGACGTTCGCCATCTGATCCCGCCACACGGTGTAGTCTGCTGCGTCGACGACGCCGTCGTAGTTCCCATTGGCGCTGCCGTTGCCGATGGCGAAGTCGCCCGATGATCCGAACTGCTGGCGCCAGAGCATGTAGTCCCACGAATCAACCTCGCCGTCGAAGTTGAAGTCGCCCTCGAGCAGCAGATCGTCGACGTGCTCGGCTACCCAGGGCAGGGCGACATCGTCCAGTACGCTCGCGGGGATTGAACTCGTGGCCGCGGCGACGAAGAACGGCTCCGAGCTGGCGAACCCGTCTGCCCTCACCTGCATCGCAATGAGGTAGATGCCCTCGGGGGTCGATGTCTGCGAGTCCATAAAGAACCATCGGTGGGCGTGCAGGGCAAGGTTGTCGGCGGTGGTGACCCCCAGCCGCTTGCCCCGCACCATCGCCGCGGCGCCGTCGACGCTGGCGTTATCCGTAAATCCCTGCGTGTACAACGTCAGTGTGGTGTCGGTTTGCGGCGCTGGCGAGAAGTGAACGTCTTCGGGTTGACCGCCCGATGCGTCCCAAAACATCAGGTTTGATGTCACTCCGTCGAAGTGCATAGGCAGGAAGTCCCAGTAGAGGTTCGACCCCACCGGCAGCGACGCACTACCGCTTGGGGCCTGCGCGAACGACAAGAACGATGGGACGTCGTTTGCGAGGGAGGAAGGGAAAAGCAACGCGAACGCGCGGTCGCCGATGGTCTGCAAACCGCTTGTCTCGTCGTCGTAGCCGGTAACCAAGCGGCCATCGATCTGCTGCACAATGATGCCGCCCTTGTGCGCCATTGCGGAGTGGCACAGTAGCGTGGCGCAGATGAGCAGCGGGAGCGCTACTCTTGCGATTCGGTGCGTCATAGGAACATGCCTTGGGAAGCGCCGAGAACACCGCCGGGGCGGACCCCGGCGGTGCGTTACTCGGCTTAGGGGTAGCTAGAACGAGCTTCGCTGAACGCGGGCCGCGGCGCCGAACGCCAGGCAGAGCGCGACTAGTACGCCACTAGCCGGCTCCGGAACGGACGCCATGCCGCGCACGTGCATCACCGCCTCGGCGTAGTAGGTGAAGTCCACCCCTTCGTAGACAGGAGTTGGGCTAGCGAGTGGATCCGCGGCGTAGTTGCGGACCAGCGCACCGATGGCCTCTGCGGCTTCGATGCGGTGGTCCTCGTCGGTGATTGCGGTGACGCTGTCCGAGATTAGCGAGACCATGTAGTAGGGGTCCGAGTCGCTCAGCCCTTCGACGCTCACGGTCAGTTTGCCGACGTAGACGCCTGCCGGCGGCGCGGCGCCTGCTCCCTCAACTCCAAAGAGCGGGTGGGAATGGAACCCGCCGTCGGGGAACGACTGCAGCGGCTGGGGCGCAACCCCGCCGCTGACTCCGGTAAGTGACGAGAAACTCATCGGCCCGGCGCCATTCCAGTACTGTAGCTCGATCAGGTTCATAACGATCTCGGCGCTTGGCGGCAGCGAGCCCTCGTTCGCGTCGAGCCCCGGCTCGGGCGACCCAAAATCCCAAGGGACGACCGGATTAGGCGCCTGCGGAAGTAGAACCGAGAGGAAGACATTTTCGTCGGGGTCGAACACTACCTGCAGGTCATCGTCGTCGTCGAGGATGGCGAAGCCAAGGTCCGCCTGCCCGTCGGTCGCGAAGAGGGCGATGTCGCCGCCCCCTCCGTGCCCGTAGGCGGTTGAACTACCGGCGGCAACGGCGGCAGCGAGCACGCAGGCGACGGCGTGTTGTAGGTGGAATCGTCTCATGGGAGTATCTCCAAGGTTAGATCTATGAGGTATAGCGAGCCACAGCTCCAGGCGTGGCGCGGAGCGTCGAGTTGCAGAAGCTACTGCGGCGGTCGGGCAAAGTTCTCGCCCGAACGGCACCACTCGACAATCGTCTCAGCCGGGAGCGCGTCCACGTGCCCATCGGCGTACAAGTAGTTCGCAACTTGACCGGTGTGACGGTCGGTCGCCACCTCGGCGGTCACCGCGTCAACCACGAGTTTGTTGCGAAGGTTCTCTTCCGCGAACCACAGGTAGCTGTGCACGTGGTCGTAGTGCACACCTAACCGGGCGGCGGTCCCCTCGAACATCACGATCGTCGCGTGGGTCTTCAGGAGGTCGTAGAGCTCAGGCACCAGGCCGTCGTTCCTAGCGGCAACAGCGGCGGCCAAGGCAGGCGGCAGGCCCGAGGTGTCGATGTCGTCAGCCTCTCGCAGGTAGCCGTTCATGGCGTAGCTGGTGGCCGTGTCGAACACCTGTTCGCGCCGCTCAAGGTCGTCCGGGCAGAGCCGCAGCTCGTCGACTTTCTCTGCGTAGGGCGACAACGTACTAATCCACGACTTCTGTTCTTGCAGCGACGGCGAGCTCGACTGGTTGTGGTACGCCATCAACGGGAAACGCCCCTTGTGAGTGGAGGCGTACTGATGGATCGCCAGCCCCAGCTGCCTCATGTTGTTTGCGCACTGTGACCGGCGGGCGGCCCCGCGGGCGGCCTGCACGGCGGGAAGCAGCAACGCCACAAGTGCAGCGATGATGGCGATGACAACCAGCAACTCAACCAGCGTCATTGCGCAGCGGCGGACGCCCATGCAAACGCACCTCGGCCAAATCTAAATGCCCCGGACCCGCTGCGCGCACGCGCCGAGAGGGTCGGTCAATGCAAGATGAGAGGATCTACGCGAGAGCCAAAGAGGGTGGGCCGCGAGGAAATCGCAAACGGAGCGACTGTTGGCGCCGACGGAGAGTCGATCGGTCTTGACACGTGGAAAGGACCCGAGGGCTTAGGAAACGGGTGCTCCACGGGTTGTACCCGATCTTGAGTGTAGAACTAAGCGACAGGAGGTGGCACGCGTGCGGTTGGTGTGTTGCACCCGCTCCACGCAATACGTTGTGGCCGGCTACCTCGGGAACACGGCCTTCCTGCGCGATCCCGATCGGCTGATCCTGCGCGGCGCTGTGGAAGTGCCAGTGGTTATCTGGCGAGTGGCAGTGAAAATAGCCGTGTGGGTGATTGTGGCCGTGCGATTCGGCATGCCCCTCGCTCGTTGCTAACTTGTCTGCGAGTGGATGTAGCGCATCGCCAGTCAGCCCAACCGCCAGGTACACCAGCGAGAGCAGCAGGCAAGTCGTTTGATTAACGCGTCCGGCGGGCATTTGGATGTCGATCTTCGGAATGGGCCTAGATTATGCCCCATTCCTCACCAGGGGTGAAGCATTGCCCGATTGACTTACTTTTGAAGGGTGCACTTGGATTTCGATCTCCGGAGCGGGCTGGATCTTGCCTCAATCCTCACCAGGGGGGCAGGGCTTCATACGATCAGAAGACGACGCGACTTGCAGTGGTCCCCAAGCGGTCGGCCGCATGCATGCCGAAGTTGGACCTACCGACCGAAGCTAGCCCCGCCGCTAACTCGCCGAGCTGTTCCCAGCCTCAGCAGTTGCTCCCTCTTTCCAATACCAGCCGCGGCGGGCTACGCCGAACGCTTGTGGCGTGGGCAAGAACATCGGGACGAGACATCGAGCCTTAGTCACCTACGCCGCGCGCGGCTGCGGCGCCTTCTTGCCCTTCAGCTGGTAGACATAAGCCAGCACCTCGGCGACGGCGGCGTAGCTGTTGTCGGGCACGGGGTGGTTGAGCTTGACCTCTTTGTAGAGCAGCTGGGCGAGCGGCTTGCGCTCGACGATCGGCACGTTGTTCTCCAGCGCCAGGCGGCGGATCCGCTGGGCGATGACGCCGGCGCCCTTGGCCACCACGATTGGCGCCGCCATGCGGTCGGGGTCGTAGCGGAGGGCGACCGCCAGCTCGGTCGGGTTGGTCACCACGACATCCGCCTGCGGCACCTCCTGGCCCATCCGGTTGAGGGCCATCTGCCGCTGCACCTGCTTCCGCCGGGCGATCACCTGCGGGTCGCCCTGCAGGTTTTTCATCTCCTCCTTGACCTCCTGGTGCGTCATCTTCAGGTCCTGCTCGTGCTTCCATTTCTGGAAGGCGAAGTCGGCCAGCGCCAGGACCAGCAGCGCAATGCCGACCCACAGCAGCGACTGCGTCACGACGTCGCCGGTTAGGATGGCGAGGCCGCCGATCGACAGCGCGCCGGCGTTGAGGATCTCCTCGGACCGCGCCAGCACGACCGCGGTGCTCACGGTCGAGACGATCGCCACCTTGAACATGCCGAACCCCAGCCGCATCACGCCCTGCAGCGAGAGGATCCGCTTGACCCCCTGCAGCAGGCTGAGCCGCGACAGATCGGGGGCCAGCCGGTTGGGGACAAACAGCAGGCCGGTCTGGAACACGCTCGACGCGATCGACGACAGCATCAGCAAACCGAACACCGGCAGCAGGGTCATGCCGATCGCGGCGCCGATCTCCATCGACTGGTCGATCATCGCCTGGGGATTGGCGTGCAGCACGCCGACCTCGCCGAGCTGGCGGTGGAGCATCTTGGCGGCGGCCTCGGCGACGCGGCCGCCGAG
Source organism: Posidoniimonas polymericola (assembly GCF_007859935.1). Lineage (NCBI taxonomy): Bacteria > Pseudomonadati > Planctomycetota > Planctomycetia > Pirellulales > Lacipirellulaceae > Posidoniimonas > Posidoniimonas polymericola. The sequence goes on along the minus strand of NZ_SJPO01000004.1, from coordinate 45,837 downwards.
CGACATCATGATCAGCGCCGCCGCGACCAGGAGGGCGGCCGAGCCGAGGTCCTGGCTGTACGCGACCTGCCCCTTCTCGCGCGCCTGCTGGCGCCGGTGCGGGGTGGCGTCGAACGTCTTGTCGCCGGATTGCTCGGCCATCTGGGGTTGCTACTCGAGCGGCGTGAAGCCTTTGCGGCTGGGTGGCTACGGGACGGCCGACTCGGTCGACTGCACGGTCTGGCTGAGGTTGATCAGGGCGTCCTCTAGCGGCTGCTGGAAGACCCAGGCGATGCCGCCGATCGTCGCGAAGCAGAGGCCGAGCGTCAGCAACGCGTTGGCGCTGAAGCCGACCACGATCACGTTGATCTGCGGCATGGTCCGGCTGATTAGGCCGAGCACAATAGTCGAGAGCAGCAGCGCAATCAGCAGCGGCGCCGCCGCCCGCAGCGCCAGGTCGAAGCTCTGACTCAGGAGCGTGACCATCAAATCGGCGTAGTCCTCCCCGAGCGACACCCGGCCGGGCGGGGCCCAGGTGAACGTGTTGAGCAGCGCCTCGATCGCCATCCGCAGGCCGCCGATGGCGACAAACGTGGCGAAGGTGACGTAGTAGAACATCGTGCCGAAGATCGACACGCTGCTGTCGAACCCGGGGTCGAACAGCTCGCCGATCGCCATGCCGGACATCTGGGCGACGATCTGTCCGGCCATCTGCACGCCGGACAGGATCACCATCACGCCCTGGCCGAGCATCGCCCCGACGATCACCTCGAGGATGATCATCTGGCTGAAGAGGACCAGGTTCATCCCGTCAGACAGGATCGAGTCGGCGCTGGTCAGCGGGGCGCCGTGGCTCGGCAGGATGAGCAGCGAGAGCGCCACCGCCAGCAACGCCCGCACGCGGATCGGCGCCGCCTGGGCGCCGAACAGCGGGGCCGTGCCCAATAGCGCCCCAACCCGCGCCAGGATCAGCGTGAACGCCGCGGTCTGGTTCAGCAGGTAGGGTTCGAGCCAGGGCATGCGGGGCGGTCGGTGGCAGAGATCGCGTTTGGGCGATCAGGAAACTAAAGGCGGTCGGGGCCCGCGTAGACAGGCGGTCAGGGCCGGCAACAAAAGACGATCAGGGCCCGCATCTAAAGGCGATCAGGGATCGACGCGATCAGGCCGCCGGAGTACTCCATCAGCCGCGACAGCAGCCACGGCAGCGTCATCGCCAGCGCGACGACCATTGCCAGCAGCTTGGGGACGAACGCGACGGTCTGTTCTTGGATCTGGGTCAGCGCCTGCAGCAGTCCGATCAGCAGGCCGACGATCATGCCCGCCAGCAGCACCGGGGCGGCGATGATGGTGGTGACCAGCAGGGCCTCGCGGCCGAGGTCGATGGCTTGTTGTGGGTCCATGGGGAGTGCAGCTCGCTAGCGGCGCCGGTCGGATTACCGGGGTTTAAATGACCGTGAACAGCGAGAAGCTGTGCAGCAGCATCTCGATGACCAGCCGCCAGCCGTCCAGCAGCACGAACAGCAGCAGCTTGAACGGCAGCGAGATCAGCACCGGCGGCAGCATCAGCATGCCCATCGAGATCGTGACGCTCGCGACGATGATGTCGAGGATCACAAACGGCAGGTAGATCTGGAAGCCGATCAAGAAGGCGGTCTTGAGCTCGCTGAGCATGAAGGCGGGGAGCAACGCGGTGATGGGGACCAGCGTCTCGCCCTCCTGGAGGTCGTAGTAGGCGTAGTCGCGCATCTCGCCGGTGTCGGGGTCGATGCCGCCGTCCGGCTGGTGGCTGAGGAACAGGTAGACGTCGTCGTGGTTGCCGGTGTGCGAGATCTGGTCCGCCATGAAGATCCGCACCGGCTCGGTGGACCGCTCGAACGCCTGCTGCAGGTCGATCTCGCCGTTGGAGTACGGCTTGATGCCGTCCTCGTAGCTCTTGGTCCAGACCGGGGTCATGATCAGCAGCGTCACGAACAGGGCGATCGAGGTCAGCACCTGGCTCGGCGGCAGCTGCTGCGTGCCGAGCGCCTGACGCAGCAGGCCGAGCACGACGATGATCCGCACGAAGCTGGTGGTCATCAACAGCACCGCCGGGGCGAGGCTGATGACCGTGAGCATCAGCATGATCTGCAGCGACGAGCTCAGCCGCTCGCGGCTGGTCCACTCGCTCGGCCCGCCGATCCCCTCGATGGCAGACTCGGCGGTGGCGTCGAGGCTGCCGAGCGGCGAGTTGGCCGACGTGCTCGCGGCGGTCGTGGTGGTCTGAGCGGTCGCGGTCGGCGCCGCGGAGCCGCACAGCGTCAGCACAACGGCTACCGCCCAGGCACGCGTATTTGTATTCAGTCTAGCGTCCACCGCGGCCTCCCGGCGTGTTGGCATAGGCGGCCGCCAGCTCTTGGCGGTTGACCAGTGACGACTCGGCGCCGAGGAAGCCCGGCGTGGCCGGCTCGGCGGCGAGCTTCTCGAACACGTCGGCGAACGCGGTCGACGCGCTGTGCTCGCCGCCCTGCTCGCACAGGCCCAACAGGCGGTTCACCTCGGCCGGGTCGGTGACCTCGGTCAGCGGCTTGGCGCCGTCGGGCGTGATGTGCACGAGCACGAGTTTCGAGCCGACCTTGAGCAGGTGGGCCGACTGCTTGCCGCCCAACGAAATCCGGCCGAGCAGGCTGCCGACCTCGCCCGGCAGCAGGCGTTGTGACTTGGGGGCCGCGCGTTTGAAGACCGCCGCGGTGAGCAGGAACAGCCCGACCACCAGGCCGAGGGCCGCGGCGGAGGTCGCCGGCTCGACCGGCAGGTCGTTCCAGTCGAAGCCGAGCAGCCGGGGACGCTCGCCCGCGGTGGGCGCCTGAGTGCTCGGAGTCGGGGGCGCCAGGCGGCGGAAGCTGTTGTCGGCCGCTGCCGAGGCCGGCGGCGGGGACAACGGCGTGCTCACGGCCGTCTGGCCAACCGAAGCGGTGTCGAGTGCAAGCGGCGGCGGGACGGGCGACCGGGCTTGCTCGGCCTCGCTCGGCTCGGCCGAGGAGGGCAGGGCGGGGGCCGCGTCGTCGACCACGGGCGTGAGCGGGTGTTCTGCCGGGCGCGCTTCGACAGGATCGTCGGTTGGCAGCGGCAGCGGCGGCTCGGCGGGCAGGGCAGCCGGCGTTCTGTCGCCCACGATCGGTTCCTCAAACGAGGCCTGGCGGACGGGGCTGGGGAGGCCGACCGGGCCGTACGCCCGGAACGGGTTGCGGGCGGGTTCCGTAGAGTTGTTGGTCGACGGGGCGCTGGTCGATTGGGCGGGCGCAACGGCGGCCGACGCGATCGCCAAGGCGGTCAGCAACACACGGGTAGCGGCCATGCTCGCACTTGCTCGGGGGGTAGCGATTCCAAACGGGAAGCTGTCGAGCAGGGCTTATAGAAAAGACGCGCGGCGTCCGCCACCTCATTCTTGGGGGTGCTAGCAAGCGGTCGGGCTACGCGACTGCGCTGTCGCCTACCACGAGCTCTGTAACACGCACGCAGAAGTTGTCGTTGAGCACCAGCACCTCGCCGCGGGCGATCAGCCGGCCGTTGACCAGCACGTCGACCGGGTCGCCTGCTAGCTTGTCGAGCGGCACCACGGCGCCGCTCTTCAGCCGCAGCACGTCCTCGAGGTGCATGTGGGTGCGGCCGAGCTCGATCTTGAGGTCGAGCTGGACGTCGCGGACCAGCTCGAGCGTGGCGGCCTCGGTCGAGGCGGGCGTGCCGCCAAGGTCGTCCAGGGCGAACGGCTTCATGCCCGCGGGCAGTTCGCCGGCCGGTTGGTCGATCGACGCGATCGCCTCTTCGGCCTTGCTGAGCAGCACCTCGACGTCGCTCGCCATCGATGTGGTGGACGGCGGGGAGCCTGCCGCGGCGGGCGGGGTGAACTTCTGCGGGGGCGCCTCGGAGGTGGGCGCCTGCGAGATCAGCCGCTCGATCTCACTCTGGTCGAGCGAGATGTCGCCGGCCGGCGGCGGTGGATCCGGGGCCTTGGGGGCGGGCGGTTCGGCCGCGCCGCCCTGCGCCTGCTTGAGCAGGGCCTCGATCTCGTCCTGATTGATTTGGTCGTCGGCCATGGGGATTCCTTTCCCTGCCAGGCGTGCTAGCGGCGGCGGCCGCCTACCGCTGAACGAAGTTAAACCGCGTGAGGAAGACCTCGCGCACCAGCGGCTTGCCCAGCGCGCGGTTGGTTCTCTCTAAAATGCGGCGTTTGATCAACCCCAGCCCGCCGTCCGACAGCTCGGACGGCTCGGCCGCCTGGATCGTGAGGTTGATCTGCTCGCGGACGCGGTTCTTGTTGGTCTTGTAGATCTCGTTGAACTCGTCCTGCTCTTCCGCCAGCACGGTCGCGTAGACCTCCAGGTCGATGTTGACCGTCTTGTCGGCCTCCATGTTGTAACGCGTGATGCTGAACCCGTCGATCAGGATCTCGACCACCTCCTGCTCGGGGGGGCCGGCGCTGTCCTCGGTGTAGCTCGCCTCGGCCAGCTCGTCCGACTCCTCGCCCGACTTGGCGGAGGCCAGGTCGCGGGCCAGCTTCTCGGTCGCCTCGGGCGTGGGGATCACAAACGACGCCGCGACCACCTGCACGATGACCAGCACCGAGAGGATCGCGAGCGCCTTGATGATCCCCATCAGGCCGCCCTTGGAGTTCGCTTGTTCTTCGTTCTTGGCCATGCTGGGCCTCGCTGGTCGTTGGGGTTAGAGCGTCGTCTGCGTCGCGATGGGTTCGTCCCACATCAGGATCTCGACGCGGGCGTTGCGCTTGCGGTTTTCTTCGTTGAGCCCGTTGTCGAGCGGCTCGGTGTCGGCGGCGGAGCTGACGCGGATGCGTTGCTGCTCGATGCCTTGCTGCAGCAGGTAGTGCATGGTCGCCTCGGCCCGGTTGAACGCCAGGGCCCACTTGTCGCCGTCGGCCGGCGGCTTGCGTGACGCGTGGCCGCGGATCTCCAGCCGCTGCGGCTTGCCCCGCACCTGGGCGGCAATCTGCCGCAGCTGCAGCTTGGTGTCCTCGCTGAGGGTGTCGGAAAGCTCGTCGAAGAAGATCACGCCGCCGGTCGTGGAGCTGGTCCCCGGCCGGATGGTCTGCACCTGGGGGCTCTCGCCCGAGACCGCCTGCACGGGGTTGCCGCCGCGCATGATGTCGAGCCGCTTGGCCCGGCCCATCGACGCCAGCGACGACATGGTCGAGTTGCGCGGGGTGCTGTCGCCCGGCAGGATGTTCGAGACCGTCGCCTCGTGGCCGAACTGGCGGCGCATCGACTCGAGCATCGCCTGGAACTTTTTCTCTTCCTTGATCTCGCTCATCGAGACCAGCATGATGAAGAACGTCAGCAGCAGCGACATCATATCGCCGAACGTGACGACCCACTCGGGGATGCCCGGTTCTGGTTCTTCTTCAATCGCCATAGCAGTCTCCTCGGCCGCGTCGACCCGGTGGGGTTAGGCGGCCTCCTCCTCGGTCACGCGTTGCTTCGGCGGGATGAACGTGTTGAGCTTCTGCTCGATGATCCGCGGGTTCTCGCCCGACTGGATCGCCATGATGCCGCGGACGATGATCTCCATCGTCAGCAGCTCTTGCTTGTTGGTGAAGCCGAGCTTCTCGGCGAACGGCAGGAACACCACGTTGGAAGCGATGGCGCCGTACAGCGTGGTCAGCAGCGCGACCGCCATGCCGGCGCCGATCTTCGACGGGTCGCTCATGTCGCCGAGCATGATGATCAGCCCCATCAGCGTGCCGATCATGCCGAACGCCGGCGCGAAACGCCCCATGCAGTCCAGCAGGCCCTTGCCGTCGCGGTGGCGGGTGGCCACGGCGTCCATCTCGGTCCGCATGATGTCTTCCATCACCTCCGGCCGGGCGCCGTCAACCGCCATCTGGATCCCCAGCACGATGAACGGGTGCTCGATCTCCGCGACCCGCCCCTCGAGCGCCAGCAGCCCGTCGCGGCGGGCGGTCTCGGCCAGGCTGACGAGCTGGGTAATCACGTCCTGCGTGGAGTGCAGCTTATACAGGAAGACCTTCATGCTGACGCCGAACACCGACAGGAAGTTCTTGAGCGGGTACGAGATCAGCGTCGCGGCGATGGCGCCGCCGATCACGACCATCACGGACGCGGGGTCGATGAACGCGCCGAAGCTGCCCCCGCCCAACACAATGGACACCAGGATCAGCACGATCGCGATCACGACGCCGGCGGAGGATGCAATGTCCATGGGAGCAAGTAGCTAGGTGGTTGCGGTGTGCTTTGGTGTGGTCGATTTGGCCACGCCGCAGCCAAGGGCGGCTTGGGCGCCGGGGATCAGGTTCTTCGACTGCTGGTACTCGACGGCCGCCCGCAGCACCTGTTCGGGGGTCTCGCCCACGACAATGTGGTCGCCCGTGGTGAGGGTCAGGATGGTGTCCGGGCACTTCTCGACATACTTGATCAGCTCTGCGTTGAGGATGAACGGCTCGCCGCTCAGCCTGGTCAGCTTGATCATCGTTACTACCCTTTCATCCGGACCCGCCCCGTTGGGGGCGCAGCCATCGCGCACGGCCCCGTCAGCCGGGGTCCGAGCAACCGTAGCTCACCCTGGCGGCGCCCACGGGCTTTTGCCCGCAAATCGGCCCGTGGAAGCCCGATCCGCCGGTCATCTAGCCGCTACCCGCGGCCCCTTCTACCTCCGCAGGGCCATCAGCTCGTCCAGCAGCTCCTGGGCGGCGGTGATCACCCGGGCTCCGCCGCGGTACTGCGTGGAGGCCAGGATCAGCTCGATCAGGTTCTGCCCGATGTCGGTGTTGGACAGTTCCACGGCGCCGGAGGTGAGCGTGCCGATGCCCTCCTCGCCCGGCTTGCCGATCACCGGCTCGCCCGAGTTGACGCCCACCGAGTACAGGCTGTCGCCGACCTGCTGCAGGCCGCTGTTGTTGGTGAAGCGGGCCATCATAAGCTGGCCGACCGTGCGCTGCGTGCCGTTGGAGAACTGGCCCTGGATGAGCCCGTCCTCGGTGATCACGAAGTCGGTCATCACGCCCGGCGGGAAGCCGTCCTGGCTGCTGACGTTCAGCGTGCTGATCGGGTTGCCCTGGGCGTCGACCTCGCCGAGCGACTTGACCGACGAGAAGTCGAGCGCGATGTCGAGCGGCGAGGAGCTGGCGGTCTGGGTGCGGAAGAGGGTGATCCGCTGGTCGCCGGACGAGGCGATCAGGTCGCCCTCGCTGTCGAACGTCAGGATGCCGTCGCCCACGACCGTGGTGTTGCTGCCGGTCGCCTCGTTGTCGGCGCTGGTGGCGTACCACCGATAGCGGGTGCTGTTGCCCTGCTCAGAGGTGGGCGACTCTTCCAGCACGGTCGTGACGCGGACCTTGAGCGGCAGGCCGAGGCTGTCGTAGACGATCATTTCGGTTGACGTGCCGGGGCCGTTGGCCGCCTGAATCGTGCCGAAGTTGAGCGTCACCGAAGAGCTGACGTTGCTGCCGGTGGGGAGCAGCGTGAAGGCGGACTGCGAGATGCTGATCGCGTTCTCCTCGCCCATGTTGCTGGTGACCTCGATCTTCCCGTCCACCAGCGCGACGTCGGCCGTGGGGGTGGGCAAGCCGTTGTCGGCGCCGCCCACGTCGGAGGTCTTGTCGAGGCCGAGCGCGCCCTCCATGAAGAGCATGAGGTCGGAGATCGTGGTTGTGGACGTGACCTCGAAAGTCTGCTCCGCAATGTCGACGCCCGACTTGGTGCCGCCGAAGGTCAGTGTGCCTTCCTGGAACGGCGTCTCGTAGATGTCGCCGTTGCGGGTCACGATGGCGGTGAGCGCGGTTCCGTTGGTGGCGTTGGGGCCGTCGAGGTTGAGCTCGGGCTGCGTCGCCAAGAACGCATCGTCGGCAGTGTCGACGTAGCTGTCCACGAAGCCGCCGGCGCCGGGAGCAGGGACTGTGTCGACCAGCCGGAAGTTGGACCCGTCGGTTGAGGTGTTGCGGTAGATCCGGATCTGTGTGAAACGAGAGTCGGTCGGCGTGCCGATGCCGTTGAGGTCGAGCCGGATGCGTCCGCCGGTCGCCTCAGAGATTGACTCGCCGGTGATCTCCGCGGTGGGTCGGGTCTCCAGGCCGCCGCTGGTCGGGTCGTAGTAGGTGACGAAGTAGCCGTAGTTGCCGGCGTCGATGTTGGTGTCGTCTAGCACGGCGCCGCCGGTCAGCGCCGCCTCGCTGACATCGTCGGTGAACGTGTCGGTATTGGTCGTGCCCACCTGGTAGAACGTGCCCGTTCCGTCATCGCGGTACACGGCGGTGCTGACCCACGGCGAGTTGGGCAGCGGCAGGTCGGAAAGGTCGATCTCGTTGCCGGGCGTGCCGTGCGCGACCGTGAACGCGGCCGAGATGTCGCTCTCCAGTCCGTTGGCGTCAACGAACGCGAAGCGGTAGATCTCGGTGGCGTCGGCCGGACCCACTACGCCGGCGCCCGATGCGCCGACCATGGAGGCGGTGGAGGGCTCGCCGGCGAGCACGGCCGGGTCGGTGATTGTGCTGCTGAGGGTTGGCTGCTCGATCGCGCCGTTGCCCAGCACCATCGACTCGATGATCTGGGGCGAGGTGCCGGCCGGGACCGCCGGGTTGAGGACGCCCTGCAGCACGGCGCTCTCGGTCGCCTGCGCGACGCGCTCGGCGCCGAGCGGGATCTGCAGCGTGGTGAGGTTGTCCGTCTGGATGTCGTACTGGTCGTTGACGCCGTAGCCGAGCACCCGCTGGCCGGTGGTGGTCACCACCTCGTTGGACGAGTTGAGCTTTAGCTGGCCGTTCCGCGTGTAGTAGCGGTCGCCTCCGCCCTGGACCATCAGGAAGCCATCTCCCTGGATGGCCACGTCGAGTGGGCTGCTGGAGATCTCGATGGTGCCCTGGGTGAAGTCGGGCGTGATCTCCGCTACCTTGACGCCGAGGCCGATCTGGCGGGGGTTGGTGCCGCCGCCGTTGGTGCTCGGCGCCGAACCGATCGACTGAGTCTGGAGGAACTGCGTGGCGAATATGACGTTCGACTCCTTGAACGCCACCGTGTTGCTGTTCGCGACATTGTTGCCGACCACGTCGATCGTGGTCTCGGCGGCTTGCAGCCCGGTGAGGGCTGTCGTCATGGCGGATTGAAGGCCCATGTTAGTTCACTCCCTTAGATTCTTACTGGCTTGTGTGTGGCGGGTTTGGCGTTGCGTGCCGCGGAGTCCCCTTCCGCGGCCGGGGGCAGCGCTCTTGCTAGCGGGGCGGGTTGATCTCGGAGATGTTCTTCAGCGAAACGGTCGCCTTGCGGGCGAAGTCGACCAGCTGCGGCTGGGTGTTGAGCGCCTCGGCGCCGCGGTTGGCGTCCGAGACCGTGTCGAGCATCGCGGTGGCGCCGCCGCGGATCGAGCCGATCAGCTGCTTCGACCCCGAGCCCGACTTGTCGGTGCGGTAGATCAGCTTCTGAGTGGAGGTCTCCGGCAGGTTGTTGATCTGCACGGATCCGTCGAAGCCGGTCAGGCCGGCGGTGTTGGCCTGAACCTCCATGCCGAACAGCGCCCCGCCGGCCCCCTCCCAGACGATGTTGTAGAGGTACGTGCCGTCGTCGAGGTCGCCCTCGGTCGCGCCGGCGGACGTGCCGATGTCGACCGCCAGGTCGAGCTTCGGCTGGCCGTCGGCGATCGTGACGCTCTGCACGTTGCCGTTGACCCGCTCGCCCTTGTCGGTGAGCGCCACGACGTCCGCGCCGATCAGGTTGGTCGCGCTCGAGACGTTCTGCCCGATCAGCACGGCGTCGAGGGTCTCGGTCAGCTTGTCGGTGGCGCCGACCTCGCGGATCTGACTAATCTGCGCGAGCAGCTGGTCGTTCTCGAGCGGGTTGAGCGGGTCCTGGTTCTGCAGCTCGGTGATCATGAGCTCCAGGAACACGTTGAGGTCGATGTCGTTGAACGCGTCCTTGCCGGTGGACGCGGTCGCCGAGTTGGAGCCGGCGCCGGCGCCGAGCGCGTTGGTGAGTTGGGACATGTTCGCGGCTTCCTTAGGCGACTAGGTTGATTTGATCGGCCCCGGGCGCCACGGCGCCCGGCGGGGACGCGGAGGCGTCCTGGGGGGCGGCGTTCGCCTCGCCGGTTGGGGCCGGGGCCGAGCCCGGTGTATTGAGACGCTGCGCCCGCTGCTCGTCGCGCTGCTGCTTTGCGCCGCTCCAGTCCTGCTGGCCCTGGCCGTCCTGCTGGACGTCGACGTCGAACTGCTCGATGCGGATCTCCATCGAGGCGAGCCGCTCGCGGAGCGCAGGCAGGTTGTCGAGCAGCACGGTCCGCGCGGCGGCGGTCTCGGTCTCGACCGAGGCGTGCATCGTCCCCTCGGCGGTCACCGACAGCTTGATCTGCATGGCGCCGAGTTCGGGCGGGCTCAGCCGCAGCCGCACCTCGCCGCCGCGCTGGCTGGCGGCGTCGAATGCCTTGCTGACCCGGCTAACAAAACGGGCCGGGTCGACCTGGGGTTGCGTTAACGGGCCGGAGGCCTCGGCGGTGCGGCCGCTGCCGAACCGCGAGGAGGCCAGCCGCTCGAGCGAGCTGTGCGCCGGCTGCGACGGGGCCGCCGGCTCGGGCTTGGAGTCGGTGGCCGCCTCGAACTCGGCCGGGGCGTCTTGGCCGGCGGTTCCGACGACCGCAGCGACTGCGCCTAGCTCCGCGGTCGGCTGCTTGGTGGCCTGTTCGTTGGTGGCCGTCTCGCCAGCGTCGGCGGAGGGCCCGTCGCCCCGCTGGGGGCGGGTTTCGCGGGCCGCCGACTTTGTCCGTTTGTCGGCGGCTTGCTGTTCGGTGGCTGCCTGCTCGGCAGCCGGCTGGGTCGCGTCGTCAGTGGCTTCGAGCGAGTCGTCGGCGCCCGCATCGGTCGTGTCCGTTGACGGGACCGAGGTGGCGGCGGGGCGGGGCTGCTCGGAGTCGCTGGCGGGCTGCTCGGCCTCGGCGACCGGCTCTTCGGCTTGAGCCGAGTGGTCGCCTGCGGGCTGCTGGCCGGTGGCCGCGGCTGGCAGCGGCGCCTCGGGCTGATTGGTTTCGGCTGCCGGCTCGTCTGGCGAAGAAGCCTGCGCCTCTTCGGGGGCGACCGGCTCGGCTGCGGCCTCCGATTCGGTGTGGTCGGGCGTCTCGCCGCTGGCCGATTCGGCGCCTTCTTCGCTGGCGGTCACGGCGACCTCGGCCGAGATCTCCACGACGTCTTGCGGCTGCGCCGCCGCGGGCGCGGCGGCCACGGCCGCCTCGACCGCGTCGCCGGTGTCGTTCTGGTCGGCTCCGGCGTCGTCCTGGGTGTCGGGGTCCTGCTGCTCAACGGCCGCCGCGGTTTCGTCCTGTTCGGGGGCCGCCGGGGGCGCGTCCTGCGGCTTGTCGGCCGGCTTGCTGTCGGCGGCTTTGGGCCCTTCCTGCGGCGCGCGCCTGCCCGCCTTGCCGGCTTCGGCAAGCCGCTCGGCGAACGCGTCGCGGTCGACCCGCTCGCTCTTGGGGGGCGAGGGGGGCGGCAGCGGCAGGCTGGGGTCGATTGAAATCTGAGTCATGGCGTCTTGCCTCGGCGGCCGGGGCCGCGGTCCGTCTACTTGGACTTGAGCTTGTTGAGTTCTTCCAGGGCGTTCTCGAACACTTCCTGCTGCGGCCCACCGTTGAGCATCGACTGCAGGATGGTGTGCAGCTCTTCCTGTTCTTCGGGGAGGATAAACCGCTGGAGGATCTTCTTCAGCTTGTTGGTGTTCATGGTCTTGGTTAGCTTGATGACATCCGCGACGCCGTCCTCTTCCTGCAGGATCCGCCGCAGCTCTTCCTTCGCCTGGTCGGCCTTCATCAGCTCCAGGTTTTGCACCACCTTCTGCACACTTTGCTTGTTGGAGAGTTCGCCTTCTTCCTCCAACTCCTTCTGCAGCTTGGTGGCAATCTCGTCGAAGCGGTCCTTCTCGGTGATCAGCGCCGAGAGAGAAGCGTCGAAGTTCAGCTTGCCCCGCTTGAGGGCCTCCATCTTGACCTCGTGGTTGCGGGCCAGGATCTGGCGGCGTAGGCGGACGTCCTCCGGCGAGGGCTCCTCGTCGGGGATCTCCTCGGCCGCGACCCCGGTCTCCTCGGCGATGCGGTCGACGTCGACGTCGTGCAGCAGCGCGACCATGCGGAACATCTTCTCGTCGTCGACCCGGTTGGTGCCGTACAGGTAGGCCAGCCCGAGCGTGACCGAGAGCACGGTCGCGGTGCAGACGTAGCCGACAAGCGTCATCAGCATTCTCATTGCCGTTTACCTCCTGCCCGGCGGATCGCCTGCAGCTCGAGTGCCGTGGCGTCCATCGCCTTGGCCTCGGCGCGCTGCTGGTCGACGCGGTGGGTCTCGCGTTGGCGGTCTTCGAGTTTGTCGAGGGTGCGGACCTCGCGGTCGGCCTCGGCGACCAGCTGCCGCCGGCGTTCTACCTCGTCCTCGACCAGCTTCAGCTTCTCGGCGAGGGCAGCGGCCTGGCCCTGCAGCACCAGTTCGTACCGCTGGTGCTCGACCATGCTGCTGATGCTCAGGTTCGTGTCCCGCGCGATGGCCTGCTCGCGGGCGCGGATCACGCGGAGCTCCTGCAGCACCTTCTGCCGCTCTCCGCTGACCACCTCGGCTGCGCGGAACGCGTCGGCGAGCTGACCGCGCAGCTCGTCCCGGCGCGCCTCGCGGAGGCGCCGCACGGGTTCGAGTCGGAAGCGGTAAGCGGACACAGGCAAAGCCAAGGGTTAGACGGTGGTTGTGGGGGCAGCGATCGGCGCGGCGGTCGTGACGATCGGCGCGACCGGGGTCGGCTGGGTCCCGAGCGCGGCGGCCGCCCGAGCCCCGAGCGCGTTGAGCGCCTGGATGGTGGTTTCCAGCGGGCTGTGCTCGTCGCGGGTCTGGCGGAGGAAGCCGTTGATCTCGTCCCGCAACGCGAGCGCGGCGTCTACCGTGCGGTTGCTCCCCTTGCGGTAGGCGCCGATGGTGATCAGGTCCTCGTTCTCGCGGTACGCGGCCAGCAGCCGCCGCAGCGCGATGGCCGACTGCTGCTCCTGCTTGCCGGCGACCTCGCTCATCAGACGGCTGATGCTCTGCAGCAGGTCGATCGCCGGGTAGTGGCCCTCGCCCGCCAGTTTGCGCGACAGCCAGACGTGCCCGTCGAGCAGGCCCCGCATGGTGTCCGCGATTGGTTCGTTCTCGTCGTCGCCCTCGACCAGCACTGAGTAGAAGGCCGTGATGCTGCCGAGTTTGTTGCGGCCCGCCCGCTCGACCAGACGCGGCAGCAGACTGAAGGTGGACGGGGGGTAGCCGCGGTTGGTGGGGGGCTCGCCGGCGGCCAGCCCGATCTCGCGGTTGGCCATCGCGGTGCGGGTGACCGAGTCGACCAGCAGCAGGACGTCCTTGCCCTGGTCGCGGAACCACTCGGCGATTGCAGTCGCGGCCGAGGCCGCCTGCAGCCGCATCAGGGCCGGCTCGTTGCTGGTGGCCACCACCACGATGCTCTTCGCCAGGCCGTGGGGGCCGAGGTCGCGTTCGATGAAGTCGTTCACCTCGCGGCCGCGCTCGCCGACCAGGCAGATCACGTTAACGTCCGCCGCGGTGTGCTGCGCCATCATTCCCAGCAGCACGCTCTTGCCGACGCCCGACCCGGCGAAGATGCCGAGCCGCTGCCCGCGGCCGCAGGTCAGCATGCCGTCGATCGAGCGGACGCCGGTCGACAGCGGCTGCAGGATCCGTGGCCGGTCGATCGGCTCGGGCGCGTCGCGCTCCAGCGGCGTGCGGTCGGTCAAGAACGGGTGGGGCTTGCCGTCGATGCAGCGGGCGTGGGCGTTGACCACGCGGCCCAGCAGGTTGGCGCCGACGCGGATCTGGCGCTGGGTCCGCTTCAGCCGCACGCGGCAGCCGCGGCGGACGCCGGCGATGCTCTTGAGCGGGTACAGCACGGCTCCGGCGTCGGAGAAGCCGACCACCTCGGCCTCGATCGCGTCGCCCGACGGCGAGGTGATCTCGGCCAGCGCGCCGACCGGCGCAGGGAAGTCGGCCGCGGTTGCGGTCAGGCCGACCACCTCCACAACGCTGCCGGTCAGGGCAGCGGGCGTGGCGTTCTGTAGTGTCCGTTCATAGTCCATGGGGACGGTCCATCGTCCGGGGGTCGCCTGCCGTTAACTCAACTCTTCCGCAATCCGTTCGAGCTGCGACTCTAGCTGCAGGTCGATCGAGCCGTGACGCGTCTCAACCAGGCACCCGCCGGGGCTGACCGCGCTGTCGGCGATAATCCGTGTCTGGGCCAGCTTGCCCAGGTCCTGGGCGATCTCGTCGGCCTTCGGCGCCAGGTGCGCGTGGTCGGCCGGGTTCAGCCGGACGGCGATGTCGCCGCCCCCGGCCGCCATGGTCAGGGCTTCGGCGACCCACTCGGCGGAGATCTCCGGCCGGGCGGTCAGCTCCCGCCGGACCAGCCGCTCGGCGATCTTCACCGCCAGGGCGACCGCCGCCTCGCGCCAGTGCTCCTGCCAGCTGTCGCGGGTGGCGTTCAGCTGGTGCACGATCTTGTTGACCGCCGGGCGGAGCGTGTCGATCTGCTTGCCGACCATCTCGCTCAGCACCTTCTCGATCGCCTGCTCGGCGGTCTCGCGTCCGGCCTGCTCGGCCTTGCGGCGGATCTGCTCGGCGTCGGAGTGCGCCTGCTGCACGATCTTGGCGGCCTCGTTCCGGACCTCTTGGATGTACTCTTCGGCGCGGTGCGACATGTCGTGGAAGTCGAACGCCACGGCCCGCACTGGGTTGTTCGTGGCGTGCGCCGAGTCGACGCCGCCGCGGATGATGCTCGCCATCAGGCTGCCCTCCGCGCGGGGCCAAGCACGCGGGCGGCGGCCTGACCGACGACCTGCTGGGCGTGGGAGATGTCGCTGAGCCGCAACGGGCCGAGCCGCTTGATGCTCTGCTCGAGCGCCCGCTGCTGCTTGGCGGTCGTGACGCCGCGGATCCGCTGGAGCAGGTTCTCGCTGGCGCCAAACAGGGCGACCAGCAGCACCGAGCGGTCGACCTCCCCGAACACCGCGGCCAGCTGCTGGCCGTCGAGCGACTCTAACTGGGCGAAGGGGATCTCGGGAGGCGGCGCGATCGGCTTGCGCGGCGCCGGGGGGAGCACGACCGATACCTGCGGCGGCTCGGGCCGAGGTTCGCGTTTGGGCTTTGGAATCGGCTCTGGTTGCGGTTGCGGCTTGAGCTCGGGGAATCGCGTCGCGAGGCGGTCGACCAGCAGCCCCCGCGTGCCCGCCGGCGACGCCAGGAGGATCGCCTGCAACGCGGCCCGACGGTCTTCCTTGCGGCGGCGGTCCTGGGTGTGCTGCGCGATCCACGACTCGAGCTCCGACGCGATCACGTCGAGGCTGTCGGGGTCGATGTCGCCCATGTCGGCCAGCCGGTCGATCGCCCGGCACCGCGCCTCCTCGGGCAGGCGGCTGAGCACCTCGGCGGCGCGTTGCGGCGGCAGGCAGGACAGCACCACCGCGATGGTCGCCGGCTGCTCGTGGGTGAGGTACGCGATCAGGGCCTCGGGGTCGGCCTGACCGAGCTTGTCGATCCGCGGGTTGGCGTTCTCGATCGGGCTCGGGGCGGCGGGCCGGGCGAACGCAGCCGCCGAGGGCGCCGAGTAGGCGCCGCTGACCGCAAACTCGACCCCAGCCGCCGCCGGGGCGGGCTCGCTATCGAACTCTGCCGGCTCGTGGGCGCCGCCGCGGAGGGCGGCCGCCACGGCCTGGCGGTCCTCGTCGGTGATGTGGTCGAGCTCACGCACCGCCTGCCGGACCGCCTTGGCCTCGGCCGGTGAGAGCCGCGACAACAACGCGGCGACCGACTCCGCGTCGAGGCTGCGGACCAGCACCGCCGCCTTGCGGATCGAATGGTCGGATTGGAGGGTCGCGGTCGCCATGGGTGCTTGCTTGGAGGTGCGGTGTCGTTTCAGGAGGGGCTTAGCTGGCGTTGCTGATCCAGTTGCTCAGGATCGCCGCGGCCGCGTCGGGGTCGTCGCGGACCATCTCGGCCAGGTCGTCCTTAACCGGGTCGGGCTTCTTGAGGCGGAGTTTGGGGCGGTTGTCGTCGTCCATTTCGGTCTCGCCCGCGGCGCCCGCCGACTTCTCGGGCTTGAGCTGCAACGCCGGTCCGCCGAGGGGCTCGTCGGTCGAGCCGCCGCGGACCATGGTGCGGAGCATCAGCAGGCTGAACGCGGCCAGGCCAAGCATGGCGAGCGAGTTGCCGTACTCGCCCAGCCAGTAGAGCCCCTGCGAAGCGATTGACGGCTCGGGGATGGGGTCGCTCGGCACGGTGTCGTAGACCACGACCTTGACCTGCGAGAAGTCGTCTTTGCCGGCGCTGAGCTCGGTCATCAGCGGCTCGACCGAGGTCTTGATGTCGTTGATGATCTTGGCCTCAACCAGCTTGACCTCTTCGGGGGCGACCAGGTCGGGCTCCTTGCCCTCTTCCTCCAGCTTCTTCTTCCGCCAGATGCCGATGACGTACTCGCGGGGGATCTCGATGCTGGCCCACATCGACTTGGGGACCAGGCCCGAGGTCACCGTGGCGACCCTTGCCTCGAACGGCTTGGTGGTCGACTCGGCCTTGCGGACGGTGCTCTCCGACGAGTTGGTGCGAGCGGGCGCCGGGTCCCGCGTGCCGCGGCTCGGGCCGGACGCCGTGAGTCCGGGGGGCGCCCCGCCGTCGTTGTTGGTCATCTTGCTGGTCTCTTCCATCTCCGACTCGTGGGTGGTGACCGGCGTTCCCTCGGGGCGGGTGGCCAGCGACTCCTCGGAGAGCTTCTCGTCGAGCTCCACCTTGATCTGCACCTTCGCGCCGCGGATGTGGCTCAGCAGTTGCTGCACGACGGCCTTCTTGGCGCTCTCCAGCCGGGCCTGCTCTCTCAGGTACAGCGTGTGGAAGTCGTCCGGCGAGACCTCGGCGTTGCCGGCCAGTTCGTCGCCGTTGAGGTTGATGATCACCACGTCCGCCGGCTTCATGCTGGTGAACGCGCCGGAAACCATGTTCTGCAGGGCCCGCTGGCGGCGGGTGTCGATCACCTCGCCCACCTTCGGCCTAACGGAGACCGTCGCCGAGGCGACCGTCATCCGCCGCAGGCCGCGGACGTCCTTCTCGTCGTACATGACGCTGGCGTGCTCGACCCAGTTCATGTTGCTGATGTTGGAGGAGAACTGCTGCTCGCGGGCCGCCTTGTACTGCTGCTGCTGCTGCACGTTGGAGCTGAGCGGGCTGAGGCCGTTGATCGCGTCGGCCATGATCGACTTGCCGTCCTTGGGCCCGGCGTCGGCCGAGGCGATGGCGGCCAGGTACAGGTGCTTCTTGGTCCGCGGGACCTTGACCATGTTGCCGTGGACCGCGTAGTCCGACAGGTCGGCCTGCGACAGCGCGTGCTGGACGTCGATCAGCTCCTGCCGCGTGAGCGGCTCGCCGCCGTACAGGTACTCGTCCGGCCCGGAGGTCGACTGCTTGAACAGGAAGCCGATGCTCACCACCACCACGGCCAAGAGCGCGCCGGTTGTGAGCCGGGCGCCGGGCGTCATGCTCGCGAACAGGTCGCGGAGCTGTTCGAGGTATTTGTTCAGGAAGTCCATTAAGTGGGCGCTGGTTGTTGGGCGCTGGGCGCTAGTGATCTTGGGATGCGGTCTGCACGCGTGATCCAGCGCCTAGCGTCTGGATCGTTGCGCCTCACTAAATCCGGATGTCTTTGATCTCTTGGTAAACTTCCATCGCCTTGTTCCGCATCTGCATCGTCAGGCGGAACGCGAGGTCGGCCTTCTGCACGGCGGTCAGCACCTCGGCCGGGTTGACGTCGCCCCCGGTGAACAGGGTCTCGACCGCCTGGTCGGCCTGCGACTGCATCGAGTTGACGCTCTGGATCGAGTCGACCAGCATCCCCTTGAACTGCCCGGCGTCCGGCGCGTTGCCGACCCGCAGGGCGGGGCTGGTCAGGTTGGTCGGCTGGAATCCGCCGGCGGTTATGGGGTTCATAGTCGGTTAGCCCTGCGGCTGTGCGGTCCGTGGCGGACGCTAGGCAATAATCCTGAGCGTCTGGGCGCCCAGGTCTTTGGTGATCTCGATGACGCCGATGTTGGCCTCGTAGGCGCGGGTCGCCTCGAGGGCGTCGACGAACTCGGTGGTCATGTCGACCGCCGGGTACGCGACAAAGCCGTGCTGGTCGGCGTCGGGGTGGCCGGGCTGGTATTTCATGTTGGGCGGCTCGGTCGACTGGTCGACGCTCGCCACCCGCACGCCGGCCCCGCCGCCGGAGGTCTCGATGCCGGTGTCGGTCTGGAAGGTGACGTAGCGGGGGCGGTAGGCCTCCGGCTCGCCGTACTCGTTCCGGGTGGTGGACATGTTGGCCAGGTTCGACGAGATCGCGTTGAGGCGAGTTCGCTGCGCCACCAGGCCGCTTGTGCTGACGTCGAATGCTGTGAACATGTTGGTTGCCGGGAGTTAAGTGCTTGTTAGACCTGACGCTCGCTGATCGCCGACCGCAGCTGGCGGAACTGCGTGCTCATCAGGTTGACCGCCAGGTTGTGCTGCGCGTGGTTCTTGCTGATCTCCGCGATCTGGTGCTCGAGGCTGACGTCGACGCCGTCGTGGCGGAGGATGCTCTTGAGCGAGTCCTTCACCTTGGCGATCGAGTCGAAACGGTCCTTGCCTCCGCCCCCCGACGCCGCGCCGGCCTGGCCAGCGCTGGCCGGCCGTCGGCTGTCCTCGATCGCCTGCTTGAGGTTTTCTTGGAACAACTCCGGCGACAAGTCGCGGGTCTTATAGCCGGGCGTGTCAAGGTTCGCAATATTGCCCGCGAGCACCCCGTGGCGTGCTTGCGAGAAATTGACCACCTGCTCCAGGACCGGCAGGGTCGACGAGCGGAAGATGTCAGGAGCCATGACTGTTCAGCGGTTGAGGTTGGGGAGTGGGAGGCAGCCTAGGCAACCGGCGCGCCAACGGGGCGGCCGATTCGCAGTACGCTTCGCAAGTCGTTGTGGCTTCACCAGATCGCCACCTCAAGCCTGTTGTGCGCCGTCCCCCCAGTTGGTTTGCCAGCGGCAGCTTCTGCCGCTGGCGCCCGGCAGACACTGCCGGCCCGCTTCAGGCAGAACGGGCCAGCTGCTTCTCGCCGGGTGGAACGCCGTAGTCGCGTAGCTTGCCGCTCAGCGTCCGCACGCCGATGCCGAGCGCCGCGGCGGTCCGCGCGCGGTGCCCGTCGTTGCGGCTCAGCGTGGCCAGGATCACCTCGCGTTCGATCTCGGCCAGCGTCCGGTCCGCGCTGGTTTGGTGGGCGAGCGTCGGGAACCCGCCCGCCGCTGCTTCGTGAGAGCGGATCGACTCTTCCGCCAGCCACGGGCAGATCAGGTCGGCCTCGATCTGGTCGGACTCGGCCAGCACGCACGCCCGCGTGATAATGTTCTGCAGCTCCCGCACGTTGCCGGGCCACGAGTAGCTCATCAGCAGATCGCGGGCGGAGTCGGACACCACCCGCTGGCGCTGGAGCCTCGCGGCGGCCTGGCCGGCGAAGTGGTCGGCCAGCAGCAGCACGTCCTCGCCGCGGTCGCGCAGCGGCGGCGCGTCGATCGGCACCACGGCCAGCCGGTAGTAGAGGTCTTCCCGGAACCGCCCCGCGCGGACCTCGTCCTCGAGCCGCCGGTTGGTGGCCGCGACGACCCGCGCGTCGAGCGGGGTGGGCTCGCTCGAGCCGACCTTCTCGAACACGCGTTCCTGCAGCACCCGCAGCAGCTTGGCCTGCAGCTGCGGGCTGATCTCGGTGACCTCGTCCAGCAGGATGGCCCCGCCCTGGGCGGCCTCGAACCGGCCGACGCGGTCGGCGTCGGCGCCGGTGAAGGCGCCCTTTTTGTGGCCGAACAGCTCGCTCTCGGCCAGCTGCTCCGACAGCACCGGGCAGTTCACCCCGACGAGCGGGCCCGCGGCCCGACGGCTGAGCGAGTGCAGGGTCTGGGCGATCAGCTCCTTGCCGACGCCGCTCTCGCCGCAGATCAGCACGGTCTCGTCGGTCGGGGCGATCAGCCGGATCTGCTCCATCAGCCGCCGCATGGCGGGGCTGTCGCCGATCACCCGCGGCGCGTCGGACGCCGCCTCGGCCAACCCGCGGCGGCTCACCGCCCGGGCGACGCTCGCCTCGAGCCGGTCGACGTCGAACGGCTTCTCGATGTAGTCGAAAGCCCCGATCCGCATCGCGTCGACCGCCGTCTGGACGCTGGCGTGCGCGGTCATCATCAGCACCTGGCAGGCGTGCCGGCGGCGGGTGAGCTCCTGGATGAACTCCAGTCCGTTCATGCCCGGCATCTGCAGGTCGGTCACCACGACGTCCGGCTCGGCGCGCTTCACGTGGGCCAGCGCCTCGACGGCGCTGGCGCACTGCTCGACCGCGTACCCGGCGCACGACAGCACGTCGGCGACCGAGCGTCGGGCGGCGGCGTGGTCGTCGACAACCAGCACCGAGGCGTTCGTGTTGGGCGTGTTCGGGTCGCTCACGCGGCGGCCTCCATGGCGCGGCGGGGGATCTTCAGCGTGAAGGCGGCGCCGCCCTCGGGGCAGTTGATCGCGGTCACCTTGCCGCCGTGCGACTCGGCGACATGGAACACCACCGACAGGCCCAGACCGGTGCCCTTGTCTTTGGTGGTATAGAACGGCTCGAACAGGCGGCGCTTCTGCTCGTTGGACAGCCCGGGGCCGCTGTCTGCGACCTCGAGCTCGAACTGGCGGACGCCGTCGTAGCCGGTGATGACCAGCTCGCCGCCGGAGGGCATGACGTCCATCGCGTTGAGCACCAGGTTCAGCACGGCCCGGCGGATCATCTCGCGGTCGGCGGTCAGCACCGTGTTGGGCGGGACGTCGATGTCGATGGCGATGTCCTGGGCCTCGAGCTGCGGGGCCATCGACTCGCACACCTCTTCCACCAGCGAGCAGACCAGGAAGCTGCGCCACTGCGGCTGACGGTGGGCGGTGAAGCTAAGTAGATCGTTCACGGTAGCATCCAGGGCGGTGAACCCTGCCTCGACGTGAGAAAGGATGTCCAGGCACTCGGACTGTTCCGAGAGCCGCCTCCGCAACAGGCTCAGGTAGAGATTGACCGGCACCAGGTTGTTGCGGACCTCGTGCGCGACGTGGGAAGCCATCTGGCCGAGGTCGGCCAGCCGGTTTTTTCTTGCCAGCTCTTGGTTCTTGATCTCCAGCTCGTTGCTGAGCCGCGTGACCTCGGTCTGCAGCACGGCGTGCGTGTGCTCGAGCCGCAGGGTGGCGTCGTTCCAGGCGGTCAGGAGCTCGGCGATATCATTGGCTCCGCCTGCTGGCGCCTGCTCGTCGAAATCGCCGGCCTCGCCCGCTGACGCTTGCTCGTCGAAATCGCCGGCCTCGCCCGCTGGCGCTGGCCCGGCGAAATCGCTGGTTTCGTCTGCTGGCGCCTCGGGCTCGTCCAGGCCGACCACGCGCAGCCGCGGCGCGTCGGTTCGGGCAGTTGGTTGTTTCTTGGCGGGCTGCATGGGTTCAGGTTCCGGAGGTTAGGTCGAGGCTCTCGCTGGGCGGGCCCAGGTCGACCGGCGGGGCCGGCGTGTGCCGGCGGGCCTGCCGGCCGTAGGCGCCCGCCGCCTGGTGGGCCGAGTGCGCCGTGCGGAGCTGCTGCGCGACGCGGTCGCGTTGTGCGGTCATGGCTTGTTCGTGTTCGCGTTCCATCTGCACGACCGCGTCCAGCAGCCGCGCGCACTCGGCCGCGTCCTCGGCGGCCGCCGCGCGGTGCCCGGGGGTGGGCCACGGACGCGTCTCGGGGTCCTGGTCGCGGAACGGGGCCAGCGCCTTCTCGGTCTGCTGCAGCGCGGACAGCAGCGTCTGCTTGGCGCCGAGCACCTTCAGCAGCAGCGACGCGTCGCCGCCGCTGACCAGCTCGCCCTGGCGGACGCCGATCCGGTGCAGCTGCGTCAGCACCTGCCGCTTCTGGCGGAGGAGCTCCGCGAGCCGTTCTGGGGTGTGGGGCTGAGTCGTCATGCGGGTTGGGCGCTGGGGATCACCAGCTCTGCATCTCCGTGAGCATGGCGGTCCATTCGTTGCGTGACAGGTTGGTCGTGGAGTCGAAGTCCATGTCCCGCGGCATCTGATCGAGCAGGCCCAGGGCACGGACAATCTGGCCGCGGGCCTTGACCTGGTCGTCCAGCCGCCGCCAGCACTGCGAGATCTGCACCAGCACCTCGAGGATGATCGGCTCGTCCTGGAACTGGGCGGAGAGGTCCGAGTACGCCTGCACCGCGGCGGTCAGGTGCTCTTTGGCCTTGGCCGTGTGGGCGGCCGTGACTTCTTGTTTGCCGTCGCCGGCGGAGCGTTCGGCCTCGTCCTGCTCGAGCACGCCGAGCTGGAACAGCACGCTCCCTTTGAACAGGTAGCAGTTGCGGATCATGGTGCGGTCGTCGCTCGACCACGCACTCTGCAGGGCGATCTCGCGGCGGACGGTTTCGTAGTAGTCGAGCGCGGCGCCAAGGTCGCGGTTGACATTCTTGTAGTTGAGCTCCCGCTCGTTGACGGTCTTGGCCTCGGCGTAGAGCCGCAGCGGCGCCTCCGCGGCGTAGCGGTACGCCTCGGCTACCAGGTACTGCGCCAGCCGGGTCTGGGGGTTGTCCGGGTAGCGGAGGATGCACTCCTCGAGGTGCTCGATGGCGTCGCCGTACTGCTGCTGCGCGTGGAGCAGCCGGCCCAGCTCGAACTTCGAGTCCCGCCACTCGGGACTCTGCGGGGTCAGCGTGCTGCCGATCAGGTTCTCGTCGAGCAAGGCCCGCGCCTCGTCCGGCTTCTTGACGTCGCGGTACGCGCGGGCGCACTCCAGCCGGGCCGAGTAGGTCGCCGCGTCCCGCGGGTGGAACTCGATGCACTCGTTGAACGCGTCGATCGCGCCGGCCGGTTTGTCCATCGCCAGCAGGGTCTGCCCGAGCCGCAGCAGGGCCAGCGCGTTGCGTTGCTGCGGTTCGTTCTTGAGGTACTTGCGGATCACGCGCAGGGCGCTGGTGTAGCTCTGGCCGTTGAAGTAGGCCTCGCTGGCCTCCCAGAGGTGCTCGGTGAAGCGTTTGGTGGCGAACCGGGCGTCGGCGAGCAGCTCGTAGTTGACGCCCGCCTCGCGGAGCTTGGCACGACCCTCTTCGCGGAGTTTCTCGGCGGCCCAGTCTTCTTTGCCAGCGCGCTCTAGCAGTCGCGTGCCCCAGGCGGCGTAGGTGTCGGCCTTCATCTCGAGCTGCTCGTTGCGCGAGAAGACCGGGTGCATCCGCTCGACCAGCTCGGCCGCGGCGTGGTGCTTGTCCTGCGCGGTGAACGACGAGTGCGCGGCCATGATCTGGGTGTGCAGCTGCGCCAGCGGCAGCAGCTCGCTGCGGTAGCTGACCGGGTCGTTGACCGAGTCGAGCGCGACGCGGTACTTCTGCACCGCCAGCTCGTCCTCGTTCAGCTCCTGGTACAACTGGCCCTCGGCGACCGCCGCCGCGACCCCCTCCGGCTCCTGGCCGTGGGTCTGGTGGACCTCTTCCAGCAGGGCCAGGGCCTGGGTGTTGTCGCCCTGCATGCGGTTGATCAGGGCCCGGAAGTAGTTGTTGGCTCCGCGGCGGGTCGCCAGCTTGTCGGCCTCCCACGCCTTGTCGAGCAACGCCAGTGTGTCGGCGAACCGCTGGTCACGCTCGGCCGGGGCCGGCGGGGAGAGCGAGGTCAGTTCGTGCTCCAGCTTCTGCACCTCGATCTGCGACGCGACCAGCAGCTTGCGGGCGGCGCCCCCTTCGGGCTCCGCCTGGGCGAGCGTCGCGGCGGCCTCGTCGAACTGATCGAGCGCCGCCAGCGAGAGCGACTTGAGGATGATCGCCTGTGAGCGCTCTGGCTCCTCCAGGGCGGGGGTCGCCAACGCCTTGTCGAGGTGCTTGAGCACCAGCGGGTAGACGGGGCGTTCGGAGTAGTAGTAGGCCTCGGCGATCAGCCGGTGCGTGTCCTCGATCTGGTTCTGCTCGGTGTGCAGCGCTTCCTCGAGCACCCGGATGCCCTGCTTGAGCTGGTTGCTGCGGATCAGCGCCTTGCCGAGCAGGTACAGCCCCTCGTGCTCGCGCCCCGGCGGGAACCCGGCGTCGCGGGCCTTAGTCAGGTAGCCGGCAGCCAGCAGGTAGCCCCGGCGGCGGAGTTCCGGCGAGAATTCGGCGGCGGAACGGGCCGCCTTCACCGAGCCCAAGACGAACAGCGGTCCGCCGATGTCGTTCGCCGCCACCACCCCCGCGGCCTGGATCTGCAGCACGAGGTCTTCGGCGTACTCGTACTCGCCGCGGTCGAGCGCCTCGAGCGCGTTCTCTACCGAGGCCATCTGGTGCGGCGAGGTCATGTCGGCCAGCACCAGCCAGCCCGCCATGGTCGCGACCGCGGTCAGCCCGAGCAGTCCGCCGACCAGCATCGTGCGCTTCGGGTGCTCGCGGCTCCACTGGCGCAGCCGCTGCATGCGGCTCGCCTGTGGGGCGTCCTCGGCGTCTTCGGTGTTCGGGGCGTTGTCGGCCACGGGGTGGGAAACCTTTAGCGGAATTTTTAGAACCGCGCGGCTTGTACAAGACCGCCGGCAGGGGTGTCAATGCGCGTTGCCCGCCCGGCCGGCGGGCGGCGCCGGTGCTAGCGTGGGGGATTGTCGTTCACCGGCGGCGGAAGCCTTGCTACACTCCGCCCCACGCCGCGTCCCCGCTCCCCTCAACCAAGCAACCGCCCGCCGTCCCGTGCGCATCCTCACCCGCTACGTGCTGATGGACCTTGTGCAGGTGTTCCTGGTGACCCTCATCGGGATGACGACCCTGGTGTTCGTCGCGCTGGTTGGCAAGGAGGCGGTCGACCGCGGCATGGGGCCGGGGCCGATCATCCGACTCGCGCCCTACATCCTGCCGCAGGCGATGCAGTTTGCCGTGCCCGGCGCGCTGCTGCTAGCGACCACCAACGTGTTCGGGCGGCTCTCGGCGTTCAACGAGCTCGTGGCGATCAAGTCGATGGGAATCTCGCCGTGGGCGATCGCCTGGCCGACCTTCGCCTTTGCGGCGGCGGTCAGCCTGGCCGCGGTCGCGCTGAACGATGTCGCGGTCTCGTGGGGGCGGATGGGGGTCGAACGCGTGTTCATCGAGTCGCTAGAAGAGGTGATCTACGGCAAGCTCCGCGTCGACCGCGCCTACACCGACCGCAACCTCAGCATCACCGTGCAGCGGGTCGAGGGCAAGAAGCTGGTCCGCCCGGACGTCACCCTGCAGGACAAGGGGGGCGGCAAGGACTGGAACGTCACGGCCGACTGGGCCGAGATTGGCTCGCAGCCCGGCTCCCGGCAGCTGGTAATCCAATTCTACAACGCCATGGTCGACGGCCCGACCACGGTCGCCTACCCAGAGAAGTTTGAGCATGTCATCGACCTCGACGTGCTGTTCGGCGACGACCGGTCGAGCGGGCGGAGCCCCTCGACGTACTCGCTGGCCGAGATCGGCCCGGCGATCCTCCGCACCGAGGGCGACATCGAGCAGATCAACAACGACATGTCCGCCCGCGCCGCCTACTCCATGCTGACCGGCGAGTTCGAGCAGGTCTCGCGGGCGTCGTGGGAAGAGCGGGGCCGCGACCTCGACGGCGCGTACTTTGTCCTCAACCGCCTGCACGTCGAGCCGTACCGCCGCTGGGCGGGCGGGTTCTCGTGCCTGGCGTTTGCGATGGTCGGCGTCCCCGTGGCGATGATCCTGCGGAAGAGCGACTTCCTGGCGAGCTTCTTCGTCTGCTTCGCCCCGATCCTGATCGTCTACTACCCGATGCTGATGGTCAGCGTCGACCAGGCGAAGGGGGGAAAGTTCCCGCCCCAGGCGGTTTGGGCCGGCAACCTGGTGCTGCTAGCGGCCGGGGCCCTCCTGATGCGGGCGGTGATCTGCGACCGCGACCGGATTCTTTCCGCCCTCGGCTCGGCGTTCACCGCCTGGCTGCCGAAATGGGGCCGGGCCTGAGCTGCGAATTGCCGCGACCCGCCACGGGCAGCGGTTTCTGTTGTTGTAAGTTTTTCACGATCCCTGATACACTGCCCGCCGTCGCGACCCGGCATCACGGAAGATGGCCGCCGCGACGCTCATCCGCCACCTGACAAGCGGCGACGTAGAAGCAGCGACAAGGAGGTCGCACCGTGCTCTCACACCTGCCTATCCGCGACAAGCTACGCATCGGCCTCGGGCTGTTGGCGGTCAGCACACTGACGCTGTTCATCGCGGCGATCTACGGCCTGTACGCCTACCGCGGGCTGGTCAAGACGCTCAGCGCGCGCTCCGCCGAGCTGCCGCTCGCCAACGAGCTGAGTCGCCACGTCGGCGACCTGCGCGTCGTCCTCGCCCAGGCGGGCGAGCGGATCGCAGCCATGGACCGCGACAAGGCGCTGCAGCCCAACCTGCTCGCCGAGGGGGGCGCCGCCGGGGCGCTCGACTTGTCGGACGACTCCGAGGAGCTCCAGAACCCAGCCGACAACACCGCGGGGATCTTCAACCTCGCGGAGGAAAAAATCTACCTGCTCTCTCAGGTGCCCCAGGCCGGCGACGACCCGTGGGACCTAAAGCTGCTCCGCGAGCGCTACCGCAGCCGCTTCGAGCAGTTCCAGGACACCCTGGCCGAGTACCGCGAGCAGCTCGACGAGAACCGCCTGCACGACAGCTCGAGCATCGGCGACGACCGGCTCGAACGCGCCACGCTGATCCGGGTCGAGGAGATCTTGGCCACGATCCGCGACCAGCGGCTCGACGACTCGATGCTGCTCGACGAGTTGAACGACGACTCCGCGCAGCTCGAGCAGCTAGAGGGCTCGATCGAGCAGCTCCGCGACCTGGTGGACGAGCTGCCGAGCCACCTGCACGGCCGGCTGCACACGCTGGCCGGCGAGGTCCGCACGCAGTACCACGTGGCGATCCCCCTGGCGTGGATCACCGCGGTCATCGCGGCCGCGCTGATGGTGATGTCGATCCAGGTGTTCCGCCACGCGGTCGCCCGGCCCCTGCACAGGCTGGTCGAGGGCGCCCGCGAGGTCGGCGCCGGCAACCTCGAGCACCGCGTCCAGCTCAACACCTCCGACGAGATGGGCGAGCTGGCCGAGGCCATGAACGCCATGACGACACAATTCAAGGAGACCCGCGACGACCTCGACCGCCAGGTGCAGCAACGCACCAAGGAGGTGGTCCGCAGCGAGCAGCTGGCGAGCGTCGGCTTCCTGGCGGCCGGCGTCGCGCACGAGATCAACAACCCGCTGGCGTCGATCGCGATGTGCAGCGAGTCGCTCGAGGGTCGGCTCGCCGAGCTGGTCAACGCGGACCAGAGCGGCAGCCCGGAGTGGGACGTCGTCCGCAGCTACCTGGAGATGATCGGCCGCGAGGCGTTCCGCTGCAAGCAGATCACCGAGAAGCTGCTCGACTTCTCCCGCATGGGCGACTCGCAGAAGCACGCCTCGGAGCTGCGCGAGCTGACCTCCGGAGTCATCGAGATGGTGCAGCACCTCGGCCGCTACCAAGACAAGCACATCCTGCTGCAGGACGGGCCCGCCGTGGTCGCGGACGTCAACCCGCAGGAGATGAAGCAGGTGATCCTCAACCTGGTGACCAACGGCCTCGACAGCCTCGACCCGGGCGGCCGCGTCACGGTCGGCGTGGAGCCCCACGCGGGCGGCGCGCGGGTGGTGGTCTCCGACGACGGCTGCGGCATGAGCGACGAGGTCATCAAGCACCTGTTCGAGCCGTTCTTTACCCGCCGCCGAGGAGGGCAGGGGACCGGGCTCGGGTTGTCGATCACCTACCGGATTGTCCAGGAGCACGGCGGCGATATCGAGGCCGCCAGCGACGGCCCCGGGGCCGGCTCCAAGTTCATCGTGACGCTGCCCGCAGCGCCGCTCGCGGCCGCCGCCTAGCCGCTAAACTGACTTAACCACACCCCGTCAACCGCCAAGCTCACGAAGATGTCTGATTCGAATCAAAAGCCCGAAGGCCTGGCCCTGTTGTTCGCCGACGACGAGCGGTCGCTCCAGGAGCTGATGAAGCTCGAGCTGCCGCGCATGGGCCACACCGTGACGGTCTGCCCCGACGGCGAGACCGCGGTCGCGGCGATCGAGAAGAACAACTACGACTGCATCATCGTCGACCTCGACATGCCCGGCCTGACCGGCATCGACGTCATCGCCAAACTGAAGGAGCAGTCGCCCGACACCGAGGCGGTGATCCTGACCGGCAAGAGCACCACCGAGAGCGCCATCGCCGCGCTCCGCTACGGCGCCTTCGACTACCTCACCAAGCCGTGCAAGCTGGTCGAGATCGAGGCCTTGCTGCGGCGCGTCAGCGACAAGCGGAAGCTCACCAAGCAGTACCACGCGGTCAAGCGGCGGCTGGAGAGCATCGAGGGCGCGCCGAAGCTGATCGGCGACTCCAAGCCGATGGAGCAGGTCAGGCGGTTGATCGCCCGGGTCGCCCCGACCGAGTCGACCGTGCTGATCCGTGGCGAGACCGGCGCCGGCAAGGAGCTGGTCGCCCGCGCCGTGCACGACCAGAGCGACCGCGCCGCCGCGCCGTTCGTGGCGATCAACTGCGGCGCCCTGCCGGAGACCCTCATCGAGAGCGAGCTGTTTGGCCACGCCAAGGGCGCCTTCACCGGCGCCGACGAGCACCGCGTCGGCCTGTTCGAGGTCGCCAACGGCGGCACCATCTTCCTCGACGAGATCGGCGAGCTCCCCAAGGCGATGCAGGCCAAGCTGCTGCGGGTGCTCGAGAGCCGCGAGATCCGCCGCGTCGGCGAGAACAAGACCGTGTCGATCAACGTCCGGGTGGTCTGCGCCACGCACCGCAACATCGAGGACATGGTCGCCGAGGGCGACTTCCGCGAAGACCTGATGTACCGGATCAACACCTTTGAGATCCACCTGCCGGCGCTCCGCGAGCGGTCCGCCGACATCCCCGAGCTGGCCGTGCACCTGCTCAAGCGGTTCCGCCCCGGAGCGAAGCCAATCCAGCAGCAGCTGAGCGACGACGCCATCGAGGCCCTCACCTCGCACGTCTGGCCCGGCAACGTCCGCGAGCTGGCCAACGTGATCGAGCACGCCACGATCCTGTGCGACGAGGGGCCGATCTACGCCGAGCACCTGCCTCGGCACTTCGGCAAGCGTCAGCTGACCGGCGCCGCCAAGAGCCGCGGGCCGATGACGCTCCGCGACATGGAGATGGAGGCCATCCACGAGTCGCTCGAACGCCACGACGGCAGCAAGCCGAAGGCGGCCGAGGAGCTCGGCATCAGCCTCAAGACGCTGTACAACAAGCTCAACAGCGAGTCGGGCGCCAAGAACGCCGCCTGACGCGGCCGCGTTGGCGGACCGGATTGCCGGATGTTGAGTAGCGGGGGTACCTTGTGGTTGGCGACGACGCTCCCGGGGCCCGCAGATGGCGCGCAGCAAGAAGTCTGAGCAGAAGATCCCGCTCACCCAGGCGGACCTCGAACGCTTCCACGCGAACGCCGCCGCTGCGCTCGCCCGGCGGGGCGGGGCCTACATGTGGGAAGAAGTCACCGGCGGGCTGCAGACCGTGCTGGCCGGCGCCGTGCCGCTGGTGGGTCTTGGCTGGTGGGGCTGGTCCGCGGTCGAGATGATGGTCTTCCTGCTGGTCGGCGCCTGGGTCGGCATCCTCTGTGACGCCGCCAAGGTGCTGCTGCTCCGGGAGCGGGCCGAGGCGTTCGCCGCCACCATGTACGACGACTGGCACGTCTGGGTCGTGGTCGACGCGCTCCGCAACGGCAGCCACGCGGCCCACCCCTCCCACCTGCGGGCCAAGTGGGACCCGCTCGGCGGCGTCTTTGTCGATTTCGCGATGGGCGGCATCTCGACCCTGTTGATTGTCATGACGCTGATCCACGAGGCCGGCCTCGACCTCGCGACGCTCGAGTCCCCGGGACTGCTGGCCTGCCTGTTGGGCTACGCCTTGTTGAGGGTGGCCGACACGGTCTGGGAGATCCTCCACCACCGAGCCGCCGACCGTAATCGCCAGCCTAGGGGAGAACACGCGACCGTCCGCCCCGACAGCGACCGCCCGGTGCGGGCCGTCGTCGGGCTCCGCGGAGTCGGGTTGTTCCTGCTGGTGTTTTTGGTGGTCATCCTGACCGACGAGAAGACCGACCTCCACGGCGACGTCACGTGGATGTGCATGGCGGTGCTCAACGCCCTGGTGATCGTTGTCGGCGGGCTCAACTTCACCGGGCCGATCTGGCTCGGGCCCGAGACCCGCTGGCTGCGGCGGTACCTGGCCGACCGGGCGGCCTAGCCGGTCAGCACCGACCACAGCACGCCGGCGGCCACGGCCGAGCCGATCACGCCGGCCACGTTCGGAGCCATCGCGTGCATCAGCAGGAAGTTGTGGGGGTCTTCCTTCTGGCCGACCATCTGCGCGACGCGGGCCGAGTCGGGCACGGCCGACACGCCGGCGGCGCCGATTAGCGGGTTGATCTTGTGCGTCAGGAACAGGTTCATAAACTTGGCGAACAGCACGCCGCTGGCCGTGGCGATGGCGAACGACAGCGCCCCTAGGCCGAAGATCTGCAGCGACTGTTCGGTCAGGAAGTTTTGGGCCTTGGTGCTGGCGCCGACCGAGAAGCCGAGCAGGATCGTGACGATGTCGATCATCGCGGTGCGGGCCGTGTTGGCCAGCCGCTCGGTCACGGTGCTCTCCTTCAGCAGGTTGCCGAGGAACAGCATGCCGATCAGCACCAGGGCGCCGGGGGCGATGAACGTGCAGATCAGGAACGCGGCGATTGGGAAGATGATCCGCTCACGCTTCGACACGTGCCGCGGCGACTTCATCTGGATCAGCCGCTCCTGGCGGGTGGTCAGCAGCTTCATGATCGGCGGCTGGATCACCGGCACCAGCGCCATGTAGCTGTAGGCCGCGATCGCGATCGCGCCGAGCAGTTCCGGGGCCAGCTTGGCCGCCAGGAAGATCGCGGTTGGGCCGTCGGCCCCGCCGATGATGCCGATCGCGCCGGCCTGCTCGGGCGTGAAGCCGAGCCACATCGCGCCGAGCAGCGTCAGGAAGATGCCCATCTGCGCCGCGGCGCCGAGCAGCACGAGCTTTGGGTTCGACAGCATCGTGGAGAAGTCGGTCATGGCGCCGATCCCCAGGAAGATCAGCGGCGGGAAGATGCCCTGGCTGACGCCGAAGTACAGGTAGCTCAGCACGCTGCCCGAGTCGTACACGCTCAGTCCCATGCTGGGGTCGGTCGGGATGTTGCCGACCACCGCTCCGAAGCCGATCGGCAGGAGCAGCAGCGGCTCGTAGTCCTTGATGATCGCCAGCGCGATGAACACGAGCCCGATCAGGATCATGATCCCGTTGCCGAACGTGAGCTGGGCGAACGCGGTCGTTTCGAGAAAGCCTTTGAAGATATCCATGCTAGGCCTTTGCTCCCTTGCCCGCGGACGAACTGGCGTGCACCGCGTAGCCGATCGCGGCGATCACGGCGCCGTCGTCTTGCTGGGCCGGCGCCGGACCAGCGGCGGGCAGCGACCCGGCGACCGCGACAACCGTGGCGGGCACCGCCGTTGGGGCCGGGGCTTGCGGCGCCGCCGGGGAGGCGTGGTGATGGCCGGCCGACTCGGGGAAGATCGGCTCGATCAGGGCCAGCAGCTTGGGGAGCATCGCGATAAAGGTGCTGATGGTCGCCAATGCGACAAAGACAATCAGCATGCCGGTGACTGAGATCGCCAACCCGCGGCCTTCCACGATGCCTTGCCAACCGCTCGCTTCGGCCAGAATCGGTAGCAGCAATGCCATGCACTCAACCTGAAAGAGATGTGTGGGCTCTCGGAGAGTCCCTAGGATAGTTGGCCGAGAGGGTTCTTTGAATCCGCCCCGCCGGCCTGTTTCACTCGAACCGCTCGACCACGCCGCCGTAGCAGGCCCGCTCGCCCGAGGGCGTTTCGATGAGCAAGGCCCCGTCGTCGCCAATTCCCCGGCAGACCCCCTCGATCGCCTCGGTCGGCAGCGCGAGCCGCACCTTCCGCCCGTCCAGCAGCGACGCCGACCGCCAGCCGCGGGCGAGCTCTTCCGAGCCGGCGAGAAGCAGTTTCAGGCACGCGTCGAGCTGCTGCAGGCAGGCGATCAGCACGTCGGTCAGGGGCAGCGACTGCCCGGCCGCCTCGGAGAGGGAGGTCGCCAGGTCGCGGACCTCGGCGGGGGCGTCAGTTAGCGGGTTGTTGACGTTCAGCCCGATGCCGATCACGAACCGATCGACCGAGTCGCCCGGCGACTCGATCAGGATGCCGGCTGCCTTGCGGCCGTTGAGGAAGACGTCATTGGGCCACTTGAGCTGCGGATGGCCGCCGCCGACAAACTGCTCGACCGCGTGGCACATTGCCAGCCCGGCCGTCAGCGAGATCCGCGGTGTCTGCTCGCGGGGCAGGCTCAACCGCGGCGTGATCAGCGAAAACGTCAGGGCGCCCTCGCCGGCGTGCCAGCGGTTTTCGCCGCGTCCTTTCCCCCGCAGCTGTCGGCTAGTCAGCACCAGCTCAGACTGGTCGGCGGCCACTTCGCCCGCCCGATGCAGCGCAACCTCGTTGGTGGAATCGGTTTCCGGCAAATAGTGCACATGATGCACCGGCGCCTCGTCGATCAGGCGGCGGATATCGATCGTGTTGTCGGACGCGTTGCTCATGCAGCGGAGCGTATCAGAGCGCCCCCCCGAGGACAAACCGGCTGGTCGCGAAACCGGCGTAAGTTTTGCACTCCGCTAACTGGCGGACCCCCAATTGGGGCAATCGGGCCACCGCGGTTTGCCCCCTGGGTGGCCCGCGACCTACAATAGTGGGCTTAAAGCCCGCCTAAATTACCCGTTCGAATCTGCGAACCGAGGTCCCCTATGCTGTTCCGTGCCCTGCTGACCATTGCCGTTGTCTTCCTGTTCGCCGGCGAGGCCGACGCTCAGCGGTTTTACCGCCGCCGCGCAATGATGTACGGGGCGCCTGGGGTTGGAGTCGCGGTCGCGCCGGGGGTTGGCGTCTCGGTCCGGGCGCCCGGCTTCTCGTATGGGTTCCCGTCGCCGCGGGCCTACGGCGCCCGCTACGGCTGGCCGGGCGTTAATGTGCAGGTGCAGGCCCCCTCGTCGGTCAGGCCTGCTTCGCCTGCGCTCTACGGCCCGACGCCGGCCGACAACGAGTACGACCCGTCGCCCGCCGACCAGCAGTACGCGCCGGCGCCTACCGCCGCCTACAACCTCGCTCCCAATTTTGAGCCGACCAGCGCCACCCGTGCGGGGCTCGAGGGCGAGCTGGCGGTCGCCCACGCCGGACTAAACGACCGTCTGGATATGTTCAACGGCGGCGAGGGCTGGCAGAAGTACTTCGCCCTCGACCAGCGTGAGCTGACCGACCCGGCCAAGACCGAGCGGCTGCTCCGCCGGATGGACTCGGTCGCCGCCGACCCGAAGTTTGAAGCCGTGTCGAGCCTCGACGAGTTCCAACGCACACGCGCCGCGCTGCAGGCAATCGCCTCGACCGATCTAGGCCAGGCGCCACCCGCACAGGCGGGCCCGGATGAGGCAGCCGCCGACACCGCTCAGACCGAGGCGCCCCGCTTCGAACGGCGCCCGCTCGACGAGGCCCAGTTCGAGGCGATCCCGGCCCCGCAGGCAGGCCCGCAAGCAGGCTCGAGCACGCCGCCCGCCAAGCCGCAGCCCCCCGTGGCGCCAACTGCTGGACCGCAATATGAGGGCGGGGAGCGCTCGGTGCTCCGCGACGAGTAGCCGCCCGCCGCAGACTTTTGTCCACAACTAGCGCATCGGTTTATAGGGACAAAAGTCGGATTCCATTTCGAGCCGGAGGGCTCGTTTCGCGCTGCAAACGAAGGGTCTAGATCCTCACCGGCGGCAAATGACCGCCCGACTTTTGTCCCCTCGTGCGCGCTAACTCGGACATTAGTCGGAAGCAGCGAAGGTTGGTTGGAGCGAGAACCCGATCGGCAGAGGCCCGGATCTCGCAGAGATTCGATGTGTAGAGTACGGCAGGCGGCGCGTCCCCCTATTGGATTGTAGCAGGTGGCTCTTTTCTACTAGAAATTGGGTATCCGATGCATTGGCTTTGGCCCAGATTGCTAAGCGTCCAACGGGCATGCTGGTTGGTCTGGGGTGGCGCTGCGTTGCTGATGGCGACCGCCGCTCAATTGCAGGCGGCGGCCCCGCCGGCTGCCTCTCGTGAGCCGCTCAACATCCTGCTGCTCTACGCCGACGACTGGCGCCACGACACGCTCGGCGTGGCCGGCAACCCGGTCGTGCGGACGCCGTGCCTCGACCGCTTGGCGGCCGGTGGCGTCCGCTTTGCGCGCAACTGCGTCACGACCTCGATCTGCGGCGTTAGCCGAGCGAACCTCCTTACCGGCCAGACCATGTCGCGGAACGGCTGTCGCGGGTTCTCCCGGTTCAATACGCCGTGGGCCGAGACCTACCCCGGCCTGCTCCGCGCCGCGGGCTACCACGTGGGCCACGTCGGCAAGTGGCACAACGGCCTGTTCCCGGCAGAGCGCTACGACTTCGGCCGCTCGTACCACGGCAAGCATTGGTGCCAACGCGCCGACGGCAGCCCAGTGCACGTCACGCAGCGGAACGAGGAGGACGCGCTGGAGTTTCTCGCCACGCGGCCGGACGACAAGCCGTTCTGCCTGACCGTGGCGTTTTTTGCCACCCATGCTGAGGACCACAACCCCGAGCAGTACCTGCCGCAGCCCGGCAGCCTATCGCTGTACGAGGACGCGTTCGTCGAGCCGCCGACCAACGCGACCAGCGATTCTTGGGAGCGGCTGCCGCGCTTCTTCGACGCCCAGAACGAGGGGCGGAACCGCTGGACCTGGCGATTCGACGAGCCCGACAAGTACCAGCGGATGATGAAGAACTACTACCGCCTGGCGACCGAGGTCGACGCCGTGTGTGGGCGGCTGGTCGAGGAGCTGCGTCGGCAGGGTGAGCTGCAACGCACCCTAGTCATCTTCACGACCGACAACGGCTACTACCACGGCGAGCACGGCCTGGCCGACAAGTGGTACCCGCACCAAGAGAGCATCCGCGTGCCGCTGATTCTCCTCGACCCGCGTCTGCCAGACGACCGGCGGGGCGATGTCAGCGATGCCCTCACGCTCAGCATCGACCTGGCGCCGACCATGCTGGCCGCTGCCGGGCACGACGCGCCGGCCGGGATGCAGGGCGAGGACCTCGCGCCGCTTTACCTGACGAGCGAAGCCGCGGACTGGCGGCACGACTTCTTCTACGAGCACCCCACCATCCGCAGCAAAGATTTCATTCCTGCCTCCGAGGCCCTCGTCGAGCGGGACTGGAAGTACTTCTACTGGCCCGCGCACGGCGTCGAGCAGCTCTTTCATCTAGCCGACGACCCGCTCGAGGAAAAAGACCTCGTCAACGACCCGCGGCACGCCAAGCGGCTCCAAACCATGCGGACTAGGTTCGCCGAGCTGAAGGCGGCCGCTCGCTAGCCGCCACTCAATCCGCCGCGGCGACCTGCTGGCCATCAACCAGCAGCTCGTAGCCGTTGGCGTCGATCTCGATCCGCACCTTATTCGCGGCGGGTTTGAGCTCCGCGATCGGCTCGCCGTTGAGCGTCACCCGGTCCTCGTAGACCACGAACGTGCGGGCGTCCATGACGACCGTGACCCCGGGCCGGGGCGTCATTGTCGACGAGATGTTGGTGGCGTCGTGCGGCGTGTCGGTCACACACTCGACCCGCAGCGTCGAGCCGTCCGACTTGGACAACTGCGAGGCGAGGCTCGCTCGGTAGCTGGAGCCGGAGACGAAACAGCCGGCCATCAACGGCGCGACGAGCAGCAGCAGGGCGGTGCGGCGGATCAAGGCAGGGGCTCCGGTGTCCGAGTGCGTAGGGTTGAGCGGCTCTGGAGGGTGGTTCGCCGCCGGTCAGGCGATCTTGCCCCACCCACGCAACTAGCCGCGAACCACCGCCGCGCCGCGACGGAAGCTCACCGCCAGGGCCCCGCCCGCGACGACTGCCACTACCGCCAAGGCGACCGCAGTCGCCGACTCGCCGTACAACGCCTTGCCGATCGCGAACAGCGCGCCGTAGATCGCGGCAATGCCGAGCGCCATCCGCAGCAGGCCGAGCCGGATCGAGTCGCGCGGGTCGGTCTCGATGGCGTGCCCCTCGGCGGCGGCCCGGTCGTAGACCCGCTTCCAGCCGGGCCCGCGCGGCCGGATCAACCTGAGGAACGAGAACAGCGTCGCGTCGGGCTCCGGTCGGGTAAGCAGGGTCGCCGTGAGCCAGATGAGGGTCGTGACGCCGACGCTCAGCCCCATCACCTGCCACGGCGCGAAGTCGTGCTTGGTGAACTGGAAGAAGGCGGCCACCAGCACCGAGCCGATCATCGCGGCGATCTCGCTGACCGCGTTGATCCGCCACCAGTACCAGCGGAGCACAAACACGAGGCCGGTCCCCGCGCCGACGCTCAGCAGCAGGTCGAACCCTTGCCGCGCGGTCTGCAGGTACACGGCCAGCAGGCTGGTCAGCACCATGATGACGACGGTCGTGACCCGGCCGACCACGACCAGCTGCTTGTCGGAGGCCGCGCCGCCGGTCAGCGGCTTGTAGAAGTCGTAGGTGATGTACGACGCGCCCCAGTTGAGCTGCGTCGAAATGGTCGACACGTACGCCGACAGCAGCGACGCCAGGATCACGCCCCGCCAGCCGGTGGGCGCCTGGGTCAGCATGGCGGGGTAGGCCAGGTCGTGCCCGAGCTTGGCCGGGTCGAGGTCGGGGAACGCCCGCTCGAGGTCGGCCAACTCGGGGTACGCCACCAGCGAGGCCAGCGCCACCACGATCCACGGCCAGGGCCGCAGCGCGTAGTGGGCGGCGTTGAACAGCATCACCGCGCCGACCGAGTGGTTCTCGTTCTTCGCGGCCAGCATCCGCTGCGCCATGTAGCCGCCGCCGCCCGGCTCGGCGCCGGGGTACCAGACGCTCCACCACTGCACCAGCAGCGGCATCAGCAGCACCGTCATCAGCAGGTTCCGCGACTCTTCGGTGCTCCAGTCCCACGGCGGCAAGATCGCCTGCTTGGCGGCCACTTCCGGGTGGTTGAACAGTTGGCCGAAGCCGCCGACCGCCGGGTGCTGCACCGCAAAGTACGCGGCCGCAAACGAGCCCGCCATCGCCACGCCGAACAACAGGCAGTCGGTCAGCACCACCGCGCGGAACCCGCCGATCGTGCTCAGGATTAGCGCCGTCAGCCCGCCGTAGAGCAGCACCTCGGTGGTCGAAAACCCGAGCATCACGTGGCCGATCTTGATTGCCGCGATCGACACGCCGGCCATCACCAGCCCGTTGAACACCAGCCCCAGGTACAGCGCGCGGAACATCCGCACCAGCCGCGCCGCGGGCCCGTGGTACCGCAGCTCATAAAACTCCAGGTCGGTCGCCACGCCCGACCGCCGCCACAGCCGGGCGAACAGGAACACGGTCAGCATGCCGGTCAGCAGGAACGCCCACCACGCCCAGTTGCCCGCCACGCCCTGCGTGCGGACCAGCTCGGTGACCAGCCCGGGCGTGTCGGTCGAGAACGTGGTGGCGACCAGCGAGATGCCCAGCAGCCACCCCGACATGCCGCGGCCCGACAGGAAGTACTGGTCGGGGTTCTTGCCCGCCTGCCGGCTCGACCAGAGCCCCACGAGCACCGTGACCGCGATCACCGCGGCGATAATGACTAGGTCAAGCGTCTCGAGCAGCATCGCGACTCCGGGGGCGCCGTGAGGGGCGTTAGGCCTGTGGTAGTCGCGGCATTGTAATGCGCCGGCCGGGCGGTTGCACTGCGGGAATTGCAGTGGGGAGGTTTTGAACCGACAAGTCGCCAAGGAAAGGGGCGGCGCCGCTGAATGTACCGACGGCTCTCCGAGCCGTCACGCCGTTCTAGCCCGGGGGGCGGGGATCAGCTGAAATCGAGGTCGAATGCTAACATCCTGAAATAGACCGCCGTTGCGAAATAGAGCCACGCTTGCATTAAGTCGAGTTGGGCGTCGTGGCGCCTCAACACGAGATCGCCATTCGTTGGAGTCGGAAGTAGGAAACCAGCCGGCGTAAACAGGCGGAGTAAGATGTCGATCGCATTCACGAGGGAATCGACCCTCGCAACTCGCAGCGGAAGAGCATCGCCGCCGAGACGATCGATGCACAGACTGTCGGCGTTCACAACCATGCTCCGCTCAACAGTCCCAAAGGTACGGTCGCCAAGCGAAATATTCCAACGCCATGGCAAAGCGACCGCCAGCACCTTCCGGTGTTCGGCGATCTCGATGGCGCCAATCTCCAGTGAGTCACGATAGACACGAGACAGGTTGGGGGTATCGCTCCACTCCACGATCTCCAATGTCGAGCCATCCACAAACGCCGTGGCAAGGTAGGTGCGTATCGGCCCAAGCTGTAGGTTCTTTCGAACTTCTATCGCACCCGCGGTTTGACGAGTGGCGCCAATCTCGAGGCAATACCGAAGCCCGCCCACGCTCCCCGGAAAGGCGAAAGCTAGGTCTTCGGCGGCAAATTCCAACGGCTTCGCCCGCCGTAACGTTTTGACGACACGAACGCGCCCGTCGTCAGCCGCGGGGCAGTTCGGAATATCTACGAATTTGAAGCTCACGAGAGAGCGAAGTGCGCGGAACGGATAGGGGCAGTCTAGTCACCATGTCGGTCTACAATCGCGAGCCTTCCGGCCCAGATCACCTGTGTGACTCTGGCTGGCAACGCGGACCCCATCGTAGCACGACGCTCCGCGTCGTGTCGCTCGATCCGAACGCACGAGAGACTATTCCAGACTCTCCAGGCAGCGCGAACGCTGCGGGATGTGCCCTGGCTTCATTCATTTGATGTGCGGGCGGGCCGGCAGCGACTCGACGCGGAGCGTCGAGCTACTATGGCCGCACTTCGATCTCACCGAAGCTCGACACCTCCGCGTGCCCGTGCCCTGGTTCGACCGGCGCGTTGTCGGGACGCAAGAGCAGGGCGGTTTGCAGGCCGGCGTCGCGGGCGGCGTCGAGTTCGGCCGTGATGTCGCTCAGAAACAGGATCGACGCGGGCGCGAGGCCCCAGTCGGCGGCGATGGAGGTGTAGCTGGCGGCCTCGCGCTTAGGGCCGGTGGTGGTGTCGTAGTGGCCGGAGAGCAGCGGCAGCAGGTCGCCCTGCTGGGTGTGGCCGAAGAACAGGTTTTGGGCCTGGATGCTGCCGGACGAGTAGATCCGCAGGTCGGCGCCCGCGGCCCGCCAGCGGTCGAGCGCGGGCGGCACGTCGGGGTAGACGTGGGCGACCATCTCGCCGGAGTCGAAGCCGTTCTTCCAGATCAGCCCCTGCAGCTGCTTCAGGCCGGTCGCCTTCTGGTCGGCGTCCATCAGGCGGGTCGCCTCGGTTTCTACCAAGTCACGTGGAGCGGCGTCGGCAGTCGACGACCAGGCTTCCAGCGACGCGTGCCCGGCGTCGGCGGCGATCTGCTCGCACGCGGCCTGGCAGGCGGGCTCGCCCCAAGCCTGCGCGAGGTACGCGGCGAGCTCACGCCGCGCGAACGGGAACATCACGTCGTACACGAACTTGACGGACGAGGTCGTGCCCTCGACGTCCATCAGCACGCCGGCCGCCTGGGCGTTGATCACAGTTTCACCGCGCCCTTGATCCCCTCGGCCTTCGGCAGGTAGCTGCCGCCCCAGCAGACCGGCTGGTGCTGGGTGTGCACGCCGCCCTCGATGTACTCAGGCGTCCAGCCGCTGGGGTCCTGGAACAGGCGGATGCAGCGGATCTGGCGGTCGCCGCAGAGGTGGAACCAGTGCTTTGTGCCGGCGGGGACGTTGATCAGGTCGCCGGTGGTGACTTCGACCGAGAAGACAG
Source organism: Posidoniimonas polymericola (assembly GCF_007859935.1). Taxonomy (NCBI): domain Bacteria; kingdom Pseudomonadati; phylum Planctomycetota; class Planctomycetia; order Pirellulales; family Lacipirellulaceae; genus Posidoniimonas; species Posidoniimonas polymericola. The sequence goes on along the minus strand of NZ_SJPO01000004.1, from coordinate 5,965 downwards.
GACCCTCGTCGGGGCTGATCCAGAACACGCCGCGGCCCGCGACCGTGAAGCGGACCTCATCCTCGCTGTGGGTGTGCTCCTTGTCGAACTTGGCGAGCATCGCGTCGAGGTTCGGCGTGTCCGACTTGACGTTGATGACGTCGGCCGTGACGTAGCCGCCCCGCTCGCTCAGCCGGTCGATCTCCGGCTTGTACTCGGCGAGGATCTGCTCGTCGGTCGGCGAGTCGCCCAGGCGTCCCTCGACGTCCCACTTCTCGTACCAGATGCCGAACGGCGCGAGGAACTCGCGGATCGCCTCGGGGTCTTCGATGCGGCGGTTGTCGTCGGCTACGGTTACGGTCGCCATGGGAAACTCCAATCAGTTTTTAACCGCCAAGACGCCAAGGCCGCCAAGTTCAGGCTGGCACAAGTTGCTTGGCGTTCTTGGCGTCTTGGCGGTGAATGAATTTAGCTAAGGCTCAGCCGGCGCAGCTCGCAGTCCATCAGGAACTCGAACACCTCGATGTGGCGGCGGGCCTCGGCGATGTCGGCGCCCCAGGCGTACAGGCCGTGCTTGCGGATCAGGAAGCCGTGACGCAGCGGGTGCTCGGCGTCGGTGAGCCGCTCGCGGACCTGCTCGGCGAGGGTCGGGATGTCTTGCGTGTTCTCGAAGATCGGGCAGAGCTCGGTTGACTCGTGCGTGCCGTGCGCGGCCAGGCCCTTGAGCATCTCGTAGCCCGACAGCCGCAGCACGCCGTCGCGGGCGTAGCGGTCGGACAGCAGGGTCGCGGCGGGCGAGTGCGTGTGCAGCACCGCCCCGACGCCGGGCTGTTCGGCCAGCACGACGTGCAGCATGGTCTCAGCCGACGAGGACGGAGCGCCGGCCTCGACCGGCTTGCCGTCGGCGCCGACGCGGACGTAGTCCCCACGGCCCAGGCGGCCCTTGTCCTTGCCGCTGACGGTGACCATCAGCTCCAGTGGGTCGCGCCCGACCAGCACGCTGTAGTTGCTGCTGGTGCCGAGCGACCAGCCGCGGCGGTGGAAGTCGGCGCCGGTGGCCGACAGGTCGTCCAGGGCCGCGTCGAGGTCCGCGCCTTCGAGGAGCTGCGATGAGGTTGGGCTGAGCATCCGGTCAGTTTATCCGTGCCCCGAAACGCCGGAAAGGGTTGCGGGCGGACCGGACGGAATTTGGTACAACCACCTGCGTCTCACCTCAATTCACTCGCCAGAAAATGCCTTCCAGACTCACGCTGCGTGTGCCGGCCGACTTCGAGCTGAAGCGGGCGGTCTGCTCCTACGGCTACTTCCTGCTGGCCCCCAACGACTGGCGGCCCGCCGACCAGACACTGTACCGGCCACTGACCCTCGGGGCCGAGACGGTCGGCGTCACGCTGACCCAGCCCGGTGGGCCGGGCGCCCCGCTGCGGGTCGCCTGCGACGCGCTGCTCGACCGCACCGCCCAGCAGCGCGTGCGGGCGGCGGTGACGCGGATGCTCCGCATCGACGAGGACCTGACCGACTGGCGGCGGCTCTGCCCGGCCGCACGGCGGCGGGGGTTCGGCCGCATGTTCCGCTCGCCGACACTTTTCGAGGACCTGGTCAAGACCATCACCGGCTGCAACGTCACGTGGCGGAACACGATCAGCATGAACCGCCACCTGGTCGAAAAGGTCGGCCAGGGCGCCTTCCCCACGCCGGCGCAGCTCGCCCGGCTCACCCCGTCGCGGCTCAAGGCGAGCTGCCGCGTCGGCTACCGGGCGGGGCGGATCATCAATCTCGCCCGGGCGTTCGAGCGGGGCGACGTTGATCCCGACTGGTTCGAGCACCCCGAACGCGGAACGCTCGAGCTCCGCGAGCGGCTGCTCGAGCTCAAGGGGATTGGCCCCTACGCGGCGGCCAACATGCTGCAGCTCCTGGGCCGCTACGACCACCTGCCGATCGACACGGAGACCTACCGGCACTACTGCCACGTGACCGGGGCCGAGCGCCCGAAGAACGACAAGCTGCTCGACCCGCTGATCCACGCGCGGTACGACCCGCTCGCGCCGTACCAATTCCTGGCGTACTGGTTCGAGATCTGGCGCGACTACGAACGCCGCTACGGCGACGCCTGGAACTGGGACCCGGCTACTACCGGCGCCAACTTCACTGCCGCGGTGCTGAACAAGTAAGCGACAGCCACTCGCTCGCCCGCTGCCAGCCGATCCGCGCGCGGGCCTCGGTCAGCCCGAGCTGCACGGCGACCTCGCCGTCGCTCAAGCCGCCGAACAGTTTAAGCACAGCGACTTGGCAGTGGCGGGCGCTGCGGCTGTTGAGTCGGTCGAGCGCTAAGAGCAGCGTCACGAGTTCGGCTCCCCCACGAATGCCGGGCAGGTGGAGCCAGACATCGGTGCGTTGGCCGGTCCGCAGATAGTTCTCGGCAACGAGCGCCTCGAGCATGCCGCGGAGCGCGTTGGCCAGGAACGCCAGGTAGCCGCCCGGATCTTCGATCTCCTGGAGGCCGCTCGCACCGATGGTGTGGCGAGCCGCCTCGTTGACCAGCGTGCGGAGGTCGATGCACCGAGCGGCGCCTCGCGCCCGCACCAGACCCTCAGCCAGCCGGTTGAGCTCGGCGTAGCTCGCCCGCAGCATCGAGCGTGACGGCGCGAGTCGTGGGGCTGTGGGACGCAGAGTATTGGGCCGCCCGGCAGTGGGGCGCGCGGCGGTGGGCCTCGCAGCGCGGCGGCAGGCCGGCGGGATCTCGGGGACGTCGGTCAGGTTGTCGGATTCAGGCAGGGCGTACATGGGCGTCGGAGGGCTTGGTGAGGAATCAGGAAAAGTCGGGCGCCACACCCCTAGTACGCGGCGCCCGCCCTCCTGTTACGGCAGATCAGCCTCGGAGGGTCGGGACCGCCAAAAATCCCGGAAAAACCTTCGTTTGCCCGCCCGGAATCGCGCGGTAGGCTTTACCTAACATGCCGACGACCACGACCGACGCTGCTAGCATGACCCTGACCGACCAAATCCTGCCCCTGGCGACCCTCGACCCGGCCGACCTCCGGGCGATCGCCGAGCTGATCTACCGCACCTGGCCCAAGCCGGAGAAGGACGCCGCGTTCCGCGCGCGGCAGCTGCAGGACCTGGCCGACGCGTACGGCGGAGCCGGCGATCAGGCGCCCCGCGCGTTTGTCGTGCGGGACGGCGATCAGATCATCGCCAACGCGATCATCGAGCCCCGCACCATCCACTCGCCAGCCGGCGACCTCACGGTGCTGGGCCTCGGCAAGGTCTGCAGCAACCCGGCGCGGCGCGGCGAGGGCCTCGGCGCACGGGTGGTGCGGGCGGCTTTCAACTTGGTCGACCGCGGCGTGTTCCCGTTCGCCCTGTTCCAGACCAGCGAGCCGGTCCGCCCGTTCTACGAACGCCTCGGCGCCGTGACGGTCGCCAACCCGATCGTCAACTCGCAGGCCGCCAACCCCGCCGCCAACCCCGCCGCCAATCCGTTCGGCGACTCGGTCGTGATGCGCTACCCGACGAACGAGGGCTGGCCTGACGGCGTGATCGATCTCCGCGGTCCGGCGTATTAGGCGAGGCAGATTTGCGAACCACGTGCCACTGTCCGGCTTGTCCGGCAGCGCGCCCCTGGTACCCGCGTCGCACTGTCAGCAAGCTAATCAGTGGCGCCGAGAAGCAGTGCCACCAGCCGCGGCCCTTGGACCGCTCCTTAGCGGCGACGCCGCAGCGGTGTCGCGACGCTCGACGCGGCAGCGAGCAGGCCAAGAACGCTCGGCTCGGGGACGCCGACAAACGCCAGACCACCGCCTCGGCCCAAACCCGTGTCGCCAATAAACGTGCTGGCGGCCGTGTTGGGGTTTACGCTGTAGAGGCCGCCCGCATCGTTGATGGCGTAGAAAAGGTCGACGCTCGGGTCGTACGCCAGGCCGGTGCTGTCCGCGAAAGGGATCGAGGTGGAGCCCACTGTCGACCAGGAGTCTCCGGCGATCGAGTAGCGGTAGAGGGTGTCGTCGGTTCCACCGAACCCGTAAATCGAGTCGCCCCTCCAAGCGAGTCCTTCAACCTCGGCTGGAGTAGTGGCCAGCGTAGTCAATCTGTTGGCGGTCGAGGGGTCGAGCGTGAAGAAAGATCGATTGATATAGCCGTACAAGGTCTGCGTGTCTGGCGCCCAGGCCAAGCCCTCCGCACCGCCGGAAATACTCCCGATAATCGTGTGCGTTCCGCTGCTGATGTCGATCGTGGCGAGATCGTTCCAGGTGCTCCCGTACAGGATGTTGGGGTCGTTCGACTCGGACAGACCGACCGTGTTGCCCGACACCCCGGTGGTTCCAACGAGCGTTGGCGCAGCGGTCGAGAGATCGAGTTGATAGAGCGCCGACGAGCTGTCGATGCTGAAGTAGAGGCCGGCGGCTCCTGCCGACGACGCGGCGGTTGCCGCGGCAAACGCGGCAACCGCGAAAAGTTTCAGCTTCATTAGTCTCACTCCCGAAACAGGGTGCGCTGGAAGGTGTCTGAGGGGGGCGGGCGGCGGGGCCCGGTTATAGCATGGTAATCGGCAAGTCCCAGCAACTCCACCAGGCGCCGATCAGCGGGCACGCATTCAATCTGCTCCCTTTGCAGCAATTTCGCATCTAATCCGGGCCCCTGCATTCCAATTACATGCGTGCTCACTCCCTGTTGCGTGTGAGTATGCCTCCCGGTTTGGAGTTTCGTGGCACTGGTGTACCCCGCATCTCTGCTCTCTCTGCGTCCTCCTGTTTCTTCCGACCAGACGAGCGATCGCCAGTCCCTGTCCCGCCGTCAATCGGCGTCGATACTTGCTGGCTTCCCAGCCGCCGCTTTCCCTTCCTCTCCGGGCAGATGACGCACGTAGTCTCGATACACGCTGACGATCGCCACGCACAGGACGACGGCGTACCCCCAACCCAAGTGCGCGCGGGAGAGGATGCGGAAGAATGTCAGATCATCTAGGTACAGGAAGGAGCAGTAGAGAACAGCAACGAACATCGCCAGCGAAAGCAGCAAGATCCGCGTGCGGATCTCGCCCGGAGAGCAGTAGGCCAAGCCCAACGCAATGAGCCCGGCGATCAGATTCGAGCACGAGAATACTCGCAGGTCGGTGATCAATGCGTTTAGTGTGTCGTAGTAGAAGGTCCGCACCTTGTTCTTGATCGACGCAACTTTCTTGAGCAGGGGATTGGCGTTCTCGATCGGAGCGGCGTCCTGCTTTCGTTCGGCCAAGTCGGTGACGTACCCACGAGGGTCGGCGTGGTACGCAGTTATCTCGCTGCGGATGGCATTCGCTTGGTCGTCGGAGAGGAGCTTCTTTGCAAGCGGCGACTCAAGCGATGCCTCACCAACTTCCACCAACGGCCCGGCGTACTCAAGTGTCTTCTCGACGACAAACTCACGGGCGAGTGACTCTAAGTGTTGGCGTGCAATCACCGTGTAGGCAAGGAATCCCACAAAGAACACCACGACGACCGCGTTGAGGACCATCGCCAGCTTGCGCATAGAAAAGTCGCCTAGTAAGGATCGCTGATTTTCCGCCCGCCAATGTACGGGATGGACAATCATCCCCTCAAGGCAACGACCGAGCAGTTGTCGGTGTATTGCGACAAGAGGCGTTCGAGCCGCAAGCGTACGTCGGCGCCGCAATGCCTCTTGGGCTTCGCCCACCGACAATCGTTCGAACGAGCGGACCCGCTGGCCGGCCGCGGTGCGAACGACTGTCGGTGCTACCCCGGTGCGCAGGAGGCTCACTCCTGGGCGTCGAAGGATCCGGGCTCAAAGTCGCTGAGGTTGGGCACGCCTCAGCAAGATAGACGACTGCCCTAACGGTAGCCGTAACCGGGGACGGCGAGTTGACTTTCCATTTGCAAACGCGCGACGCCGTCCTCCGGTTCACGGCATTGTGTACGCCCGGCACGGGCGTGATTGTTGTGGGGTGCAAGTCCCCTGTACGAGACTGGGAGTCTCACGGAGATCAGTC